>NZ_PDYL01000002.1:0-269465 GCF_002743035.1 Sporosarcina sp. P12(2017)
TCCGAAAGGCACGCTTTCCGAGGGGCGTGGCTTGAGCCGCTTCCTTCGCTTTGCTCCGTCCAGGGTCTCAAGACGCACGCTGATCCCTCAGGAGTCGGCCTTTCTCCGTTCCGGTACACTCTGATACTCTAAAAAAATATTTACTGATAAGAACAGAAAAAAAGCGTAAAGGACTCATTCCCCCTTACGTTTTTTCTGTTCTGTCCCAACCTCTTTTTTTTCAGCTATGGTATCTTAACTGAATAGGTTAACTCGAGAGGTACTTGCTCTCATTATATTTCTAATTCTGTAGAAATCGGACAATGATCACTGCCCATGATTTCTGAATGAATGGCTGTTGTTTGCAGGGCTGACTGGAGACGCTTTGAAATAATAATGTAATCGATACGCCAGCCGATATTTCGTGCCCGTACATCGCGCATATAAGACCACCATGTATAGTTCTCTTTAAGATCCGGATTCATAAAGCGAAACGTATCAATGAATCCAGCGTCTAACAACCGCGTCATTTTCCCGCGTTCTTCATTCGTAAATCCTGAATTGCCAATATTGGATTTAACGTTACGAATATCAATTTCTTCATGTGCTACGTTCAGGTCACCGCAATAGATAACTGGCTTGATAGCATCTAGAGACTGTAAGTGCTCGAGTAATTCATCTTCCCATGCCAGTCGAAATGATAATCGCGCTAAGTCCCGTTGTGAATTGGGCGTATAACAATTGACGACAAAAAACTCTTCAAATTCCAGCGTCAGCACTCGGCCTTCTGATTCGTGATCTAGATCATTCAATCCATAGCGTACAGAAAGAGGTGTTTTCTTCGTAAACACTGCCGTACCGGAATAGCCTTTTTTCTCAGCATAGTTCCAATAGGATTCATACCCATCGAAAGAAAGATCGATTTGTCCTTCTTGACATTTGATCTCCTGGACACAGAAAATATCTGCCTGAACTTGTTCAAAAAAGTCACTGAAACCTTTTTTCACACATGCTCTAATACCGTTCACGTTCCAAGATACTACTTTCAATTCTACACAACCTATCTCTATTAATTACCGTTAAAACTCACTGCCAATTTTGCGGCAAGTTCAGCGTTTGACTTTACCAGTGCAATATTGGCTTCCAAACTTTTGCCACCTGTCATTTCCTGAACTCTTTTTAACATATGTGGCGTGAGATTCTTTCCACTAATACCCATTTCTTCAGCTTCTTTAAGTGCATCTGAAACCAATCCATCCATATACTCTTGATCCATGGCATATTCTTCAGGGATTGGATTGGCAATAATCGCACTACCTTCCAAGCCTAGATTCCATTTAACACGTAACATCTCTGCCATCATGTCGATTTCATCTACTCGATAATCTACAGGATGTGCACTGTTTCTTGTATAAAAGGCAGGGCATATATCTGTCTGATACCCTATCACCGGCACACCTTTCGTTTCCAAATACTCGAGTGTTTTCCCAAGATCCAAAATGGATTTCGCTCCCGAACAAACAACCGCTACACTTGTGCGTGCGAATTCTTCAAGATCGGCAGAAATATCCATCGTCTGTTCCACGCCCCTGTGCACACCGCCAATGGCCCCAGTCGTGAACACACGGATTCTCGCCAAGTCGGCAAAGAACATCGATGCAGCAACCGTCGTGGCACCCGGTTTTTTAGTAGCAATTAAGTAACTTATGTCGCGCCTAGATGCTTTAATAACCCCCTTGCTATCTCCAAATCGTTCCAACTCTTCATCAGTTAGCCCGATTTTTATTTTACCGTCCATAATCGCAATGGTTGCGGGAACCGCTCCATGATCCCGCACAATCTGCTGAACTTCACGTGCGGCTTTCACATTTTCAGGATACGGCATGCCATACGTAATAATTGTAGATTCCAATGCGACTAGCGGCTTGCCGTATTTCATCGCTTCTTTAACTTCTTCCGAATACGAAACATATCTTCTCATTATGAATCTTCCCCTTTACCGTTCAATCGCTATATATTCATAATAGTCATTATACGCACTTTATTCAATGTTCACAGGCAATTATTTGATCAATAGAGTAGCTTTCCAAATCCCATCCAGTCTCATGGTCAAGCACTAACTGGGATAATAGCTTGCCGAGAAGAGGTCCTACTGTTAAACCAGATGAACCAAGACCATTGGCAATCCAAACCTGCGGGTGATCAGGCAGCTGACCAATTACGGGCATAAAATTCGGTGTATGTGGACGGATGCCCACACGAACCTCAGCCAATTCCGCCTTATTCAGTGCAGGTGCAACGGGTAGAACATTTGATAATACTTCCAATATCCCACCAGCTGTCGGTTGAATATCAAAATCATCTGTATCTTCGTGTGTTGCACCCGCCACGAATCTACCATCTTGGAACGGTACCAGGTACTGAGTGCTCGGTGGCATGATGACGGGCCACTCACCTGACGTAATATGCTTGGATTGTAAATGAAGTATTTGCGCTTTCTGTCCTGCTACTTGTAGCTTCTTACCTAATGGTTCTGTAAAATCACTAGCCCATGCACCTCCCGCTACGACGATTTGATCTCCTTCAATAATTTGTCCATCCACAACAACACCACAGACTTTTCCTTCTTTTATGTACGGTGTAGCGGAGCCATTAATACTTTGCACACCACGTGTAACTGCCACACGTTTCAACGCATCAAGTAGTTGTTCGCCTTCGACTTTGGCTGCGCCAGAAATACGGACAGCTGAGTATTCATCAGATAACTCTGGAAAATAACTAGCCACCTGCTCTGGAGATAGTAATTCCACTTCTCCGATCTCGGGAGCGTGTTCTTTTCTTTTATTCAATAACTCGACTTTCTTCTCTAAACGAATTAAATCGGTATGAATCGCCAAGGCACCAACTTTCTTGTATCCTGTTTCCAGCTCGCCCTGCTCTTCCAATGAACGAATGAATTCGGGATAATAGGCAGCTCCAGCTGACGCTAATGCATACCAAGCTTTATTACGGCGCTGAGATGCCCATGGACAAATAATGCCTGCTGCAGCTTTTGTGGCCTGTCCCGGCTCCTGTCTATCGATTAGCACGACTTCTGCATGTTGCGTAGACAAATGATAAGCAGCGGAAGCACCAACGATTCCAGCGCCTACAATCACTATTTTTTTCATGAAAATTTGCTCCTTTATACAATAGTTTTGAATATCGACAAACTTTCTACTTTATTTTTTCTGAAAAAGCAGTATAATTACATTATTCGGAAGTAAAGTTTCGGAATATTCTATATCTTAAGGGGTTTGATGATTATGACGAGATTACCTATGCAAATTCAACTTGCACAAAATAAAAAAGAAAAGCCAGATCCTAGCACTTTAGTTTTCGGGAAATCATTTACAGACCACATGCTCATTATAGACTATGAGGAAGGCAAAGGTTGGCATAATCATCGCATTACTCCTTACGCTCCTTTAACACTCGATCCCGCTGCAATCGTTTTGCATTACGGACAAACGGTTTTTGAAGGAATGAAGGCGTATCGTTCTGAGGAAGGAACGATTCGTTTGTTCCGACCCGATCAAAATATGAAGCGCCTGAATTACTCACTTGACCGTCTATGTATGCCACGGATTGATGAAGAGAACGCATTGTACGCACTGAATCAGTTGCTGCAAATCGAGCAGGATTGGATTCCTACACTAGAAGGAACCTCATTATATATCCGCCCATTTGTCATTGCAACAGAAGCATTCCTAGGTGTAGCCCCAGCGAAGAGTTATCAGTTCTACATGATTCTGTCCCCTGTTGGCTCGTACTACAAGGAGGGAATTCATCCAGTAAAGATTCTCGTAGAAAATGAATTCGTCCGCGCTGCAAAAGGCGGAACGGGTAGCGCTAAAACTGCCGGTAACTACGCATCCGCTTTAAAGGCGCAAGAGACAGCAGACAAACAAGGCTACTCCCAAGTTTTATGGCTCGATAGCGTCGAGCGTAAATATGTCGAAGAAGTTGGTAGTATGAATATCTTCTTCAAAATCAATGGTGAAGTCGTGACACCCGCAATCAACGGTAGCATTCTCGAAGGTATTACACGAAAATCTATCTTGCAGTTGCTACGACACTGGAATATGCCAGTAGCAGAGCGTCAAATCTCGATGGATGAAATTCGATCTGTCTATGAAAGCGGAGAACTGGAAGAAGTATTCGGCACAGGTACAGCTGCTGTTATTTCCCCCGTCGGTGAACTAAATTGGGATGGTTATAAAATGATTATCGCTAACGGCGAAACAGGCGAACTATCCACTCGTCTTTATAACACGTTAACGAATATCCAAACAGGTAAAGAAAAAGATCCATTTGATTGGGTATACGAAATCAAGAAACATATAGCAAAGCTTGCCTAAGCCGACGAAAAATCCCCTGTTTTCCATAACCGGAAAACAGGGGATTTTGTTTATACAGAAAGTAAAGCTGCATCGCTAGTAAGTTGTTCTCCACGAATGCGTTGGAATTCATCCATCAATTTCGCAATCGTCAAGTGCTGTTTCTGCTCTTCTTCCACCTCTAGAATGATTTGTCCTTTATCCATCATAATCAAACGATTACCAAGATCGAGCGCCTGTTGCATGTTATGCGTTACCATCAACGTCGTCAGTTGATCTTTCTCAACTAAACGTTTCGTTAAATCGGTGATCAGCTCCGCGCGAGACGGATCAAGTGCAGCCGTATGCTCGTCCAACAACAATATAGAAGGCTGCGTAAAAGTTGCCATCAACAATGACAACGCTTGACGCTCACCACCTGACAGTAATCCTACATTCGCTGTCATACGATTTTCGAGATTTAAGTGCAAAGTTTCAAGCGATGTGCGGAATAAATCTTTCCGTTTCTTATCTACTCCGCGATGCAATGAACGACGACGGTTGCGAGAATACGCCATCGCCAAATTCTCCTCAATTGTCATAGTAGGTGCTGTACCTGACATTGGATCTTGGAATACTCGCCCAATCATTTTAGAACGTTTGAATTCTGCTAAACGTGTGACGTCCTTGTTATCGATATAAATAGAACCAAAATCCGGTGTCAATGCACCTGATATCATATTCATCATAGTGGATTTTCCTGCACCGTTACTTCCGATTACAGTAACGAAGTCACCCGGTTGTAAATGCAAGTTAATCTGGTCGAGCGCTACTTTTTCATCCGGAGTCGATTCATTAAATATTTTATTGACTTGATCCAGCTTCAACAACGCTATGACCTCCTTGTGATGACTTCATCGCCATTCGTTTAGCTTGTCTTTTCGCTTTACGTGCCTTTTCCCGTCTCTTTTCGAGAATCTGCGGAATAATCAATGCCGCGATGACGATGACTGCAGTGATCAATTTCATATCACCTGAATCGAGAATTTTCACGCGTAGTGATAGACCGAGTACGATACGATAGATGACTGCACCGATAACTACTGCTAGTGTGGTGCGGAAAATAGTTTTCGTTCCGAAGATTGCTTCACCGATAATAACAGAAGCCAACCCGATAATGATCATACCTATTCCCATGCCGTTATCTGCAAATTTTCCATACTGTGCAATTAACGAACCTGCGAAAGCTACCAACGCGTTAGAAATTCCTAATCCAAGAATAACGAGAGTATCTGTATTGGCAGAGAAACTGCGAATCATTTTTTTATTATCGCCAGTTGCACGGATAGCCAAACCAACTTCGGTTTGCAAGAACCAGTCCGCAATGAATTTAATGATCACCACGACTAGAATCATCAAAACTACTGTTCCCCAAGTCGATGGTAAATGCTCTAAGCCTAGTCCTGCTAAGAAGCCATTTATTGTTTCATCAATTCCAAGATTACTCCAGAAACCTTGGAACTTACTGAAAATCGTTTCTGAATTTAAAAGCGGAATATTTGGACGGCCTACTGAGTTTTCAGAAGTCAGTCCCATTATCCGAAGGTTTATCGAGTAAAGAGCTATCATCATGAGAATTCCGGATAGAAGTGGATTGATTTTTCCTTTGGTATGTAATAAACCCGTTATACACCCAGCAAAAAAGCCGACCAAGATCGCGGTAAGTGTTGCAACAAGTGGATGATAGTCAAATACAATCATCGTAGCCGCTACTGCTGCACCTGTCACAAAACTTCCGTCCACTGTTAAATCTGGAAAATCAAGCACCCGGAATGTTAGATACACTCCGAGTGCCATGATCGCATAGATGATACCCTGCTCAACTGAGCCAAATACAGCTGAAAACATGCAAGATCATCTCCTAGTTTTATTTATTTTGCAATCTCTGCATTCCAATCATCTTGAATCTTTAAGCCGATTGCGTTTGCAGTCTCTTCATTCATCACTAACTTTAAGTTCTGTGGTAATTGAACAGGTAATGATTCAGGCGTTTCTTCACCCTTTAGAATCTTTACTGCCATTTCACCCGCTTCATAGCCGATATCGTAGTACTCAAAGCCGTATGCTCCAAGTCCACCACGTTTCACAGAATCGAATTCACCAACCATCATCGGAATCTTATTGTCGTTTGCAACAGAGATGACTGATTCCAGTGCGGATACTACTGTGTTATCCGTGATGATATAGAATGAATCTACTGAACCGATTAATGATTCAGCTGCTTGTTTCACATCTGCTGAAGTCGCAACTGACGCTTCAACCACTTCCATATCCATATCTGCTAAAATTTCTTTCACATGATCCACTTGTAAGCGAGAGTTTTGCTCTCCTGAGTTGAAGATCATTCCAACTTTTTTCGCACCTACGTTTTCTTTCAAGAATTTCATTGTGTTCGGAATTGCATCCGGATGATTGTCGGTTGTTCCAGTAACATTTCCACCTGGCTCTTCATTAGATGCAACAAGTTCTGCAGCTACTGCATCTGTAACAGACGTAAAGATGATTGGAATATCTTGTGTCGCACTAGCTGCTGCCTGTGCACTTGGTGTAGAGTTAGCAAATATTAAATCTACGCCTGCGCCTGCCAAGTTGTTCGCAATTGTTGAATTGGAGCTATTATCATTTTGTGCATTTTGTTTATCATATTCTACATTCAATCCTGCATCTTCAATCGCCTTTTGGAACCCTTCAAACGCCGCATCCAAAGATGGGTGTTCAACAATTTGTGTAACACCAATTGTATATTTTTCTTCAGTGCTTGCTTTGTCATCATTTTTATCATCTGCTGCCGGATCAGATGACTCCTCTTTCCCACTACAAGCAGCTAGAATGAGCACGATACTGAATAGTGCAGCTACATAAGTCACCCAACGTTTCTTCATGTAAATCCCCCTCAACTATTATCTATTACCCGTTCGACATATTCTGAAAGGGTAATAATTATACGTAATCGTACCCTTTACAAAGTTATTCGTCAATGTATTATTCAATATTTTTCGTTAATTCTCACAAGTTAATGAACTATTAGATGAAATCTTTCATATATTACAATATTTTAGTTGGAAATTGTGCAATTTATATAAAAAAAAGCGATGCGAGTATTACATTCGCATCACTATTTTTAGTTATTTACTTAACTCGTAATTCAGGAATCTCTTTGTGCGTATTTCTTTCGGTGATTTGATTACTTCATCTGGAGTACCTGATTCGACGATCATTCCATCGTCCATGAAAATCACATGATTTGCGACATTACTTGCAAATTCCATTTCATGCGTCACCACAATCATCGTCATATGCTCTTCCGCAAGATTTCTCATTACTTGCAATACTTCTTTCGTCAATTGCGGATCCAAAGCGGAAGTCGGTTCATCGAATAATAATATATCCGGATCCATCATTAACGCTCTCGCAATTGCTACACGTTGTTTCTGGCCACCCGATAGTCTAGAAGGTAATTCATCTGCTTTTGAAGCCAATCCGACCTTTTCAAGTAACTCAATACTTCTATGCCCATAATCGCCAGCTTTTTCTTTCTTCACAAGTTTCGGTGCTAGTTCCAAGTTCTGCTTTACAGTTAAATGAGGAAATAGGTTAAATTGTTGAAATACCATCCCCATTTTAGAATTGATTGTTTTACTATCGGCAGGATTTGTGTATATACCATCTTTCACAAGGTAATCCCCGTCAACTCTAATACTTCCGCCACCAACTTGCTCCAATTGAATCAAACTTCTTAACATCGTACTTTTTCCAGAACCCGAAGGTCCGATAATTGCCATTACATCATTTTTTTGAACATCAAACGATATATCCTTTAATACTTCCAATGGACCGAATGATTTCTGTAAGTTGCGTACTTCAATGAAAGACATAGTTTTCTCTCCTCAATCGTATTGCAGCTTTCTCTCTAAATACTTGAACACCACAGTCAATCCGAATGCTATTAGCAGGTAGATTCCCGCTGCAATGAAGAACGGAATGATTGTAAAGTCCCTGTTCACGACTGTTTGCGCATAGTGCAGCAGTTCAGGAACAGCTACCGCATATAAAAGCGCCGTATCTTTTACTAAAGATACCGATTCATTTGCAATAGGTGGTAGCGTTACACGAAACATCTGCGGCAAGATAACTCGCACAGTCGTTTGCCATTTCGATAAGCCGAGTACTTGAGAAGCCTCATATTGCCCTTTATCGATAGAGAGCAATCCACCGCGGAATATTTCAGCAAAATACGCAGAATAGTTCAAAATGAATGCTATTGTAGCGGCGACAAAACGGTCAAAAACTAAATACTCACCAATTACCGGCAGAAGTGGTAAACCAAATACAAAGAACAATAGCTGTAATAACAAAGGGGTCCCACGCATGACGTATATAAAGGTCTGCGCCAAATAAGAAATTGGTTTAATACTACTTCTTACGGCAAGTGTCAGCAAGAATCCGAGTGGAATGGATGAGACAATCGCTATTACAAATAATAGGACAGTCGCTTTAGCTCCTTCCAACATAGGAATCAGCATGGACATAAAATATTCATAACTCATTAGTAAATTCCTCCAAAAAACCATTCAAGGTTTTATGTACTTCTCTTACAATACAAATACCAACGGAAGTCAGAATAGCAACTTCCGTTGATATCATTTATTCTACTACTCAGCGAAGAACTTTGTCTTCTCCGAACCATTCTGTGGAGATTTCAGCGGAAGTACCATCTTCATTCATAGTATCCAACGCCTTTTGAAGTTTTTCAAGCAATTTTTCATTACCTTTCTTCACTCCAACGCCATACTCTTCGACTGCCAATGATCCGTCAAGTTTCGTAAAGACGCCTTCTTCAGTTGTCATATAGTAATCAATGACGACTTCATCAAGTACAACTGCATCTAGACGACCTGTTTTTAAATCTGTTAACGCTAGAACATTGTCCGCAAATTCTGTAATATTCTTTATTTTTTCATGGATTGGGTGGCTCTCTAGTGCTGGTCCAGCAGATGATAATGCTTGCACGCCTACCGTTTTTCCATCTAGATCTTCAATTGCTTTCACATCAGAATCTACTAACGTCACGACAACTTGATTATTATCCAAATAAGGCTTCGTGAATAACACTTTCTCTTGACGCTCTTTTGTGATTGTATAGCCGTTCCAAATTAAATCGATTCGTCCACTGCTAAGTTCTGTTTCTTTCGTCTTCCAATCGATTGGTTGGAATTTTGCCGTAGCCCCCATATGCTCAGCCGCTGCTGTTGCCATGTCAATATCGAAACCGACTAAATTGTTTTTATCGTCACGAAATCCCATGGGTGCAAATTTGTCATCTACACCGATGATGATTTCCTTCGTTCCTTCTTTACCTGTGTTCGCTGTAGATTTTTCCCCGTCAGAAGACTTGTCCGAACATCCGGTCAACACTAGGAATAATGCTGCAAATAATAAAGCGATAGTCGTCTTTTTCAATGATTTTCCTCTTTTCTCTACTCTTTAGTACGTTAATGAGTTAGTATACTATAAAAATAACATTAGATGCACGAAATGAAAAGTAGCAAAGTGAAAAAACTGAAGGCAATCTCCATATTACTGGAGTTGTCTTCAGTCCAAAAATAAGCTGTGTCTATTGTCTTTCGTTATTTACTTCTCCTAAACACTTTGTGTCCATCGTATGAAAAGACTAGAGGTTTATTCTCGAGTACCGTTTCGATATGCACAATACGTCCCCAGAGTTGATGGATATGGGGTAGAACATGTTCCAAATACAGCAAATCAAGTTCAGTGTCTTCGTAACGGTGAATAAGATACAGTTCACCATTACGCATGTAGTCACCATCGTCTACTACTATATAAGGAAAGCCACCGTTCACTCGCTGTCCAATTAGTTGATTCCGAACAGCGTCGGTCTGTTTGTCAGAAACTTTGTATTGGTCTTCCTGCTTTTGAAATACGTACAGATCCTCTTGTTTGATCAGATCATCCGTCAAGTAATTGCGGATGAAGGATGTGTCATTTTCAATTTCACGTGCTTCGAATATTTTTTCCCGTCCTGTCATCGCTTCCTCGCCACGTCCACTAGCTTCTTTAGCCAGTATGTCATAACGTTTCTCTATATCTTCATACATTTTAACACCGAGATAATATGGATTAATTGAGGTCTTGGAAGGCTGCAGCACGCTGGCATTAAGTTTTGCGAACTCAATTGTCTCAGAAGGTGTTAAATCCATTTGGCGGAGGATGGTTTGATGCCAATAAGATGCCCAACCTTCATTCATAATTTTTGTCTCTAGCTGCGGCCAGAAATAGAGCATTTCCTCACGCAACATCGTCAAGATGTCTGCTTGCCATTCCGTTAGATTGCGACTGTTTTCAAGAATAAACAATAAGATATCTTTTTCCGGTTCTTTCGGATTCTTTTGGTGCATTTCAATCGCTTGCTGTCCAGGAATTGTTCGTTGATCTAGATCCCATAAATCTTCGTATGCGGATCTTCGAGGTGGTCGGACAATAGAAGGTGACGGAATAATGTCCCGCATTATACTAGGATCCACATGTTCTTGAATGGCTAATACCGCATCAAGAAATGTTTCCACACATTTCTTACCATAGCGTACCTCATAGTCTACAATCCGTTCCGCTGTAGCTGCCATGCTTTCCACCATGTCTTTACGCGTCTTGGAGAAATAGATATTATTTTTGAAGAAATCACAATGCGCCAACACATGCGCGATGATTAATTTATTTTGAATCAAACTATTTGTATTCAATAAAAATGCATAACACGGATTTGAATTTATCACTAACTCATAAATCTTGCTCAATCCGATATCATATTGCAGCTTCATCTTATGAAATTGTTTACCAAAACTCCAATGTGTGAAGCGTGTAGGCATTCCATAGGCACCAAACGTATACAGTATGTCTGCCGGGCAAATCTCATAACGCATCTGATAAAAATCGAGTCCAAATCCACTGGCAATCTCCGTAATCTCATCAATTGCATAAGATAGTGCCTGTTGATCAGTCAGCGTAATCCCTCCGTTCGCTTTTCGAAGAACTTCTTGAGAGCAAAGTAGACATCGCGATTTTTTTGCAAAATATAATAATTGAATTTGGGATGTTCAATTGATTTATACGCAGACATCAACGTAGACATTCTACGATGTTCATTGACTTCGGCATATCCAAACATGTTCGATATCGCCAATAATTCATCCACGTGTTCTAAGCATTTCTTATTATCACTCGTCATATTCTCTCCGTCCGAAAAATGTACTGGATAGATATTATAACTAGTTGGTGGATAGAATTCTTTAATAACTTCTAGCGCTTTACTGTAAGCAGATGAACACCTAGTTCCACCACTTTCTCCTTTGTTGAAGAAATTTTCCTCTGACACTACTTTCGCTTCCGTATGATGCGCAATGAACTCAATTTCTACCGTTTCATACTTTGTCCGTAAAAACTTCGTCATCCAAAAGAAGAAACTTCGTGCCATATACTTCTCAAATTTCCCCATCGAACCACTCGTGTCCATCATGGCGATGACAACGGCTTTTGATTGTGGTTTTTCCACAGGATTCCATGTTTTAAAGCGTAGATCATCTTCCAGAATCGGTGCGACCTCGGCTTTCCCATTCATCGCATTACGTTTAATGGCAGATAATAGAGTTCGTTTTTTATCAATATTACCGATTAACCCCTTTTTACGGATGTCCGTGAAATCAATGTTTTCAATCGTTGTTACGGATTGCTCTTTTTGTTCCAAGTCTGGTAGTTCCAATTCTTTAAAGAACATCTCTTCCAACTCTTCAATCGAGACTTCTGTTTCATAGATATCCTGCCCTGGCTGATCACCTGCTTCTTTTCCTTTGCCTGGTTGTGCCTTCTTCTCTCCTTGCGCCACAACGTCTCCTACTGCACTATCCCCTTCACCTTGACCAACGTGCTTGGACTTTTCGTGGTTGTAGCGAATTTTAAATTCATCTAATGAGCGAATTGGTATTTTGACCATGTCTTTTCCATTTGAAAGTATAATATTTTCTTCACTAATTAAGTCGGGTAAGTTACTTTTTAACACTTCGTTTATTTTGTCTAAGTGGCGTTGCTGGTCCTGGTGGCCTTTGCGATGGAGAGACCAATTTTCTTCAGTGACAACGAATCGACTTTTCTGGTTTTCTTCCACTCGTATCCCCGCCTATCTTTCGAACAATTTGTTTCCTTATCATATGCGATAGCTGATTGAATATTGACAAAACGGTAACAAAACTAAAAAGAGACCTCATGATTTGAGGTCTCTTGTTTTTGAATTTGAACTAAAATAAGTTACATCACAATACTAGTGCACATTGCATAACTACGTAGAAAATGCCTTACCTAGGCGGGAGTTGCAATCTCATCGTAAACACCAATTCTATTCACATTTCTAATCTGATTTAACGATTTAACAAACTTCCTACGTAACGCAGCAGGTCGTTTGCCGAGACGGAGTTATAGCCATGTTCGTCTACTAGCCGTGCTACGACTTCATTCATTTTCTTCAGTTGTGTCTCGTCTGGTGTAGTAGAAGTTGTAGTGATCTTCACAACGTCTTTTAGATCGGTGAATAGTTTTTTCTGAATTGCTTCACGCAAGCGGTCGTGGGAACGGTAGTCGAAGCGTTGGTGTTTTCTTGCGTATGCGGAAATGCGGATTAGGATTTCTTCTCGGAATGCCTTTTTCGCATTCTCTGAAATTCCTATCTGTTCTTCTAACGAACGCATCAACTTTTCATCAGGATTGACTTCTTCCCCAGTTAGCGCGTCGCGTAATTTATTTTTATTGCAGTACGCTTCAACGTTATCCAAGTAATTATCCATTAAGGTTTTTGCAGATTCTTCATAGGAATAGACGAAAGCTTTCTGGACTTCTTTTTTCGCAATTTCGTCATACTCTTTTCGCGCCATAGAAATATAGTTCATATACGTATCACGGTCTTCACTCGAAATGGAAGCGTGTTGATCAAAGCCGTCTTTTAACGAACGCAATACATCCAGCGCATTGATGCTTGGTACTTCTTTCCGAATAATTGCAGAAGAAATTCGGTTGATGACGTAGCGTGGATCGATTCCGTCCATACCTTCATCTATAAATTCGTTCTTCAGTTCTTCTGCATCTGCATCGTTAAACCCTTCAACATTCTGTCCATCATACAGGCGTAATTTCTTCAAGCGATCGACACCCTGTTTTTTGGATGCTTTCAAGCGTGTCAAAACAGAAAAAATAGCGGCTACTCGCAATGCATGCGGCGCAATGTGGACATGAGCCATATCACTGTCACGAATCATTTTTTCATAGATCTTTTCTTCCGCACTTACTTTCAGATTGTATGGAACTGGAATAACAATTAATCTTGAGTGAAGCGCTTCATTCTTCTTATTACTAATGAATGAACGATATTCCGTTTCATTCGTATGCGCAACGATTAGTTCATCTGCACTAATTAGCGCAAACCTACCTGCTTTAAAATTTCCTTCTTGTGTCAAAGACAATAAATGCCAAAGAAACTTTTCGTCAAGCTTCAGCATTTCTTGGAATTCCATCATGCCACGATTGGCCTTATTCAATTCCCCATCAAACCGGTATGCACGTGGATCGGACTCTGAACCATATTCAGCAATAGTGGAGAAGTCTATGCTTCCTGTCAAATCAGCAATGTCTTGTGACTTCGGATCGGATGGTGTAAATGTTCCAATCCCAACACGGCGGTCTTCTGAGAACAGAATGCGTTCCACTACTACATCTTCAATCTTACCTTCAAATTCTTCTTCAAGACGCAATTGATTTAGAGGCGATAAGCTACCTTCAATTCGTATTCCATACTCTTCAAAGAATGACTTCCTTAATGATTCCGGAATCAAATGCAATGGGTCCTCATGCATTGGACACCCCTTGATAGCATACACCGCTCCTTCATCTGTACGAGAATAAGCTTCTAGCCCACGTTTCAACATTGTAACGATAGTAGATTTACCACCACTAACAGGTCCCATCAATAGCAGTACGCGCTTCTTTACATCCAAACGCTTAGCTGCTGGATGAAAATACTCCTCAACTAAACGTTCTATAGACTCTTCCAGACCAAATAACTCTTCATCAAAGAAATTATAGATTTTCTTGCCGTCTTTCTTTTCAATTCCTGCGCTTTTTATCATCTCATAAATACGGGAATGAGCGGTTTGTGCCACTTCTTTACGCTCTTTTATTAATTCTAGATACTCCAAAAATGTACCTTCCCACTTCAACTCGTTTTCTTCTTTGCGATAATTATGCAACTGACGAATGATATCCAACATATCTCCTCCAATTAGGCTATGATGTTTTATTTTATGTTAGTGAAGAGTAAAAGATTCATCACGCACTTCCGAAGAAAAATTGAAAACCTTACATACCTACTACTTTCTTTTTTAAAATTCCGTTAAGATAGAATAAATACGTTTTCAAAAGGGGAGTTTTATGAGAAAACAACATAAAAAAGAAACCGTAGGGCATTTACTAAGACGCTATTTATTCATTTCAATTGGTGTTGTCATTACAGCAATTGCGTTAGATTTATTTCTAATCCCTAACTCCGTAATTGATGGAGGCATCATCGGGATTGCACTTATATTAAATTTCATTTCAGGTGTACCTTTTGGGATTTTAATTTTGATGTTGAACTTGCCGTTCCTGTTCTTTGGGTATAAACATATTGGCAAGAACTTCTTTTTCTCCTCTTCTTATGCGATTGCTTTGCTGGCCATTGTGGAATTCCCACTTAAAAAACTAGGTCCATTCGTAACAGACTCGTTACTAGCTACAGTATTCGGGGGATTGTTGTTAGGGGCGGGGGTCGGAACCATCATACGTAATGGCGGGGCGCTGGATGGGACGGAGATTCTTGGTATTTTACTGACAAAAAAAATCCCATACAGTGTCGGAGAATTCGTCATGTTCTTCAACCTCTTCATCTTCGGATGGGCAGGCTTTGTTCTAGGACCTGAAAAAGCGATGTACTCGATTATTACATACTATATCGCCTCAAAAGCGATCGACATTGTGATTCAAGGCCTAGACGAGACCAAGGCCGTCTTTATTATCTCCGATGAATACGAAGAACTTGGTGAAGCGATTCGTTTACGACTGGGCCGGAGTATTACGAAGTTGCACGGCCGCGGTGGGTACACAGATAACGAAAAAGACGTCATTTATGTAGTTGTGACAAGGCTGGAAATTTCAAAGCTAAAGCAAATCACTACCGACATAGATCCTTCTGCATTTTTGACCATCATGAACACACAAGAAACACACGGAGCGACTTTCAAGTCACCTATACATTAAAAGAAACCGCTACTCATCCTTAGAGTGGCGGTTTTTAGATTGTAGAGAACATATAAATAGAACGGGGTTTAACACCGTTGATCGACGTTCTAGCTCACGTTGACCTTCCAAGAGTCGCTACCTTTCACTTACGGCTAACTACTCTCTCCTTAATTTCGGAATGGGAGATATGCTTATGAAAAACCTACGTTAAAACTGAATCGAAGTAATCACATTAAGTAAATAAACGACCATATGAAATGTAAAACTATAATAGTGAATAATTTTAAGGGCTCACTTCAAACGCGTCCGCCTGAAACGCAAATTAACGACGCCATCCTCTATCCTATTTACTTTTTTTGCAAGTTAAAACCGCCACTCATTTGGGTGGCGGTTTCGTGTCTCTTAATGGAAGACAATGGTTTTATTATTCTCTACAATGACTCGATCCTCAAGATGCCACTTCACTGCACGTGCAAGAACACGTCGTTCGATAGTGCGACCAATCTTCTTCAATTGAACAATATCGTCACGGTGATCCACGCGCTCGATGTCCTGTTCAATGATCGGACCTTCATCCAAATCGTTCGTTACATAGTGTGACGTTGCACCAATCAATTTTACACCGCGTCCAAATGCTCTTTCGTAAGGACGCGCACCGATGAAGGCCGGTAAGAATGAATGATGAATATTAATGATTTGATTCGGGAAGTGACTGACGAATTCAGGTGTCAGTATTTGCATATACCGTGCCAACACAAGTACATCCACATCGTATTCTTCCATTAACTTCACTTGCTGCTTCTCTACTTCTTGGCGAATATCTTTGTTCGCTGGAATGTAGTGGAAAGGAATACCGAGTGCTTCGACCATTCCGCGGGCATCTTCATGGTTACTGATAACTACAACGATGTCAGTATTTAAATCACCATTCTGCCATTCCCATAGCAATTCCATTAAGCAATACGGTTCTTTGGAAACAAAGATCGCCGTACGTTTTAGTTCTACTGCGTAGGAAAAGTGATAGTCCATTTCATATTGTTCCGCAATGTTATTAAAATCTTCTTCCATTTCTTCTTTTTTATCCAATAGGTTGTCTAAATGGAATGCGATACGTAAATAGAACATGCCACCTTCTGGATCAGTTGAGTATTGGCTGGATTCAACGATATTTGCTTCATATTGCAGCAAAAATGTTGAAACTGCCGATACGATTCCCGGTTTATCCGAGCACTTCACAAGTAGTCTTCCGATGTTTCTCTGTGCTGTAGATTGTTCTTCTAAATGTGTTGCGATTTTACTTTGGGCCGACATGTTTTCATCTCCTACAAATAATGTTTCTTCATGAATAAGTTCCCCAGCCAGTAAGGCTAGGGAACGTGTGAACTCATCTCATACAGTATGAAGCAAAGTGACGTTTTTCGCAAAAGTCCTACTCTGCGGTTTTTTCTAAGCCTCTTCCCATCCCTTTTAGGAAGTTCATACCGAATGTTAACGCACGATTAATATCGGGATCATTAATGGATTTCATCAGTTGAAGAACGCCTGTTTTTTGCCCTTCTTCATTCCCTTGCTCTGCTTCAGCTAATCCTTTTTGGACACTTTTTGAGAGTTGCTGAATGGTAGCTGGGTCTAATGCGGTTAGAATTCCAGCTCCAGCCATCAAATTATTGAGCATGTTGGTAACTGGTTCTCTTGATACTTGACCTAACGCTATGCCAGTAATCTTTTCTTTTGAATGCAGCATGGCTTGTAATGCGTCTAACGCGCCAATCTTATGCAATTCACCTGTGATCTCCATAATTTTCTGCAAAGACTCTTCCTGTTCAGCAATTTGTTTCTGCAGTTCAGCCAACTTCTCCTGCTGTATTTCCAGTTCGGATCGTTCTGTTCTTTTAATAGAAGTTATGGGTGCCGCCATTGATATTCACCTCACTAGTTATTGATCTGTTAATTGGACATATCCCGGTCGATTCCACTTCCGCTCTACTTCTACACCATTTTGTGGATGGCGTTTCTTATCACGATGGTTGCTCTTAGGTAATGGATCGTCTCCCTGCTTCTCAAGCACTTCCATGCGAACCTTTGTCTGCTTGTATGCAGGCGTATTCGTTCGTTCATCTTTAGCAGGCCCTGTTAGGAAGTTGATTGCTGACTGCTTATCAACTGAGTTCATCGGTAAAAATAATTCGTTTTTCCGTACTCTATCTGTTACCAGTGCAGGAAGCTTCAACGCTCCATATGGAGAAATGAGTCTTACATAAGTACCTGTGACTACACCACGTTCTTTTGCCAATTCAGGTGAAATCTCCACAAATATATTGGGTACTTTTTCTTGGATACCTTCAGATTTATTCGTCATATTTCCTTCATGGAAATGTTCAAGCATACGGCCATTGTTGATATGAAGATCAAATTCATCAGGGAACTTTACTGGTTCAACCCAATCCGATAATGCAAAGCGTGCTTTCTTGTCTGGGAAGTTAAATCCATCTGTATAAAGAAGTGGTGTATTCTTCCCTTCTAGACTTCCCCAAAGGAAACTACCCCAACCTTCCAACTTCTCGTAAGAAGCTTCTCCGAACATAGGACTCAAACTTGTCATCTCAGCGAATATGTCACCTGGATGTGTGTAATTCCAGTTAGCGCCTAATCGATTGGCAACTTCTTGGATGATCCACCAATCTTGGCGAGAGTCACCTTTATTCGGCAACGCTTTATAAAGTCGTTGTACTCGGCGCTCCGTATTAGTAAATGTACCGTCTTTTTCAAGGGATGGCACTGCAGGTAAAATGACGTCTGCGTATTGTGCTGTGCGTGAGAAGAAGATATCTTGTACCACAAGGAAGTCGAGCTTTGACAGTACGTCATGAACATAGTTTGCATTGGAATCCACCAGTGCCATATCTTCCCCTACAATGTACATCCCCTTCATAACACCTTCATCAATCGAGTGAAGCATTTGAATATTATCAAGACCCGGTTTACCTTCTATCTCTACACCATAAGCACGTTCAAATTTCTCTCGTGCTGCGTCGTCTGTAATGTGCTGATAGCCAGGCAACCAACCAGGCAAGCTTCCCATATCACAAGCACCTTGTACGTTGTTGTGTCCGCGTAATGGATAAGCACCTGCGCCTGGACGACGGTAATTTCCTGATGCTAGCAACAGATTGGAAATTGCCGCTGAAGTATCGGAACCGCCTGTATTTTGTGTAACACCCATTCCCCATAAGATACATGTACCATCTGCATCACGAATCAATTCAGCTGTTTGAATCAGTACTTCTTTTGAAACACCTGTTACTTTTTCTGCATATTCAAGAGTATAGCGATTCAATACTTCATTAAAATCATCAAAGTGAAGAACATTTTCATCAATGAACTGCTGATCATGCCAGCCTTGGTCGATTAAGTATTTTGTCACCGCCATTAGCCATACTTGGTCCGTTCCTTGCTGAGGTGTCATAAAGATATCTGCGCGTTCAGCCATTTCATGCTTTCTCAGGTCAGCTACAATTAACTTTTGACCGTGTAGCTTATGCGCGCGCTTTACACGTGTCGCAAGAACCGGATGACCTTCTGCTGGATTTGCACCTACAATGATGACCAAGCCTGCTTCGGCAATATCTTTAATCGTTCCAGCGTCGCCACCCATTCCTACCGTACGGAATAATCCGTCTGTCGCGGGAGACTGACAGTAACGAGAACAATTATCTACGTTATTTGTACCAAATACTTGTCGAGCAAATTTTTGAATGACATAGTTCTCTTCATTCGTGATTTTTGACGAGGAGATGACGCCGATTCCGTCTTTGCCATGCTCGTCACGGATTTGACCTAGATTTTTCGCAACTAAATCCAACGCTTCTTCCCATGATGCTTCAACAAAGTCATCACCTTTACGAATAAGAGGCGTTGTGATTCGTTCTTCACTATTCACAAAGTCCCAACCAAATTTCCCTTTCACACAAGTAGAAATCTGGTTGACAGGTGCATCGGAAACCGGTTGAATTTTTAATATGGTACGATCTTTTGTCCATACTTCGAATGAACAACCTACTCCACAAAATGTGCAGACAGTTTTCGTTTTTTCGATCGTGGATTCTCTCATCGCGGATTCTACATCGGATATTGCCATGATACTGCTGTAACCTGGTTCTACATCCTTGATCAAATCAACCATAGGCTCCATCAGCTCGTCACTCATCTTCGTCATAAATCCAGCTTCACCCAGCATCGTTTTTTCCATCAGGGCATTACATGGACAAACCGTAATACAATGGCCACAGCCTACGCAAGAAGAATCATTAATCTTCGCTCCGCCATCCCATAGAACAATTGGACGATCACGTTCCCAGTCGATTGAAAGAGTTTCATTAACTTGTAAGTTTTGACACACTTCCACGCACTGACCACAAGCTATACATTGATTCGGATCGTAACGATAGAACGGGTGAGTGAAATCCACCGCATCTTTTGAACATTTCGGCTCGTATGGATATTTTTGTTCTTCCACTTCCATAAGTGCCACGGTATTATGTACTTTACAGTTTCCGTTATTGTTATCACAAACGGTACAATATAGTAAATGATTTTCTAAAATCCGATCCATCGCTTCCGTTTGTGCTTCCTTTGCACGCGGGGACGCTAATTTTACATCCATGCCGTCGACAGCTTGTGTTGAACAAGCACGTGTTAATTCACCATTTACTTCGACAATACATGTATCACATGTCTGTATCGGATCGACTTCTGGCAAATAACATATTTGTGGGTGCTCAATCTTATTTGCATTGATGATTTGAATGAGTGTCGACCCTGGTTCGAAGTTAAAAATCTTATCATTAATTGAAATTGACATACAGGCGTCCTCCTTCTCAAATAAAAAATCCACCATAAAAAAACCGTCATGACGGTATTTTTTTATGGTGGAATAGCTTCTTAACAGGACTTGCTAAAGAACCAATCCATACTTACTATTACATGTAGGTGGATGAACTCCTAGCAATCACATACTAGATTTCCATCTGTTATGTATTTAGTATAAAGTAATAAAGCGTATAATACAATGCCTAATCTCAAATAATTAGACTATTCTGTAAATAATTAAAGGAAGTGTCCTATGAAGAAAGTTCATGAATTTAATGATATCATCCGTAAATTACGAAAAGACTTATTTGGCAAAGGTCCCGAACGAATTCATACAATATTTATTGATAATATGGTGGTCTCTACACTCTATGGCAATTTGACTCCGACAGAAAAGTTCATAGCAAGAACACCAGAGGGAAAAGAAATGGTACATCGCGCACGAACTAGCATGATTCAGGCAGTCTATGCAAAAGAGCCGCCGGAAGGGTTGGAACAATTAGTCGATGCGAAGTTTCTGCATTTATTCAGCGATTTTAAAATCGATGATGATATTGCGGTTTCAGTATTTTTATTCGATCGACCGATTGACTAAAAGGGAGGAAGAATTATGAAACAGCAACACCAACGTTCCATTATTCGATATCAGGATGGGACAGCCTTTGAAAAAGAAGATCCGGTCGCAGTTGAATATGCAATCACAATTAAACTAAACAATAAAGAATTTGCGACGATTGTATGTACACCAGAATATATCGAGGATATGACAGTAGGATTCTTGGCTTCAGAAGGAATCGTACCGAAGTGGGAACAAATCAAAGACATTCGACTTGATCTGGAAAACGGCTTCATTTACGTCGATACTGACAAAGTCTATCCTTTCTTTGAACAATTGCAAAATAAGCGGTATATCACATCTTGTTGCGGCATGAGCAGACAAGGATTTATCTTTGCAAACGATGCACTGACAGCGAAAAAGATGGATAGTATTTCTGTTGAACTGACACCCGTACAAATATTTTCCTTGATGAATCAAATGGAAGATCAGGCAGAAATGTTCCGACATACTGGTGGCGTTCACAATGCTGCTTTATGCGCGCCTAATCAATTGCTATTATCTCGAATGGATATCGGCCGCCATAATGCATTAGATAAAATTTATGGTCACTGTTTGAAAAACACTATTTCTGTGCGAGATAAGATCATTGTATTCAGTGGACGAATCTCCTCCGAAATTTTGCTTAAAGTCGCTAAGATCGGTTGTGAAATTGTATTATCAAAATCTGCACCTACTGAATTAGCTTTGAGCTTAGCAGACGATTTAGGAATAACGACGGTCGGTTTCATACGCGGAGGATCTTTTAACGTGTACACACATCCTGAAAGAATCGTTATGGGTGACACTACTAATTTTCCGACTACAGGAAAAAATAATATTGACAATTCTGTGAATTGATAATACTATACTCCTTAATCCTATGCTGCATTCCAGTAATTGCATAATTACATTCCTTTTCTTTCCACTTTATGACCAAGTGGTGTGTCAACTAGCCATTTACGATACCAACTAGTCATGGGGTTAATTACTGGAATTAGCGCTGTGAAAGGGTTTGGTTAAAAAGGAGGGCTACGAATGAAAAAAACGAAGAACAGATGGCTGATCGCGTTATCTGCAGTAGGTATCCACATTTCCATCGGATCTGTTTATGCCTGGAGTAATTTCACTAATCCACTCATTGAAGAGTTTGGATGGACCACAAGCCAAGTACAGCTGACGTTTAGTATAGCCATTTTATTTCTTGGTTTATCAGCTGCTTTTTTAGGTCATTTTGTAGAAAAATACGGTCCAAGAAAAGCAGGATTACTTGCGGCTGTGTTCTTCGGAGTGGGAGTGACGGGTTCCGGACTCGCAGTAGGAATGTCTTCATTACCTATGCTGTATGTCTTTTACGGTATGCTCGGTGGAATTGGCTTAGGTGTAGGATATATTGCACCTGTTTCTACACTGGTCAAATGGTTCCCCGACCGCAGAGGTCTGGCTACGGGACTGGCTATCATGGGCTTTGGATTCGCGGCAGCTATCAGTAGTCCAATCATGGAATACTTGATCGTCAACGTAGGATTACAAAACACTTTTTATATTCTTGGTGTATCGTATTTCCTTATCATGTTGCTTTCTTCTCTTTATCTAGAAAAGCCGGAAGAAGGATGGGCACCGCCTGGATTTATCGAAAAAGTCCGTTCAGGTAAAACTGATGTTAAAGAAGACCTTGCTCAATTAACAGCAAATCAAGCAGTCAAAACGAAACGCTTTTATTATTTATGGCTAATGTTATTTATTAATGTCACGTGTGGTATTGCGATTCTATCTGCCGCCAAACCTATGGCGATTGACAGTATCGGTATGACGACTATTCAAGCAGCTGCACTAGTTGGTGTACTAGGTATCTTTAACGGGGCCGGAAGACTTGGCTGGGCTGCGATTTCGGATTATATCGGGCGCCCGAATACGTATACCACCTTCTTCGTCGTTCAGCTTATTCTGTTCGCTGTTTTACCGTTCACTACAAACGCAATTATTTTCCAAGTCATACTAGCCGTAATCTATACATGCTATGGAGGAGGTTTCGCTTCTATACCAGCGTATATTGGTGATATTTTTGGAACGAGACAACTTGGGGCTATCCACGGCTACATTTTGACAGCTTGGTCTGCTGCTGGTGTGGCAGGGCCGATGTTTGCCGCTTGGATGAAAGATACTACAGGTAGTTATGAAAGCAGCTTACTGTTCTTCGCTGGCTTATTCGCAGTCGCTCTAGTAATTTCCTTACTCATTCGTGTGGACATTAAAAGACTACGCAATGAAAAAGAAGAAATTATTCCAGCAGAACCTGCTATAGCCGCAACAAAATAAAAGATCGCGAACGTCATTTTGAAAAACAAAATGATGTTCGCGATTTTTATTTTTCGGTTTGCTTAAATGTGTCTCCACCATCAATCGTACCTAATTCAAAGCCATGTTCAAACCAATAAATTCGTTGTTTTGCTGTACCGTGTGTGAAACTCTCTGGAACAACATACCCTCTTGCACGCTTTTGGATCGTGTCGTCACCAACCGCACCCGCGGCAGTAATCGCTTCTTGCAAATCTCCTTGCTCCAAGTAGCCCCGTCCTTTCGCATGATGTGCCCATACTCCTGCAAAATAATCTGCCTGCAACTCAAATCTCACTAAATATTTGTTAAATTCCTCTTCACTCATTTTTTGACGTAATGGCATCACTTGATCCGAAATACCAAGTAGCGTCTGCACATGGTGTCCTACTTCGTGCGCTACTACATAGGCCATAGCAAAATCACCGGGCGCTTTAAATGTACTCTTTAACTCATTATAAAATGCTAAGTCAATATACAATTTTTGATCGCCCGGACAATAAAATGGTCCTGCAGCAGCACTTCCGTATCCACAGGCTGTATCCACTTGTCCTGAATAAAGAACTAGTGTTGGATTCTCATACTGAATTCCTTGTTGAGCAAATAACTCGGACCAAATATCTTCTGTATCCGCGAGCACAACCGAAACAAAATCCGCCAATTCTTTGTCTTGTTCGGTTTCCACGTACGGCTGATCGGGTACTGCTGAACTATTATCTAATAAATCAGTTGGATTTCCACCTAAAATGAGAAATAATATAATACCGACAATTCCAAGACCACCACCGCCTAATGCGATCGCACCTCCGCCTCTACCACCCCTCCCTCTTTGATCCTCTACATTTGAACTTTTTCTGCGTCCATCTGTTTTCATACTATCTCCCTCGTTTCGACTTTATCTGAGCTGAACTTTACATAATTATGTACATGCTGCTTGATTACAATTTACCCATTTTCTTAACGAAACAAACAAGACGAACATCTTATTGGTTGAGCGATTTATTGCGAATTGGCAGATAGCTATTCCCCATGTAGAGTTTTTCCTATATACTTTACTTTAGGTTTGTAAACTAATGAAGGAGTGATTTTGTTGAGTAATCAAAAGTCTGTCTATAATTTTAACGCGGGGCCATCCGCTCTTCCACGCAAAGTTCTAGAAAAAGCACAATCTGAACTAGTGGATTTCAAAGAATCAGGAATGTCTATTATGGAAATGAGTCACCGCAGTGCTACTTATGAACAAGTACATAATCAAGCAATTGAACGTTTGCGTTCGTTATTCGCAATTCCTGAAAACTATGAAGTACTATTCTTGCAAGGTGGAGCCAGTTTACAATTTGCAATGGTACCGATGAACTTCTTAGCCGAGGGTAAAAAAGCGAGCTATATCATGTCAGGCGCATGGTCAGACAAAGCACTTAAAGAAGCAAAAACAATCGGTGAAGTATACGAAGCAGCTTCTACAAAAGATGTGAATTATAATCGCGTCCCATCTTCCGAAGAAATTACATTTGAAGAAACGGATGCATACGTGCATATTACATCAAATAACACAATTTTCGGCACACAATTCCACGATTTCCCTTCCACTGGAAATGTTCCGTTGATCGCGGATATGTCAAGTGATATTCTGTCAAGACCGCTCGATGTCAGTAAATTCGGAATGATCTATGCTGGCACACAAAAAAACCTTGGACCTTCAGGTGTTACAGTTGCAATTATCCGAAAAGACTTGTTGGATCATGCGAATAGCGAGATTCCGGCTATTTTGAAATATAGTACACATTCGTCAAGTAACTCTTTATATAACACACCACCGTCTTTCGGTATTTATATGTTGGGTGAAGTTCTTGGTTGGATGCAACAACAAGGCGGCTTGGAAAAGATCGCAAAGCGCAATGAAGAAAAAGCGAACTTAATCTATGACGTGATTGACAATAGCAATGGTTTCTATACAGGACATGCTGAAAAAGGCAGTCGTTCATTGATGAACATCACCTTCCGTGTAGCAGATGAAGAGTTGGAAAAACAATTCTTGCAAGAAGCGAAAGAGGCAGGATTCGTCGGCCTAAACGGCCACCGTTCTGTAGGCGGATGTCGTGCCTCAGCTTACAATGCAGTACCAGTTGAAGCATGTCAGGCCTTGCAGAAATTCATGCTCGATTTCCAAGAAAAATGTAAATAAATCATAAAAACCAAGTCACCTTATAAGTGACTTGGTTTTTACTGTTCCATAATTAAAAATTCTTTCGTGAATGCTAATTGCAAGGAACTAAATGTTTGGATATTCGTGAAATCTAAACCAAGCTCTGTAGAAGCTTGAGCAATTGCTGGTAAGATACCTGTAATTGTGCATCTCGTTCCTAATAAAGATAAAACTTTTGTCACCTGAAAAATTTGTTGGGCTACCAGTGTATCAATTACCGTCACTCCCGATAAATCAATGAATAAATGTTCAATGTCAGCCTCTAAACTTTTTTCGGGAATACTTTCCAACAAAATGCGTGCTCGCAGTTCATCCATTTCTCCAATTAGCGGTACTACTCCAATTTTATCGGTAATTTTGATGACTGGTGAGCTCAATTCATTAATCAAACTTTGTTGAACATCGAACTTGCTATTGATATATTCATTATAAGTTTCTGCAAAACCGATATAAATCTGATCAAATGCATTATTGAGCGTTTCACTCCACCGCATATAATCTTCAAGTTTAATCTCATCTGCATTCACTAACTGAAATTTCTTTATTAAGCGCCAGTAAGTTATACGAAGCTTACTCAAAGCCTTTATTACTTCTTCTATGGGTGTATTGCTGTTCACTCTACTTAGAGCGACAACGGCTGCCCATTCTATTTTATTTTTTTCAAAGATTTCAGGATCATCAAGCAAACTACTAATGACTGTCAAATTCGTGAATTTATTTTGTTCCCGAAGTGTTTCTTCCATTTCAGGATGGGCACTAAGCGAATAAATTGAATCTTTTTCCACTTTTCTCATCGCTAGCCAGGAAGTAGTAATTTCAGGGAGTTTTGCTAGTAAATACTCGTAAAGTTTAACATCGAGCTGTTTCATTTTATATCCTCCTGAACACGTTCTTCATTTCTATTGAATAAATACAATTAATTGATTATCTTGAAAGTCAAAGATATTTAATATGACCCCAAAAACCGTTATGTACTTGTATAAAGATTCGTAATACGTGATACCATATTCTTTTTCATATTGCGCAATTGGATAAATATACTGTTCTTCTGTTGGGATGGGCAAGTATTTCCAAGGTCTTGGAGAGGTCTTGGATTTTTCTGCATGTGCATCTAATAAAGTACTATAAAAATTCTCTACCTTTTCTTTTGATAGATCATAATATATAACAGAATCCAGTATTTGAATCGTTTCTAGATTCCTTTGCATCCAATGAACAATTGGATGCTCAATGGGTGCTAAATGAACACGTTTTAAATTATTTTGGGATGTAAGTTCGTTTTGAATATTTAGCTTCTCACGATACATAATATACAAAAACTTCATTAATTCCTCTCCTTTATAAAAGGTCTTTTAATAAAGCACTTACTTAATTAGTATACGTAACCCCACACCTATTTATATAGTCTTCTTAATACATTGTTCCATCATACCCATACTCATCTAGTAATTCTTCAAAACTTTTATTTTTTTCACGTTCTTTTCGCTCTTGAATACGCTTTTCTTTTTCCTGTTCCAATTTTATTTCTTCTTCCGCCTTCATTTCTTGTTTCATTCCTTTTAATTTAGCTAACACATCATCGCTCATTAAATCTGAAAGTGAAGTTGCAGAATCATCTACTGTATTGTTCTTTTGGTTAGTTGATGCTTTTCGTTGTTTTTTTGACATATTTTCACTACTTTCTATTTAATAAATAATTTGCATTTCATTGTTATTATCCAGTTAATTGTCAAGGGTTTTACATTGCCCTTACTCGCTTACATTACGTACAATAGATGGAGGGGGATGTTTATGTATAGTTTACCAAAAAACGTGACGTTAATCGAGGTTGGACCGCGCGATGGTTTACAAAATGAAAAAAACAGTATTCCTACTGATCAAAAATTAGCTTTTATACATTCTTTACAGCAAGCCGGCATACAGGAAATGGAAGTGACTTCTTTCGTATCGGCTAAGTGGGTTCCGCAAATGTCTGATTCTAAAGAAATTATGGACCGGGTATGTAAAACAGGCAGGCAACTTGTCCTCACACCGAACGCACATGGTGTTGAGAATGCCTTAAAAGCTGGCGCAGATAGTGTGGCGGTCTTTGTGGGTGTAAGTGACACATTCAATCGACATAATATTAATCGCTCCACTGCGGGAAGCGTGGAGACACTACGACCTATTGTCGATCAGCTCAAAATAGATCATCATTTTGTGAGAGCCTGTATCTCCACAGCATTTCACTGTCCGTATGAAGGAGTTATTCCACCTAAACAAACTCTGGCCCTTTGCGAAAAATTTGTCGATATGGGTGTAGATGAATTAAGTGTGGCCGACACTGACGGTATGGCAAACCCTTTGGGAAGTTTTACTTTATTTAAAACACTAAAGACAAAGTTCCCAAATATTTTGATTACAGCACATTTCCATGATACGCGTAAATTAGGATTGGCTAATATTTATGCCTCTTTACAAGCAGGGGTTGATCGATTCGATACTTCTGCAGGTGGTCTTGGTGGCTGTCCTTTTGCGCCTGGTGCTACAGGCAATGTTGCAACGGAAGATGTGTTATATCTATTGCAGTCTGTCGGGATAGAAACAGGGGTTGATATGGATAAAATATGTGCTTCAGTAGATGAAGTTGCACCTTATTTGTCACGTCCTATCGATACCGCAATGTATAACTTATATAAAAGACAATAGAAAATAGAAGGGAGGATTTTGGTGAAACGTAGAGTAATGTATATTGTCGGTATTGCATCAAGTATTATTACAGCGTTTTTAACAATTTTCGGGATTCTTGTCACGAATCGACTGATGTATTTAAAAATAAAGGACTCTGAATTTATTTTGCAGCGCGAGATGATTGCTAAACGTTTTGATCATCAGTGGTTTGAAACTGTAAGAAAAGATGATATTTGGATTCCATCACCTAACGGCTATAACTTACGTGCAATTTTCTTGCGACCTTTAGATACAACGCGAACGGTTGTTATTTGCCATGGTGTAACGGAAAACAAAGTAAATTCCATCAAATATGCACGTTTGTTTGAACGCTTAGGATTTAATTCCGTTATTTTTGACCATCGGCGGCATGGTGATTCGGGTGGAAAAACAACGAGTTTTGGATTTTATGAAAAAATGGATTTGAAAGAAATCGTGACAGCTGTTCGTAAACGTGTAGGTAAGCGCGCTTTGATTGGCATTCACGGAGAATCTATGGGTGCTGCCACTACGCTGTTATACGCAGGTACGTATGAGGATGAAGCAGATTTCTATATATCAGATTGTCCATTTTCGGATTTCTCAGAGCAACTATTGCATATCATTCGTACAGAGATGCCATTTAAGACTTCCATGAGCTTGCGAATCGCCAATTTATTTTTAAAAATACGTGATGGCTATACTTCTGCAGCTGTGTCTCCCCGCGAAGTGATGAAGTTTATTGATAAACCCGTATTATTCATACACAGTTTGGAAGACACTTTTATTTTGCCTCATATGACGGAAGAGTTATACGAATTAAAAGAAGGCGATAAAATGATGAAGCTTTTCGCTAAAGGGGCACATGCCAAATCTTACAATGATAATCCCGATGAATATCTACAAACGGTTCAAAGGTTTTTAAATCGATTCCGTTTATATTAAAGACAAGATTATACAGTAAAAACTAAAAAAGCTCCGTGTTAGCAAATTTGCTGATCACGGAGTTTTACTTATTTTTTTTTAGCAGGCTTATCTTGAACCTTGTTCATCTGAGCCATCATTTGATTAATTTTCTTTTGAGAAGGTTTCTGTCCCATTTGCATCATCATCATACGTAACATTTGTTCATTAATTGGCGGATTTTCCTTCAAATAATTCATCATATATTTACGTGCTATGAAAAAGCCGAGTGCTACTCCGCCGATCAAAGCGACGACGATCAATAAAATTGCTATCCATAAAGTCATTACTGCCAAACCTCCCTCATAAAAATAGTTCGATTACATACTACCAAGAAGGATTATACAACATAGCAGCAGTGAATAGCAATGACTGTACGCAAATTGTGCGGAAGTTTTTACATCATTGTATTTTCTAGAATCATGCGTTCAGAGTGTTTAAGTGGTTTGAGCCACCCGCATTCTTCCTGTTCATTCATGACTGCAAAAAAACGATCTGTAGAAGATGATAGTGCTACAAATAAATCTAAGTCCAACATTCTTGAACCTTGGCAGTACACTTCTATACTGTGTGTACCCATTTTGATGAAGACCTCTCCCTTGATTAAGTGTGTCAATCGATATTCATTATGATATGAATCCAGTTCATCAAAATTTTTACTTAAGGTATTCTGAATGATGCTATCCAGTTCCCTTTGATTCAACCGATCACATAAATATTCAATTTCTTGATAGCTTGTAGAAGGGCCTACTGTTAGCAGCTCAAATAATAAACGTTCACGCCCCATTATGAAGGATTGATACGCTGACTTGATTTTAAAAATTTCATACTTCCTCATAACGAACACCTCCTACTACCTATCATAGAACTTGTCCGAAGTAAATCGTGTCAGTTTGCGGAAAACTTCATCACTATTATTGTCGTAAAGCTGCGCAAAAAAATACACGGCTCTTTAATAATAAGAGCCGTGCGTTGTGTATACTTAGTTATTTAATAGATTTGTCATTTCTTTTACAACATTTTCTACAGTAAAGCCATACTTTTCAATGACTAACTCGCCTGGAGCACTTGCACCGAAAGTATCGATTGCCACGACGGTTCCTTCATCACCTGAGTATTTATGCCACCCAAGGGAAGCTCCCATCTCAATCGCTACTCTCTTCTTAATGTTCTTTGGAAGAACAGAATCTTTATACGCTTGATCTTGCTTCTCAAATAGATCCCACGAAGGCATTGAGACGACACTGACGTCGATATTATGTTCTTTTAGAGCTTTCTGTGCTTCAACCGCTAGACTTACTTCCGAGCCACTTGCAAGCAGTAAACCGTCCGCTTGTTCTTTAGTAGCAGGTGATACGACATACGCACCTTTTGGTACATATTCCATCGCAAGTTCTTGCGATTTAGGCAATACTTCAAGATTTTGTCTAGACAATACTAAGACAGTTGGTGTGTCTTTTGAAGTGGCAGCTATATGCCAGGCTGCGGATGTTTCGTTTCCATCAGCTGGACGAATGATAGACAATCCAGGCATTGCACGTAAAGAAGCCAATTGCTCAACAGGTTCATGTGTAGGTCCGTCTTCTCCGACCGCTACGCTATCATGTGTGAAGACATACGTTACAGGTAGGCCCATTAATGCAGACAATCGAATAGCAGGACGTACATAGTCACTAAACACGAAGAAAGTTCCGCCAAACACTTTCACTCCACCGTGAAGAGACATGCCGTTTAGAGCAGTCCCCATTGCGAATTCACGTACACCAAACCATATATTACGTCCAGCATAGTCATCAGCAGTGAAATCGCCCGCGTTCTTGATCGTCGTCTTGTTTGAACCCGCAAGGTCCGCACTACCGCCGAATAAAGCTGGAACTGCATTTGCTAACGCATTGATTGACTCACCAGATGCTGAACGAGTCGCTACAGAAGCACCTGCTTCATAAACCGGCATTTGTTCTTTTAAATCGCCAGGAAGTTCATTCGCAATTGCTTGTTTAAACTGTGCAGCCAATTCTTTATGTTCATTTTCATAGCTTGCGAACAAATCATTCCATTGTTGCTCTGATTGAACACCAAGTTGATCCGTTGCTGAATTAAAACGGTCATAGACTTCTTCAGGAACGTAGAAGTCCTCTTCGAATGTCCACTTATAATACTCTTTCGTAAGTGCCATTTCATCTTCACCTAATGGTGCACCGTGTGCATCTGCTTTACCAGACTTGTTTGGTGAACCATAGCCGATCACAGTTTTTACTTCAATGATTGTCGGTCCGCCAGTATTGCCTTTTGCTTTTTCAATTGCATCAGAAACGGATCTTGTGTCATTTCCATCTTCAACGCGTGCATAGTTCCAGCCATATGATTCAAAGCGCTTTCTAATGTTTTCAGAGAATGACATATCCAAATCGCCATCTAAAGAGATGTCGTTACTGTCATATAGCACGATTAGTTTATTTAATTGAAGGTGGCCAGCCATGGAAATTGCCTCTGCTGCTACACCTTCCATCAAATCTCCATCTCCGCATAGTGCATATGTGTAGTGATCGACAATATCGAAACCGGGTTTGTTATATATTGCTGCAAGATGTTTTTCAGCCATTGCCATACCTACAGACATACCAATTCCTTGTCCAAGCGGCCCTGTCGTTGCTTCAACTCCTACTGTATGTCCATACTCTGGATGTCCAGGGGTCTTGGAATCCCATTGTCTGAAATTCTTTATGTCCTCAATAGTCAAGCCGTAACCGCTTAGATGCAACAAGCTGTAGAGTAACATCGAGCCGTGTCCTGCTGAAAGTACAAAACGGTCACGATTGAACCATTGTGGGTTTGATGGATTATGGTGTAAATGTTGCGTCCATAGTGTGTAAGCCATCGGTGCTGCACCCATCGGTAATCCCGGGTGACCAGAATTTGCTTTTTCAATTGCATCGATTGATAATGTTCGGATTGTCGTTATTGCCAGTTGATCGATTTTTTCGGTCATGCTGTACATCCTTTCCATCCTGTCTCATATGAGTGTTTTATAGTACATATTCCTTCTCTAGTGTAGTCAATTCTAGAGTTAATTACAATGTTAATCCTTTACCTATCATCAATTTAAAGGTTTTTGATTCGCCCTTGCTTGTTTAACTTTATCTGGTGTTACATCATTTCCTTCTGGATCTACTACTTTGACCGATTCGATCGTTTCACGCATGCTTGTACGGAATGATTCCAAGTATTCCTTTCTCAACCGCGTCTGTTCTTTTGCCTCTTCAATCGATAATCCTGTTGTTTTCTTTTTATTTGCCAATTCATTAATACGTTTTATTTTCTTTTCTGATAGCATCTTTAAAACCCTCCAAAAGTTAGTCGTTTAATAAAATGTAAACAACCTGGAGGAAAAGTGCAACCTATTAGTGTTCTTGCGCTATAAACTCTTTATATCTTCTATGAACTGTCGCTTTACTGACCGCATGGCCTAATCCATTTAATACTGTTGCAATTTCTTCATATGTGAGACCTTTGTTACGAAGTGAGACAATTTCTTCTATTGGAAGTTCAAGTCTTTCACGCCCCGGTCCCTGGTCAATATTTCGCAGATTCTTTGATGGATCATAGCCTCTGTCAACAGCACGCTTCATTCCTCTACGTATTTTTGCATTATGTAGTTTTCGTTGATATTCTTCTACGATTGCGAGAATTTCTAGTAACATGGAATCCATTTCATTCAGTTCAATCGTACCGTTTGAATGATTGGTAATCACAGTCGTTTCACTTTTAGCAATTACATGCAAAATCGCAACCCTAGCATTCCCTCGTCCTAATCGTGTTTCATCTTGAATGAATACTGCATCCACTGTATCGTTTTGGATTTGATCCAACATGGATAGAAGACCTTCACGATCCATATCATATCCACTTTGCCGATCCGTATAGATGCCAACACAATCATAGGATAGCTCAGCAGCTAATTTTTCAAGCTCCTCTTGCTGTCTCACAATAGATTGTTCTTGTGTTTCTTTTTCCGTACTCACACGGCAGTATATTACACATTTCTTTTCTGTCATTTAGATCCTACTCCTATTTCAGCTACCTGGATATCTGTTTGTTTATTAATTTTAACAGGCACACGGAGTAATTCACCTGAAACGATTTGGTCAGTAGGTAATTCATTTAGTGAACGCACCTGTTCAATCCAGTGGGTTGTGGGTATATCTTCTGAGTAGTTAGAAGCCAGCTGCCAAAGTGTATCCCCTTCATTAATAACGATTTCTATGTAGTGATCTTCCTCGGCTATTTTATCAAATTGAAGCCAGGCAAAAGATACACAAACTGCTAATAATACTGCGAAATAATAATTATTTTTGATAAATTCTTTAATAAACTCCATTTTAACTCCTCCTCGAATTCGCGTATTTAGAATGCATGTTCGGAATACTTGTTCTTAATTATAAGAGAACATATGATTCTATGTCAAGCAAAATTAGAACCTTTGTTTGATTAGTAATCGAACACATGTTATACTATATTCAAAATAATGGTTCAGTATACCATTGCTCGCAAACTAGTAGAAGAGGTGAATCTGTTGAAGAAAATATCAAAGAGACAAGAAGAAATACTTGCTTTCATAAAAGATGAAGTGCGTTTAAAAGGTTATCCCCCTTCCGTTCGTGAAATTGGAGAAGCTGTAGGTCTTGCATCAAGTTCTACGGTTCACGGTCACTTATCACGACTCGAGAGTAAAGGTTTCATACGCAGGGACCCGACAAAACCCCGAGCTATTGAAATTTTGGATCCAGAAGGACTAGATGAACTAAAAAATGGCGTTATGCATGTGCCGTTGATTGGTAAAGTTACAGCAGGCAATCCAATTACGACGATTGAAAATATTGAAGAGTACTTCCCATTGCCGGATACATTTGGTTCCTCAGAGGATGAAATCTTTATGTTGGAGATTGTAGGAGACAGTATGATTGAAGCCGGCATCCTAAACGGAGACCGTGTGATTGTCAGACAAACGCACTCTGCAAGCAATGGGGAAATTGTCGTAGCTATGACAGAAGAAGATGAAGCAACCGTTAAACGTTTCTTTAAAGAAAAAGATTATTTTCGACTCCAACCAGAAAACTCTTCCATGGAGCCGATCATTGTAGATCAAGTTTCCATTCTTGGAAAAGTGATCGGTGTATTTCGGATGATTCATTAATGAAAAAAAGTGTATCGAGAAACCTCAAGAGGTTTTCGATACACTTTTTTCTTTATACCAACTTCTTTTCAAGCAATTGTTCCATCGAATCTAGTATTGCAGATTTTACATGTTCATAAGTCAATCCACCTTGAATATATGCTGTGTATGGCGGTCTGATCGGACCGTCAGCTGTCAACTCAATACTGGAACCTTGAATGAATGTACCCGCAGCCATGATGACGTCATCAGCATAACCGGGCATGTAAGATGGCTCTGGGGCATATTGAGCATTAATTGGTGAGTTTTGCTGGATCATCTGACAAAACGCAATCATTTGTTCAGCATTTAAAAAGTTCACCGATTGAATTAAATCCGTTCGAAGCTCACTGTAATGCGGTGTTGTATCCATACCGAAGCTTGCGAAAAATGCCGATGTGAATAACGCGCCTTTAACCGCCTGACTGACTACGTGTGGCGCTAAGAAGAATCCTTGGTACATCTCAAGTAACGTATCGAGTGAAGCCCCTGCTTCAGCTCCAAGGCCTGGAGAAGTCATACGATAAGCACACTTTTCAACCAAGTCTTTTCTGCCTGCAATGTAACCACCTGTTCTAGCAAGTCCACCGCCTGGATTTTTTATGAGCGAGCCTGCCATTAGATCTGCTCCAACTTCTACAGGCTCTTTCATTTCCACAAATTCTCCATAGCAATTGTCTACAAAGACTACGACATCTTCTTTCATTTTGCGGATTTCTTTAATAATCGCTTCAATTTCATGGATTCTGAATGATGGATTACTTGAATAGCCTTTCGAACGTTGGATCGCTACGATTTTCGTCTTCTCTGAAATCGTCTCTTTTGCTTTCTCGTAATCAACAGAACCATCCTCGTTCAAATCAATATGCTGATAAGAAATCTGAAAATCCTCAAGTGAACCCGTATCTTTGCCGTTGCCGGAAATGATAGATTCCAACGTGTCGTATGGTTTACCTGTAATATAAAGTAGTTCGTCACCTGGGCGCAATATCCCGAACAAGCTGATTGTAATGGCATGCGTGCCCGAGATAATTTGATTTCTTACAAGACAGTCTTCCGCTCCGAACACATCCGAATACACTTGTTCCAATACATCACGGCCACTGTCGTCATAGCCATAACCTGTTGAGCCTGATAAATGAAAGTCGCTTACTTGATTTTTCTTGAATGCCTGTAAGACTTTTCTTTGGTTAAAAAACGCAATTTCTTCTACTTTCTTCACATACGGAGCGATTAGTTCTTCCGCTTCTTGTGATTTTGTTAGTAATTCTTCATTAATGGGTGTAATTTGCATATGTAGTACCTCATTTCATTTGATCATATTCTATTTTACCAGATGAAGTCTATATACCAAATGAAAGACAACAAAAAAACAGGCAAGCGCCTGTTTATTGTTCGTCTTTTAAAATAACTGGTTTTGCTGGCGCATACGTAGAAATAGCATGCTTATAAATAAGCTGTTGTTTACCATCTGTTTCTAATAGAACCGTATAATTATCATATGACTTGATGAGACCTTTCAATTGAAAACCATTTAGTAAAAAAATTGTAACGAATGTGTTGTTCTTACGTAAGGAATTTAAAAATGTATCTTGCATATTTCCTTGTGCCATTCAATTGCCTCCTTGTCCCTGTTATTTAGTTATTCCATACTCACTTCTGAAAATCCTTTATTATCTTACAAGTTGTTTGAAAAACTTCTTCCCCCGACTGATTCGCATCTACCCACTGGACAGGCAATTTATTGCGGAAGTAGGTCAGCTGCCTTTTTGCATAATTGCGTGTGTTTTTCATTACCGCTTCTATTGCCTGCTGTTTTGTCAATAGTCCATCAAAATAGGAGATCAGTTCTTTATAGCCTATTGCTTGTACTGATTGATTTTGACGAATTCCTTTATTCCAGAGTTGCTGTACCTCATTAAATAATCCCGCTTGAACCATTTGTTCTACACGCAGATTGATTCGCTCATATAGTAATTCCCTAGGAAGATCTAATCCAATAATTAAGGAATGATACATAGGCTGATTCCCTTGTTGTTGTTCATGGTCTTGCTTTGTTTGACCCGTCACTTCGAGTATCTCAAGCGCACGCACTAGACGTCTATGATTATTTGGATGAATTTTCTCTGCACTTTTCGGATCCAATTCTGCTAGTCTTGCGTGCAATACATCTGCGCCTTCTGATTCAAGCTCTCGCTCTAAACGCACTCGCACTTTCGGATCAGCTGCTTGTTCTGTAAATCGATAATCGAATAAAACCGACTGAACATACATTCCACTGCCACCGACAATAATAGGTAATTTTCCGCGAGATTGAATATCGGCAATCCATTGCCTGACTGCTAGTTGATATTCCGCTACAGAAAATGATTCTGTTGGTTCTTTTACATCAAAGAAATGATGTGGAATCCCTTGCATCTCAGAACAGTGAATCTTTGCCGTACCGATATCCAATTCTTTATATACTTGCATCGCATCACCATTAATGATTTCTCCATTAAATAGTTTTGCAAGTGCCACGCTGAGCGCTGTTTTCCCTGAAGCAGTCGGCCCTACTACTGCTAGTACCTCAACGGGTAGGTTCATGTCGTTTCATCCATTCCACGATAGTTGTATACACTTGTTTATAGTTAGTTTCCTGAAGCATCTCATGTCTTCCACCTTCATAGAGCTGTACAGTGACTCGCTGTTGATTAGCTTTATCGAATTGTTTGGCTACTTTCCACACACCTTTAGCACGGTCTCCTACTAAGTCATCTGTACCTGAAAGTAATAAAATTGGTAATTCATTCGGAATATTTAACAAGAATTCAGGCACTTCCAATGAATTCATTCCTTCAATCAACACACGAAACAGTTGAGCAGTCGGAACAAATCCACATGCCTCATCCTCTTTGTAATCAACTACACTTTCTATATCGCGTGATAGCCAAGCAAATTCACCTTCCCCAGGAAATTGTTTTGAATATTCGCCAAACACCAAACCGTTTAAAAATTTATCCGGTTGCTCTTTAGGGAATTTATTTTCTCTATACGCGGCGAATGCAATCGCAGCATGTGCAGTGAGCTTAGAATTGGTTCCAGTACCCGATAGAATGACTTTGCTTAGCGTAGAACCGTATAGCTGGATATAACGCCTTGCAACAAAGGAACCCATACTATGTCCGAATAGTACTGCTGGCAGCTCTGGGTATTGTAGTTGATATGCTTGATTCACTTCAAACGTATCATCCACCAATTGATCAAATGTGGCAGACCTACCTATATAGCCGTATACAGGACCGTTTTCTGTAGCCGTCTTACCGTGTCCCCTTTGGTCATGCAACGTAACGACATACCCTTGTGACTGTAAGTACTCTGCGAATCTTTTATAGCGACCGCTATGTTCTGCCAATCCGTGAATGATATGCACACGAGCAACTGGCCTAGTTTCAGGTGTATAGCTTGTACTATACACTTTAGTACCATCACGCATTTCTATCCACTGGTCTGTCATGAACGTGCACTTCCTTTCGCTTCCGCAATCGCATTTTTCAAGTCATTTTCATGAATAGATTTCTCACTGTCCGTGTAACGCAACAACTTTGCCATATAGTCGGTTACTTGTGTCGCCAATGACTCCACCACATCGATTTGGAAATATAAATCCCCTTTTCTACGAATAAAGAAATCACTTGGCGATGTGACCATTTCACGATGAATTCCATATAAGATCTCTGCACGTAAACTTATTGGCAAATTGTTCTCTTCTGCTGAAATTGCGTGGGCGAATTGGAAAATTTCATCACTATTTCTACCATAAAACGCAGCAAGACGTGCTCCTTGCTGTGGAGTTAAGCCGAACTGAGGTGCTCGTTCCGCCTGTAGATCAATAAATTGCTTCAACGCTGCATCGTCTATAAAGTCACTTCCTGAAACGGCGATATTCTTCGTTTCACATTGCTTGATAGATGGCTTTTCTAGCTGTTCATTAATTCGATCCACTACGACTTCCGCCATCTGCCGGTAGCCTGTTAACTTCCCTCCTGCAATCGTCAGCAATCCAGGAACTGTTTCCCACACTTCATCTCTTCTTGAAATTTCAGATGCATCCTTACCTTCTTGCGCAATCAATGGACGAATTCCTGCCCACGTAGATTCCACATGTTTTCGTTGAAGATGAATGCTTGGGAATATTTCGCGTACCGCATTAATGATGTAGTGTATATCTTCTTCTGTCGCTGTAGGATGCTGTTTATTATCCGAATAAAATGTATCAGTCGTACCGATATACGCTTTATTATCTCGCGGAATGGCGAATAACATTCTCCCATCCGAGTTATCAAAATAAATTGCTTGCTGCAACGGGAATATAGATCGATCTACTACAATATGGGCACCTTTCGTAATATGCAATCGTTTCTTATGTTTGCTGCTGATTTTCTTTTGCAACTCGTCAACCCATGGACCTGATGCATTGATCACGATAGAAGCCTCTACGGAAAATCGGTCGCCGGTTAGTTGATCACTTAAGACTGCCCCAACGATACGATCTTTCTCAAAGTTGAATTGTTCACACTTCATATAATTTAGGCAAAGCGCACCTTTTTCTGCTGCTTTCTTCAGTACTTCAATCGTCAAACGTGCATCATCGGTCTGATACTCCACATAATGCCCGCCACCTTGTAACCCTTCCTTTTTCAGTAGTGGTTCAAGTTCAGCCGTTTCTTCTTTCGTCAACATCTCACGTCGTTCTGCAGGCTTTACACCTGCTAGTAAATCATAGATGAGAAGTCCAGCCGAAGTAGAGTACTTGCCATACGTTCCTTTTTGATAGATCGGCAATAGCATAGGTCTTGATTTCGTGATATTTCGAGAATTACGGAAAACGATTTCTCGTTCCTTTCCCGTTTCTGCCACTATTTTCACTTCCAATTGTTTTAAATAGCGCAAGCCACCATGTATCAGTTTTGTTGAACGGCTAGATGTTCCCGCCGCAAAATCTTGCATATCAATAAGGGCAACCGAAAATCCTCTCGCAGCCGCATCCAATGCGATACCCGCACCTGTAATCCCTCCACCGACAACTAAAACATCGAATGAAAAGTTTCTCAAGTCCTGAATTCTGCTTGATCTTTCTAATGTAGAAAACATATAATCGCTCCTTTCTGATGTGCTCTGTTACATCACTCGTTTAAACATTTTCTCTAATTCATACGTTGTAAAATGGATCAATACCGGACGACCATGCGGACATGTATAAGGATTATGACAAGCCCCTAGATCAGTTAGTAATCGTTCCATATCTTCTTGCCTTAAGTAATAGTTTGCTTTAATAGATTTTTTACAACTCATCATAATGGCGCTTTCTTCACGCAATTTCTCGACATCGACTTTGCGTTTCTCAAGTACTTGCTCAATCATTTCTTCTATAATCGAGGTAGCTTGTCCTTCAGGGAACCATGAAGGATATTCTTTCACGGTATACGTCGCTGGCCCGAATGCTTCCAAAAATACACCGACTTCTTCCAATGCATCTTTACACTCTTCGATCTTTACTTGCTCATCAGCTGAGTAATGAAAAACCAGGGGTAAAAGCAATTGCTGACGTTCACCTGCATCCACCTGACCAAGTTTCACTTTAAAATATTCATATTTAATTCGTTCTTGCGCTGCGTGCTGATCGATCAAATAAAAACCATCTTCATTTTGGGCCACTATATATGTCCCGTGAACTTGTCCGATCGGTGCAATTGAAGGGAAATGATTCATTTCCTGCTGTTCCTGCTCATAGACACCAGACTCTCGCGGCACGGATTCTTCCTGCGGTTCAAAAATAGCTTCTGGGAAGACCGGTGTTGCTTGCTCTATAATAGGCTCTTCCACGTGTGCAATGGATGGCTGTATTTCTTGTCCTTCTAATGGGACCGTCACTTCCGGCCGGCGATAAGAAGGTGTCCAAATCGTCTGTTGTTCTGAGTCTCTTTTAACAGGCTTCTCTTTCTTTACAGCGTCAGGAATAATAGTGACTCCTTGAATAGCCTCTCTGATTGCTCCCTTTATTAAAGAGAGTAACTCCCCTTCTTTACTAATACGGATATGTCGCTTCGCGGGATGGACGTTGACATCTGTCAAAATGGGATCGGCTGTAATATCAATGACCGCAATGGGATACCTACCAATAGGTAAGTACGTATGCATCGCATCGATAGCTGCTTGCGTTCCCGCATAGCTTTTAATCCAACGGCCATTCATTAGAAGTGAAATATAATTTTTAGATGCGCGTGTCATCTCAGGAAGTGTGATAAAACCCTTCACCTTGAAATCAGCATCTTCTTTTCGAAACGGTATCATTTTCCGCGCAACTCCGACACCGTATATATCTGATAATACCCGTAATATGTCACCTGAACCCGATGTTCTAAGAACTTCATGATGATCGTGAGTTAGTGTAAAGGAAATGTTAGGATGACTCAGCGCTAATCGATTCAATAAATCTATCGTATGTCCGAGTTCCGTCTGAATGGTTTTCATATATTTTAAACGTGCTGGCGTATTGAAGAATAGATGTTGTATGAGAAAGTCTGTACCTTTTCGTAAAGCCCCCGCTTGATGTTTCAGTACTTTACCGCCCTCAATCTCTACAACTGCACCTTCTACACCATCTGAAGTCCATAATGATACTTTTGATACTGCCGCGATACTTGCTAATGCCTCTCCGCGAAACCCGAGCGTACGTATTCGAAACAAGTCATACTCATTAGTTATTTTACTAGTAGCATGCCTTTCGAAACAGCGGATTGCATCCTCTTCGGACATACCCTTGCCGTTATCGGTCACCCGAATCGAAGATAAACCTGCCTCTACTAAAGTTACTTCGATTTTGGTACTTTGCGCATCAATCGCATTTTCCACTAGTTCCTTGACGATGGAAGCAGGACGTTCCACCACTTCTCCCGCCGCAATTTTATTGGCTAGTGTGTCTTCCATGATGTGAATTTGATTCATCCGCTTCACCCCTTCTTATCTACCGTCAGGCGTTCTTTCCATTCCATCATTTTTTGCATCGTTTGCATCGGTGTCATATTCATCAAATCTACCGTTTCAATTTCATCGAGCAATTTTTTTGTATCTACTGAAACAATCGGTTCGCTATCCGTATCAAACAAAGCGAGCTGCTCCGACACAGATGACATGCCTTTCGTTGTACTATCCTCTTCAAATCGCTGTAATAAGGTTTTCGCACGTCCCACTACGTCTGCAGGAAGACCTGCTAATTCAGCTACATGAATCCCGTAGCTTCGATCGGCTGCACCGGGTAATACTTTGTGTAGGAATACGACTTTACCATTTTGCTCCTTGGCAGCGACATGGACATTAAGTAGGCGATCTAATACATCCTCCAATTGTGTTAATTCATGATAATGGGTAGAAAATAGTGTGTTGGCTCCGATTTCCTCATGAATATACTCCATCATCGCTTGTGCGAGTGCCATCCCGTCATACGTTGAAGTTCCGCGCCCGATTTCATCAAACAACAATAGGCTGTGGGACGACGCATGAGCCAATGCATATTGAGACTCCATCATTTCCATCATAAATGTACTCTGTCCAGAGGCTACGTCATCTGCGGCTCCTATTCGTGTAAAGATTTGATCTGTAATAGGCAGTGTAGCCTCTTCACAAGGGACGAAACAACCAATTTGAGCCATCACTACAGTTAAAGCTACTTGACGCATATACGTACTTTTACCGGACATGTTCGGACCTGTAATCAGCAACATATTTTCTTCTTCAGCTAGCGTACAAGAATTTGGAATATACAGTGAATGATTCATCATTTTTTCAACGACTGGATGTCGGCCGTTTTGAATGTTGACAGCCTTCCCTGTATGGAATTCTGGTCGGACATATTGATTCTTTTCGGATACCTTAGCAAATGATAGTAAGACGTCCAGTTCACTGATCACTGAGGCTAACTGTTGAATGCGCTGTACATCGTCCTTCACTTGTTCGCGAATCGACTGGAATAAGTCCAGTTCCAATGTCTGGCTGTCCGCTTCCGCGTTTAGGATTAGTTCTTCTTTTTCTTTCAGTTCCGTCGTTATGTATCGCTCCGCATTTGCGAGTGTCTGTTTACGTTCGTAGCGAGACAAGTCGGCTAAATGAATATTGGATTTAGTAATTTCAATATAATAGCCAAAGATCCGATTATAGCCGATTTTCAATGTTTTTATCCCTGTCAGTTGCCGCTCTTTCTGCTCAAGCTGTGCTAGCCATGTCTTTCCGTTACGGGATGCACTTCGAAGCTCATCTAGTTTTTCATGATAGCCATCCAAAATCAATCCACCGTCTTTACTAGATATGGGTGGGTTTACTGCAATAGCATCCATTAACAGTTGGAATGTTTCCCCGCAAGGATCCATTCGATCAGCAAAACGCTGTAACATAGGACGTTTCGATTCTTCAAGCAACTGTTTTATTTTCGGTATATGCGACAAGGAGTTTCGTAGCTGCGCAAGATCACGTGCACTAGCACTGCCCATAGAAATTCTTCCTGCAAGGCGTTCCACATCATAAACGTCATGTAATTCCTTTAATAATTCTTCACGCAAGAAATACTCATCAACTAAGTTATTTACAGTTTCTAGACGTTCTTCAATCGCTTGGCGCTGTGCCAAAGGTTGATGAATCCACATCCGTAACTTCCTCGCGCCCATCGCCGTAACAGTTTCATCAAGTACCCAGAATAATGTTCCTTCCTTTTTGCCGGTACGAATAGTTTGTACGAGCTCTAAATTCCGCATCGAGTTCGCATCAATTGATAACTTTGCATCTTTCTCTATATAGATGAAAGGTCGAATATGACCAAACACCATTTTTTGCATACGGAGTAGATACGATTGCAATTTACGGCAAGCTTCTTGCAACTCATCTGGGAGATGGTCATATGTATCATGACCAATTGATTCTGAATGCTCCGTATCTTCAATTGAAAGCATAATCTCGCGACTTTCAAACAGTTCTGCCAAAATAACATGAAGTTGTTGATCAACGATAATTTCCTTCATGCCAAGAGCTTCGATTTCTGCCAGTAGCGTTCGCTCACTTCCTTCAATCAGCTCTACTTTTCCTTCTCCAGTACCGACGTCAAGATACGCTAATGCATAACATTGATTCCCTAAGCTATCGATGGCACCGATGAAATGATTGGCTTCGACATCAATTGTTTTACCTTCCGTTAATGTACCAGGTGTAATAACTTTAACGACTTCACGTTTAACAATTCCCTTAACGTTTCGCGGGTCTTCCATTTGTTCACATATCGCTACTTTATGACCTTTATGGATTAATGTTTCAATATATCCGGTCGCGGAATGATAAGGTATGCCGCACATTGGTATACGTTCCCGTGCACCTGAATCCCTGCTCGTTAACGTGATCTCTAATAATGCAGATGCGTTAACGGCATCTTCAAAGAACATTTCATAGAAGTCCCCCAAACGGAAGAATAGAAATGCGTCTGTATATTGCTCTTTAATTTTCAAATATTGTTGCATCATTGGTGTATGTTCAGACATGGTAAACCCTCTTTTTCTCGCTCATTTTCTATTCATTATACCAAACACCCTAAGGGTTAACGAATCAAAAGGGGTTGAAATAGTTCTAATAGGAAGATAGACATAAATAATTCTGTAGAAAACAAATTAAAACCACCCCCGCATTTGATTTGCTAGAATGGCTTATAATTATGTCGCTATTATTTACCAGTAGATCCAGGTATTAAAAATATTTTCACTAGGCGATACTCTCCGGCTACGAGTATTACTCCAAGAGTTTCTATAGAAAACGATTGTTGTATATTTTTTCTCGGCGCTAGCAAATAACCCGAATTAGTAAAATGTGGATTCTTATAAAACATGGAATCAGAATGCATCAGAGTGTACCACTCGTCATTTTTGAATGCTTCTATTTATTAGTATTCATCATATCCATACATGGTTTGATTGTCATTCTTCAATATCTTGTAGAATATCGGCATACCTTCCTCGTATTACGTTAAGAGATCAAGAATGTCAGACCTTGCTCATTCGATTCTACTTCCTGTTCGGGCGAAGGAGCTGTAAGAGTTTGTATTTCATTTCCTATCTCGCATGATGTAAGCAGTGTCAAGGTAAATAAAACGATAAGCCAATTTAACTTTGCCATAGGTCCCTCCTATATATAGACTACATCTACTATTGGAAAATTAACTTGACCTGCATCATTTCTTTATCTTCATGCGAAAAAATCAAACAAAAAAAGCCGGTGTAACTCCGGCTTTTAAAATGGTGAATCTTTACGTTGTGGTGGTTGGTGAGGCCTCTCTTGATTCGGCACTTCTTTATTCTTTTTATCTTCCATCACAACAGAAGAAGATTCTGCTTCTAGTATCGGCCATTCTTCATCATATGGATCGGGATGAATGGTTACAGAAACTTTTGTTTCACCAATCATCTCAACTAATAATTCTCTTTCAATGGAAATGGAGAAGTTTTGGCCACATTCAGAAATACTGGCCTCTGTGCAGTTGGGATGCTGTAATACCGTGACAATCGTTTCTTCTTTAGCGGATGTCGGCTCATCTCGGTAATGCAATGAGATCTTATCCTTATAAGGAATCGATTCAGTAAAGACAGACGTTTTGGAATGATCATGATGCGAGTACCAAACATTCACGTCAAAACTACCCGTCACTTCTACATACGCGCCGACTTTCTTTGCTTGTTGCGTGTGATTGATCACCCAGCAACCCAATATGCTGGAAGGACGATTGGGTGGCTTCAGCAACTCAGTAGTTTCCGATCGATGCTTCCCTTTGGCAATAACAGCTTTCGTCACAATTTGTCGTAAGTTTTTCAGTTTTCTTCCTCCTTCTTTGGCTTCTATCCATCCTATGCAACAGCAGCCCAGAAATTGAAAAAAATCGGCAAGGAATTTTCTCCTTAGCCGATTTTTTATTTAAGATAGGGATTTTTTTTGCGTATTCTCTACGTATGATCCTGTTTCACCGCGTAATAGATCGCCGCCAGTAGACTCAATAATTTCATCTGTCACACTGTTTGCAATTGTATTGGAAACTAATTGAAGTAAGTTATTCACTTCGTCTTGAGACTGTTTAAATTCTTGTACCAATGGAATCGCATCAATTTCACCTTGAACTTGTTCGATTTTCTTTTCGATTGCTTTTAATGCACGTTCTTTTTCGTAGTTTTGGAAATTCACTGCCTGTGTTTGAAGAGATTTCATACTAGCGATTTTTTCGCGTACTTTTTGATTTTCATTGATTTGTGCTTCTGCACGTTTATAAAATTCTACTTCTTCTGTGTTTGCCAACATATGTGCCAAATCGCGTGCTTTTTCTATGATTTCATCTTTCGTAAACTTCTTTTCCATTATCCCATCACCTTTTCTTGTTGGACTACTCTAATGAATTCACCATTGAGTGACCATGATTTTGCTTCTTTAATACGAACTTCTACGATCTCACCAATTACAGAACGTGGTGCTACAAAATTCACTAATTTACTTTTTTCTGTGTAGCCTGCCAGTACATCAGGATTTCTCTTACTTTCACCTTCAACTAGCACTTTAACAGGTTGTCCCTCGTATGGCTTCATTGCTTCTGCAGACATGTCGTTCACTAGTTTGAGCAGGCGTTGCAAGCGTTCTTTCTTCACTTCCATCGGTATATTGTCTTGCATTTTCGCAGCCGGTGTTCCTTCACGTGGCGAATAAATATATGTGAATGCCATATCAAACCCAACTTCACGATAGAGTGACAACGTTTCCTCGAATTGTTCTTCCGTTTCATTTGGGAATCCTACAATAATATCCGTTGTGAGCGATAGATTAGGAATTGCAGTTCTAATTTTATCAACTAGTTCCAAATAGCTTTCCCGTGTATATTTGCGAGCCATGATCTTCAGTATATCAGTTGAACCTGATTGTACCGGCAAATGAATATGGTCAACCAAGTTCCCACCTTTGGCAAGCACTTCTATCAAGTGATCATCAAAATCGCGAGGATGACTCGTCGTGAAACGTATTCTCGGTATATCAATTAATCGTAACTCATCCATCAAATCACCAAGACGGTACGTAATATCATCAAAATCTTTTCCGTACGCATTCACATTTTGCCCTAGTAAGGTGATTTCTTTATACCCTTGGGCAGCCAACTGGCGAACTTCTTGAATGATATCTGCTGGTCGTCTGCTGCGTTCTTTACCACGCGTATACGGCACGATACAATACGTACAGAACTTATCACAACCATACATGATATTAACCCATGCTTTAATCTTACCATGACGGACTTTTGGCAAGTCCTCAATTACGTCGCCTTCTTTGGACCACACTTCAATAACCATCTCTTTAGACATATACGCTTCATGTAAGATGTTCGGCAAGCGATGAATGTTATGTGTTCCAAAAATCATATCCACTTGATCATACGTTTTTAAAATTTTATTTACAACGGATTCCTCTTGTGACATGCAGCCACATACTCCGATTAATAAATCAGGGTTCGTCAGTTTGAGTGGTTTATAATGACCTAATTCACCAAATACTTTATTCTCGGCATTTTCACGGATTGCGCATGTGTTGAGCAGTATAACGTCTGCTTCTTTAACATTGTCAGTAGCATCATATCCCAATGCCATAAGAATCCCTGCAATCACTTCCGTATCATGTTCGTTCATTTGACAGCCAAATGTTCGAATAAAGAATTTTCGACCTTGTCCCATTCCTTTAAAGCGTTGTTCTATTTGAAAGTTATCGTGATATTCCACTTCTTCTTTCCCGCGTTTTTTTGCGTCTTTTAGAGAAGGCCCGCTATACACAGACTCGAAATATTTGCTATAGTCTTTTTCTATGATGTCTGGTTTCGATTGGTCTTTCGTTGCGAGTCCAGCTTGCAAGCGCTGTTCTTCATTCATTGCAGAAGCCCCTTTCTATTACTTATCGGGAAATAAGCATACCTGATGTTATTATACTGAACTTTTGTCTGATATGACAGCAAAGCGGAAAATTGTCGCTGGTTTGTCATGAAAAAAAGACCACGAAAGATCGTGGTCTTTTATATTCTACTTACGAACTTTTTTTTCAACGAAAAGTTTGAGCGCCGTTCTAGCTTCCCCGTTAATTTCGATATCGGTGAAGGCAGGCGCGCAAATTAGGTCGCCTCCGCTTGGTGCTACGAATCCTCTTGCGATTGCAATTGCTTTCACTGCTTGATTTAATGCTCCAGCACCGACTGCCTGGATCTCCGCATAGCCTTGTTCACGAATAACTGCAACCAATGCTCCTGCTACTGAGTTCGGATTTGAGCGAGATGATACTTTTAAGGGACTCACGATATTTCCTCCTTATTTTGCAATGTCTATGGAACGTGTATATTCCATACAACATCCTATGATAGGCAAGGAGGATTTAGACACCTAGATAATTAGTTTTTGAACGGATGATCTTCATTAATTCGAATTCGCTCAATTTTGAGTGCCTTGCCGGTTTTGTCATCCAATTCTACGAACATACCGTTTAGCTGTGGTCTTCCACTTTTCGGTACCTCAAAGCGCGTTGGCAAGTTAGTATAGAAGCGATATAATACGTCTTCTTTTCTCATTCCTAATATTTCATCGTATGGGCCAGTCATTCCTGCATCTGTTAAATATGCAGTCCCTCCTGGTAAAATTCGATCGTCAGCAGTTTGTACATGTGTATGTGTTCCTACGACAACGGATACTTTTCCGTCTAAGTGCCAGCCCATTGCAATCTTTTCACTTGTTGCTTCTGCATGGAAATCTACAAAGACTAACGGTGATGTTTGCAAGGCTTCTTCCACTAATTCATCTGCTTTTGCGAATGGATCGTCATGTGGCGGCAAGAATGTGCGGCCATGTAAATTAATTACGGAAAGAGTAACGCCATTTTTTGTTATTGATGTCATGCCTTTACCTGGTGCTTGTTCTGAGAAGTTAGCAGGACGAATCAAGTAATCCACTTCATCTATAAAATCATAAATTTCACGTTGATCCCAAGTATGGTTACCCATCGTGATGACATCTACTCCAGCATGCAATAAATCATGATATATGGACTTAGTAATTCCTCTACCTGAAGCTGCATTTTCACCATTTGCGATGATCACGTCCGCTTGATATTTGCGTTTCAAACGCGATAAATAATCAATCACCATTTCTCTTCCCATTGATCCTACGATATCTCCAATAAATAGTACTTTCATCTGTAACAACCTCTTTCCAAAATGAAAACAGCTTCCAAACGAACCGGAAGCTGTTTTGTGTTAGGTATTATTTTGCATACTCTACTGCGCGGGTCTCCCGTATGACCGTCACTTTGATATGCCCTGGATAGTTTAATTCTTCCTCGATTTGTTTTCGTATATCACGTGCTAAGCGATGTGCGGTAATATCATCGATCTGTTCGGGGCGAACAATGATTCGCACTTCCCGTCCTGCCTGAATGGCAAATGACTTCTCAACACCTTCGTATGATTCCGAAATTTCTTCAAGTTTTTGCAGTCGCTTTATATAGTTTTCCAGTGTTTCACTACGAGCACCTGGTCTTGCTGCGGATAATGCATCTGCCGCTGCTACAAGTACAGCTATTACTGAAGTTGCTTCTTCATCACCGTGGTGAGAAGCAATACTGTTAATGACAACTGGATGTTCTTTATATTTCACTGCTAACTCTTTACCAATTTGTACGTGACTACCTTCTACCTCATGGTCGATCGCTTTACCAATATCATGAAGTAAACCGGCACGTCTAGCAAGTGTAACGTCTTCTCCAAGCTCTGCTGCCAGTAAGCCAGTTAAATAGGCTACTTCGATAGAGTGTTTCAAGACGTTCTGCCCGTAACTCGTACGGAAGTGCAAACGACCAAGAATTTTGATCATATCCGGATGCAAGTTGTGAACACCTACATCGAATGTAGTTTGTTCTCCTTTTTCTCGGATTAACTCGTCCACTTCTCTTCTGGATTTGTCGACCATTTCTTCAATACGCGCAGGGTGGATTCGTCCATCCTGAACTAATTTCTCCAGGGCCAATCTTGCTGTTTCTCTTCGAACTGGATCAAAACCGGAAAGAATGACAGCTTCTGGCGTATCGTCAATAATCAGATCAATCCCTGTAAGCGTCTCAAGTGTACGAATATTTCGCCCTTCACGACCAATGATGCGACCTTTCATCTCATCATTCGGTAAATTAACGACGGAGACTGTTGTTTCTGCCACATGATCTGCCGCAAACCGTTGCAATGCTAATGATAGGATCTCGCGTGCTTTACGCTCAGATTCCTCTTTAGCCCGTTGCTCGGACTCTTTTGTCATGACAGCAATATCAGTAGAAAGCTCTTCTTCTACATCTTCCAAGATAATGTGCTTTGCTTCATCTCTTGTTAACGAAGAGATTCTTTCCAATTCAGTCTTCTGTGTAGTAACGAGTTGTTCCGCTTTGCGTTCCATCTCTTCAATATGCTGTTGTCTTTCTAATAGCGCATCTTCTTTGCGCTCTAGACCTGCTTCTCTTTTATTGAGCGCATCATCCTTGCGATCAAGGTTTTCTTCACGTTGCAAGAGACGGTTTTCCTGTTTCTGTAATTCCGTCCTTCTCTCACGGACTTCTGTTTCTGCTTCAATCCGCAGTTCGTGAGTTTCATCTTTCGCTTCTAACAGTGCCTCTTTCTTCACTGACTCCGCTTCACGCTTCGCCTCTTCGACGAGTTGGTTGGCAGTATGCTTGGCACCAGTTACTTTTGAATCATTCACATTTTTCAATATAAAAAAGCTAACAACTGCACCGACGATGAGACTTAGCAAAACGGAGATGAGTATTTCAATACCCATTGAGGTCACCTCCTTCTGCTTATTCTTTTCTTTTCAGTCGGCTCGTATAATCAATTTTGCCACGGCGAATATATTCACTTTACTTGTTACCGGAGCTTCCCGGTAACGTCCCGACGATCTGTGAAAACGCCGAAGGCTTAACTTAATCCAACGGGTAGTAGAAAACCTGTTGTTTCGGGACCAAATTTCTATTGATGTCACTACTTTTTACTTAATTTTTCATATTGCTGAATTAAGTTAAAATCAATATACCGCCAAAAACAATTGATTGGTTTGTTAAATATAGGACGTATATAATACGCCACTTTAATTGTATAGTTGTATTTTTATTGTGTCAAGGAATGATAATGGAAAAATGATACTACTGAAGCTTTTTGTTTGGTTTGCTCGAGTATTCCCACTGTCCACTTCGCATATTTATTTATTTGGATTTTTAATTCCATGACAAGGCAAAGTACGTCATACTTATACATGTTAATTACTTCTAAAATAAAGCTCTTTTTATAAAAAAACCGCCAATCGAAAATTGGCGGTTTTACATGAATAGCTTACTTGTCTTCTGAAAGTGTTAGTAAGTCATCAAGCTCATCTTCTTCATCATGCGCTGCGATTACATAGTTTGTAGCATTTAAACCGTATGATTCACGAATCTTGGATGCGATTTCATCACGCATTTTCAAGTTTTCCTTCAAGAATTGCTTCGCGTTTTCACGACCTTGTCCTAAACGCTCGCCTTCATAAGAATACCAAGCACCACTCTTTTGGACAACTTCTAACTCTGAGCCAAGATCCAGAATTTCACCCTCTTTTGAAATTCCTTCACCATACATGATATCTACTTCCGCTGTACGGAATGGAGGAGCTACCTTATTTTTCACGACACGGATTCTTGTTTTGTTACCCATAATATCATTAGCTTGTTTGATCGCTTCACCTCTTCGTACTTCAAGACGAACAGAAGCATAGAACTTCAATGCACGTCCACCAGGCGTTACTTCTGGATTACCAAACATGACGCCTACTTTTTCACGAATCTGGTTAATGAATACAGCAATAGTATTTGATTTATTAATTGCACCAGAAAGTTTACGCAACGCTTGAGACATCAAACGAGCTTGCAAACCAACGTGTGCGTCTCCCATTTCGCCTTCGATTTCTGCTTTCGGAACAAGTGCTGCTACCGAGTCCACTACGACAATATCTACTGCGCCTGAACGAACAAGTGCTTCTGCGATTTCCAATGCTTGCTCACCCGTATCTGGCTGTGATAATAGTAAATCATCGATATTAACACCTAGTTTTTTTGCATAAACAGGGTCTAATGCGTGTTCCGCATCAATAAAAGCCGCAGTACCACCGCTTGCTTGCACTTCTGCAATTGCATGCAAAGAAACAGTTGTTTTACCAGAACTCTCTGGTCCATATATTTCAATTACTCGTCCACGTGGATATCCGCCTATTCCTAGTGCGGCATCCAAAGCCAGTGAACCGGATGAGGATGTATCAATTTGAAGATCTGTTTTTTCTCCCATTTTCATGACAGAACCTTTACCAAACTGTTTCTCTATTTGTTTTAATGCCATATCTAATGCCGCTTTACGATTGCTCAATTATAATTCCTCCTCAAACTCTTTTTCTACTCTTAGTATACCTTTTCTCAACGTAATACACAAGAATTAAACGAACGGGTATTCGATGAATTGGATATAGAAATTGAAAAACAAGCACAAAAAGCTGGGATGAATTGATTTTTGATAGCTAATTCAATAGCAAAATTCAATACTTCAGTTCTTTTTTCTCTTTTATTGCTTGAATGAGATAATGTAAAGCAAATTGAACGGAACGTTTACGATTTGAATTACGAGAACTTGATAGCTGCAGTTTGAAAGATGCTGTCTTCATACCTTCTGCTGCAATACCGATCCAAACTGTACCAGGTGGCTGTCCATCATGTGGTTCAGGACCCGCTGCACCTGTCAGACTCACTCCAAATGTCGTGGTAAATCGTTCTCTAACACTTTCAGCCATAGCTTCAGCGCACTCTGCACTGACTATCCCATGGTAATCAAGCAATGAAGGTAAAACGCCTAATTGCTCGATTTTCATCTCTTTATTATACACCACAACGCCACCTTTTAGCGCGTTGCCGATTCCTGCTTCTGAACCAAGTTCCGCCATAAACATTCCGGTAGTTAGACTTTCTGCCGCAGAAATAGTCCAGTCATTTTGAAGCAAAAGTTCAGTCGTTTTGGAAGCAAGCGTATCCTCATCTACACCATAAATAAACTCCCCAACAATAGAGCGAATTTCTTGTTCTACAGGCAATATTAATTTCTGTGCTTCTTCTTCCGTTTTGGCTTTTGCGGTAATGCGTAGCTTGACCATGCCTGGTGAAGCCAACGGTGCGATTGTAGGGTTCGTTTGCTTCTCAAGAATGGACTGGATACGGACTTCCAATTCCGATTCGCCAATTCCTTGCAACTTCAATACCTTAGAAGAAATTACATCGTGTTTTCCGTATACACCAAGTAAATATGGAATCGCTTCGTGTTCAAACATGGGCTCCATTTCATGAGGTGGGCCTGGCAATAAAATGTACTGTTTATCTTCTTTGCCTATTGCTATACCAGGTGCCATGCCATTTCGATTTGGCAATACCGTAGCTCCTTTTAATACAAGAGCTTGCTGTTTATTATTTTCTGTCATCACTTTGCCTACGTGAGTAAAATAATCTTCGATAGTCTTCATCGCTTCGTCATCAGTTACAAGCTCGCAACCCAATTCACGAGCAATAGTTTGTTTTGTAAGGTCATCTTTTGTCGGTCCGAGGCCTCCACTAAAGATGAGAATATCTGCACGCTGCTGAGCTAATTGAATTGTTTGTGACAAACGTTTAGGATTATCCCCTACAACCGTGTGGCAAAACACATCAATCCCAACTTCAGCCAATTTAGCCGATATGAACCTTGCGTTTGTATTGGTAATTTGCCCCAATAGAAGTTCAGATCCGACCGCAATTATTTCTGCTCTCATGAATACCGTTCCTCCTCACATTGACTCGACTAAAATTTTACGATTTTTAATGAAGTAATCAACACCTGACCAGATTGTAAACACTAGTGCTATGTATAACATAATCGTTCCGAATGGAATACCAATCGCTTCGAAGAAAATATTATGCAATAAAAGAAATGTAATCGCTAGAATTTGCGCAACTGTTTTAATTTTACCTAATTGGTTGGCTGCTACCACTTCACCACCACCTGCTAAAATTAAACGTAATCCTGTAACCGCAAATTCTCTACTAATAATGATGATGACGATCCATGCAGGAGCCGTCCCCAATTCCACTAATAAGATAAATGCAGCTGAGACTAATAATTTATCGGCTAACGGATCCAAAAACTTCCCCATATTTGTCACTAAATTGTTTTTTCTTGCTAAGTAACCATCTAGCCAGTCAGTTGTAGAAGCTATGATGAAGATGATCGCGCCCACCAAATGTTCAATAGGCATTTCTACTCCACCTAACTGAATCATGCCCCATCCAAAGTCCACTGTAAGAAAAAGGATGAAAATAGGGATCATAAATACTCTAGAGAGCGTAATCTTATTTGGTAAATTCATTACATGTCCACCTTCCTAACGGTACATTCTATTTGTAAAGAATAAAATAGTCACCTTTTTAGATGACTATTTTTCTATGGCTTTTTTAGCACGATGTTTTGTGGAATGAGTTCTGTTGGGTAATCTACGCGTTGACCGTTAACAGTCAGTTCTGCGTTTTCGTAATTACCAACTCGTATTCTCAAACTTTCTGCATCGTTTGCTTCAATTTCAATTGTTTCGCCTTCTTGTACTACCCGGGCACCGCTTGGTTCAGGCATCCGTTCTACGCCGTCTTGGTCTGTTACTGAAATCCAAGATTTCCCTGTTGCCTTGACAATCAAGGTGATTTTATTAGTATCAGTCAATTTGAATGTAGATGTTTCACCCACAGTCGAAGCGTGTTCAAATGGCTGCTTAGGTTTGTCGACTCCCACTGAACCTTGTTCATCAGTCACAACTGAAGAACCAGGTTCCGATGACTCCTGATCTATAGCTGGCTCTGTCGCTTTGTCTCTTAATAAAGTATAAACAATAACAAAAATCATTAAGATAAATAGTGCAACAATTATTTTTGGCATTGCATCTCTTAATTGGTTATTCTGCTTTGAACCTGCACTACGTTGCATAGTTGCTGGTACAACGCTTTCCTGTTTCTCCTGCACTGCAGGTTCATACTCATCTTGATACAGACTCAGTATTTCATCCGCGTCCAAGTCCACCGCTTCTGCATACTGTTTAATAAAAACACGAACGTAGAAAGCGCCAGGTATAACTTGAAACTCTTCATTTTCAATTGCCGACAGATAACGTTGTTGAATTTTCGTACTGTCTTGCAAGTCTTCTAACGTCAATCCTTTTGAAATCCTCGCTTCTTTTAAACGAGCACCAATTCCGATCAAACTTAACACCCACCTAACTCATTTCAATCAATTAAACATATTAAAACCGCCCATAGGATTATGGTTGGTTATCGGATCATTCTTTTCTAGAATGTCGTAACTGATTTCTTGATCCACAGTTGTACGTAACTCTATGATAATATCAAAATCTTCAATTGTATATTCAGATTGCTTCACGAACATATCCGGATGCTCGACCACTTTAATTGTCGGCAAGCCCATGATTTCCCGTACTAATTGCATATGACGTTCGTCAGAGGTTTTTCGTGTCACGATTCCATCAAGTATAAAGATGTTATCGTCTGAGAACTCATCCCCCATCATACTCGTTCTGATCGTTTGTTTAATCATTGTAGAAGACAAAAAGACCCATTTTTTATTGGCACAAACACTTGCTGCTACTACGGATTCTGTTTTGCCAACTCGTGGCATCCCGCGAACACCAATTAGCTTATGACCATCTTGTTTAAAAATCTCGGCTAAAAAGTCCACTAAAATTCCAAGCTCACTTCTAATGAATTGATAGGTTCTTCGATCATCTGTACCGCGCTGAATATAGTGTCCATGACGAACAGCCAATACATCACGCAATTTAGGTTCCCTAATCTTATGGATGACAATCGCATCCATAGTAGAAGCGATTAACTCGAAACGCTTAATTTGCTGATCATGATCAGTGTGAACGAGCATACCACGGTATCTGCCATCCACCCCATTAATGGTCACAATATCAACTCGCAGCATACCAAGCAAGGAAGCAATATCACCTAGTAACCCAGGCCGATTGACTTGTAACTCATATTCGACATACCATTCTCCCATTCAACACACTCCTTCATAAAACTACTTTTTTCCAGAATGCACAAGTATGCACTTAGTTCTATAATAGCGGATAGCGTAAGCGAATAAAAGAAAAAAAGAAAAGGACAACAGGCATTGTCCTTTTCCCAAGGCCTTAAATATACCAGCCACCATTGATTTGAATTATTTCACCTGTCATATAGTCTGCTTTGCCACTCAGCATAAATTCGACCATATTCGCTATTTCCTGGGGTGTTCCGACTGACAAAAGCGGAATCTGATCGAGTACCATTTGACGCTCCTCCGTAGAAAACTCCTGATTCATGCGGGTGTCAATCCAACCTGGCGCAATGGCATTGACCCGTATGCCCGAATAGGCAGATTCCTTTGCATATGCTTTAACGAAGGCATGCTGGGCACCTTTGACTGCCGAATACATTACCTCACCTGCAGCTCCCGCACTGCCCCATATTGATCCTATAAATGTGATATAGGAAACATCATACTTGCGTAGTTTTTCGGATAACAGCGCGATTAACCGGGCTGGATTTTGCATATGGACCTGCCACAATTCCGCCATGTCCATTGCACTTGTATCCGATAATAGTTTTACGACTGCTTGACCGTTGGCTACCACAATTGCTTGAACGCTTTGAATGCTAGCCGCCAATTGTTCTGCTGCTTGCTCCACTCTAAAATCAGCTTGCACACTACGGAATTGCTGGGTAGGATACGTCTTTTCTAACTCCAAACGCAATAGATCAAGGTCAGTTTTATTCGCATTATAATGCAAATACAAAGACCATCCTGCTTCCGCTAGTTGTTTACAGACTGCTTCCCCAATTCCTCCAGATGCCCCTAAAACAAGAGCAAAACGCGTCATACTCATTGTGTTTTCGGTGGCAGTACTTTGAAGATTGTATAGCTGCTGTCATCGGAGAACGTGGCAAATGCTTGTTTTAATTTATCCATTGATAATTTTTCCAAAGTCGGTACGACATCGAATAAATTCATATTGTTAAAATCATATCGTGTATATTGATTAGCGATAAATTCAATGGAGTTCAATGAACGCATAAATTGACCGATTTTCTTTCTACGCATTCTGTCTAAATCTACTTCTTGCACCGGCCAATTGGTTTTTGCATCTTTAATCGTATGACGAATTAATTCTTCTAAGCGCTCCGGCTCATCAGTATCGGAACCAACCATCGCAAAACCGTAGCCTTCTTCCATGGAGAACTCATAAGAGAACGATTCATCAACTAAGCCTTCCGCATTCGCTTTTTCATAAAATGCAGACGTGCGACCGAATAGACTGTCTAGTACGAGGTTTGCTGACAACTCCGTTTCAAGCATTTCTTGGCCCTGTAGATCTGTCTCGGTACATTTCATACCGATATTCAATTTCGGTTTCGATACATCCATCGTCAATGTACGTTCAGGCACATCCACTTCTTTTGACTCAGACGGGAATTGGCGTTCGATCGCTTGAGGTTTATCGAATGATTTTTTTGCTTGATCTTCTTTAACAAATGCCATCATTTCCTCCGGCTTCACTGCTCCAACAATAAACAGTAGCATATTGGACGGATGATAGAACGTCTCATAGCATGTATATAAATGTTCAGCTGTAATATCTTGAATAGACTCTACTGTTCCCGCAATATCGATTTTCACTGGATGGTTTTCATAAAGATTTTCAATTGTGCCGAAATATAGTCGCCAGTCGGGCTGGTCGTCATACATGGTAATTTCCTGGGCAATGATCCCTTTTTCTTTATCCACAGTTTGCTTTGTAAAATATGGCTGTTGAACGAAGTCGAGTAATACTTTTGTATTTTCTTTTAGTTTATTAGTTGCAGAAAAAAGATATGCCGTTCTACCAAATGTTGTATACGCATTTGCAGAAGCGCCATTTAAACTAAATTTCTGAAACACATCCCCGTCTTCTTTCTCGAACATTTTGTGCTCAAGAAAATGGGCAATACCGTCAGGCACTGTGATGAATTCATCTTTGCCATGCGGTTTGAACGTTCGATCAATGGAGCCGTATTTCGTTGTAAATGTTACAAATGTTTTAGAAAAACCACGTTTAGGCAAAATAACAACTTTCAGTCCGTTATCTAGTGTTTCAGTATAAATCTTCTCTTGTAGTTGATCAAAATTTATTTCTTTCATTTGGAAACATCCTCCTTACCTGACAGCAAATACACAATTTCCAATTGAATTGTATTCGCCATTTCCTTTATGTCTTCCAATGTGACCGATTCCCACTTTTCGATTAGTCGTTCAGCAGTGAAGCTCTCGTCTAACTCTTTATATTGATCATATATTTCAATCTGACTACGCGCTGAATCATTTGCACTTAAAATGCTGTTTTCTAGAAGTGCGATTGTCTGACTCAACTCGACCTCTGTACTCTCACCATTTTGTAATGCTGTCAGTTGTTCAAGAATTAGCTTAACAGCTTTCTCTTCTAAATCCGCATCGATACCCGCTGTGACGTAGACGATACCGTAATGCGAAGCAAACGCACTATTCGCATAGTATGCCATACTTTCTTTTTCTCGCACATTCATGAATAGTTTACTGTGGGCAAAGCCACCAAATACACCATTCGTTATTTGCATTTTATGGTAATCGGGATGACGGAATGATACCGGTGTATGGAAACCAAGATGAAGTTTACCTTGTTTCATGTCTTGTTTTTCTCTAACTGTATTCACAGATTCTGACACTTTTACATCCTGCAAGTCATTTTGTTTCGCTGCATCTCTCGCTTCAAACGGTAAGAACTGCTTGATTTGCTCAATGATTTCCTTTTCATCTACATCACCTACTACATAAATATCAATCAAATCATTATTGATCATATCTTCGTATGTAGCATAAAGACTTTCATTCGTAATTTCAGACACTGCAGCTTCTGTACCGTAAGCAGAAATAGATGCCGGATGATCTGGTCTCATGATTTCAAGCATACGTTTTTGTGCGAAACGTGTTTTATCGTCATAAATAGAACGTATTCGATCACGGACATTACGTTTTTCCCTTTCTGTAACATCTGGATCAAATGCTTTATTCGTTACATTGGGATCAAACACTACAGAACGAATCAATTGCCATAACTGTTTAAAAATATCTTCGCCTTCAAAAAACTCATCGTTCACACACTCCGTATATAGCGAAACCATATGTTGGGAGCTTCTTTTCGAAACGTCCGTAAATAATACCGTACCGTACAACTCGTCAAGCGCCTTGCGCATTAAACTTAATGTCGGATACTGCTTCGTTGAATTTTCCATCACGTTCGCCAACACCGTACGTTCAGAAGCTTTTTTCTGATCCAGTGGCGCTTTCCACTTAATTGTCACGTTCACTGTTTTAAACTGTTTCGTTTTCCGTATATACAAATGAACACCATTTTGTAATTTTGTTTTATTGAACATACAAACACCTCGTTTACCTTATTATATGTATTCCTAGTCTCACTATACATTTTAGCCTGTCATTTGGAAAATGATACAACTTTCAAGTGCTGAAGGTAGAGTTTAGCGGCGACTGATGCTAGATACGAACGAAAACCTCAACTTAGTATTGCTACAACCTTAGAAAAGCTACCTGAAGAGTATGTATCTCCAGATAGCTTTTATAACTTTTATCTATTTCCTTTAACGTAAGGTTTACCAAGTGCTTTTGGTGCTTTCGCTTTTCCAAGGAATCCGGCAAGTGCCAGGATAGTCAAAACGTAAGGGAATATATGGAAATACACTGCTGGGATATCCTCTAAGAATTTAATACTAGAAGAACTAATTGCTAGCGCCTGTGCAAAACCGAAGAATAACGCGGCACCCATAGCTCCCAATGGGTGCCATTTACCAAAGATCATCGCCGCTAGCGCCATAAACCCTTGTCCATTAATGGTCGCATGTCCGAAATCATTTGTGATAGTTTGAGAATAAACTGCTCCACCTATACCGGCAAGTCCTCCAGAAATAAGAACCGCGATATAACGGGTTTTTGTTACTTTAATTCCCATTGTGTCTGCCGCCATCGGATGTTCTCCTACTGAGCGGAGACGTAAACCAAATGGCGTCTTGTAAATAACAAACCATGCGATAAACGCAACGGCGATCGCCATAATAGAAGAGCCATAGACTAACTTAAAGAACATAGGGCCGATAATTGGAATATCCTCCAAAAAAGGTACATTGAATCTCGGAATTTTTTGTTGAATGAAATCGGTTTGACCTTTGCCGAAAATCATTTTTACCGAGAATAATGCAACAGCAAGACCTAACATGTTAATCGCGACACCTGATACTACTTGATCCGCTCGGAACGAGATAGATGCTATGGCGTGAAGTGTTGCAAACAATGCTGAAACGAGCATTGCCACAATTAATGCTATCCAAGGTGTCCAGGCCCCAAAGGTATCCGCGAAAAATAAATTGAATAGGATACCGATGAATGCACCCATAATCATGAGGCCTTCCAATCCAATATTAATGACTCCAGACCGTTCAGAGAACACACCGCCAATTGCTGTGAAAATAAGAGGAGCTGCAGAAGCAATTGTTATAGGTATGATGAAGTATAATACATCTAACATGTCACTTTGCCTCCTTCTTATTACGCAAACGTATGAGTCCTACACGGATGATGTATCCACAGGCAACGAAGAAAATAACCAATGCAATAATGATGGAAACAATTTCTACTGGGATTCCTGCTTCATTCGGCATATTATTCGCACCATATTTCAATGAGCCGAATAACGTTGCACCGAAGATCACACCAAGTGGCGTATTCGCGCCAAGCAAGGCTACGGCGATTCCGTCAAAACCGATTCCTGTAAAGCCACCCATGGAAGACATGTTACCAAACGTACCAAGTGCCTCCATCGCGCCTCCAAGTCCAGCGAACGCACCTGAGATGACCATTGCAAGAACAATATTCTTGTTAGCGCTCATTCCTGCATAGCTAGCTGCATTATCGTTATACCCAACAGACTTCAATTCAAATCCTGTCTTCGTTTTCTCTAATATGAACCACATGACGACAACCATAGCTAATGCAACGAATATTCCGTAGTGCAATGTGGAGTAGTCCGTTAGATTAGATAAGAACTCTGACCGAAGTGAGGCTGATTCATGGATACGCTCCAATTTGAATCCACCACCGGAGAGTGTTTTTATTAATGCGTTAACTACATGTAAGGCAATGTAATTCATCATAATAGTGACTATAACTTCGTGTACTTTCAATGTTGCTTTTAAAATACCAGGTACGAGTCCCCATAGCGCCCCAGCTGCAGCAGCTGCTATGAGTGCGAAAGGCAAGTGAATAATTTTCGGAAGATCGAATGCCATCCCTACGTAAGCTGCAGCAAACCAGCCAACGATTAGTTGTCCCTCTACCCCAATATTGAAAAGTCCGGTTCTAAATGCGAATGCTACTGCAAGTCCCGCAAGTAAGTATGGACTGATTTGACGAATGGTTTCACCGATTGCATAAGAATCACCAAAAATACCATTCCATAATGCCATATAGCCTGTGATTGGATTATAGTCACTGATCAGCATCACAATCGCGCCTACTAAGAGCCCTAAAAAGATCGAAATCATCGGGACCAGTATATTGATCATTCTATTCGACATGCTGTTCATCACCATCCTTTTCAGCAGCTAGTACTTTTTTCTCAGCAACATCTTTTGAATGGCCTGCCATCATTAACCCTAGTGCTTGTTCAGTTGTTTCTTGCGGAATTACCGTACCTACAATAGTTCCATCATAAATAACTGCAATTCTATCTGAAACGTTCATGACTTCATCCAATTCAAACGTTATGAGTAAAACCGCTTTTCCACTGTCACGTTGTTCAATCAGACGCCGATGAATAAACTCGATCGCTCCGACGTCCAATCCACGTGTAGGTAATGCCGCAATCAGTAAATCCGGATTTCTCAAGATTTCTCTTCCGATGATCAGCTTTTGCTGATTTCCTCCGGATAATGCTCTCGCTAATTCATGCGTACCTTGTGTTCTAACATCGTATTCTTTGATCAGTTCTTCCGCTCTTTCATTGATTACTTTATAATTCATGATTCCACCTTTAGATAATGGTTCATGATAATACGATTGAAGCGCGGTATTATATGCAACTGAAAAATCTAGAATAAGTCCATGCTTGTGGCGGTCTTGTGGAATATGTCCAATACCTGTTTCAGTAATCTTTCTCGGTTTTTTATTTGTAACATCTTCATCATTAATAAAAATCTTACCGCTCTTCACTCTAGTCAAACCAGTGATGGCTTCGATTAATTCGGATTGACCGTTACCATCGATGCCGGCAATCCCAACTATTTCACCGCGACGCACAGAAAGATTGAGTCCTTTTAATTTAGCAACACCCCGATAGTCATTCACTTGTAGATTTTCTATCTTCAACACTTCTTCAGTCGGGTGTGATGGACCTTTTTCGGTTTTAAATGTGACTTGACGTCCAACCATCAACGTCGCCAATTCTTCGGGATTCGTTTCCGATGTGATAACAGTACCGATTCCTTTACCTTTGCGGATGACAGTTACTTTGTCCGAAACGTTCATAATTTCCGCCAGTTTATGGGTGATCAAGATGATTGATTTTCCTTCTGCAACGAGTTTTTTCATAATATTCAACAATTCATCAATTTCCTGAGGAGTTAAGGATGCAGTGGGTTCATCAAATATTAGGATATCTGCTCCACGATAAAGAGTCTTAAGAATCTCGACACGTTGTTGCATACCTACAGAAATATCTTCTATTTTCGCGTACGGATCCACATCTAGTCCATACATCTTTGAAATTTCCGCAACTTTTTTCGCAGAATCTTTAATGTTAATCATTCCAGATTTCGTTGGCTCACTACCTAAAATAATATTCTCGGTAACCGTTAAGTTCTCCACCAACATAAAATGCTGATGCACCATCCCAATTCCTAGATCATTTGCTACGTTCGGGTCAGTGATTGCTACATGTTCGCCCCGTACACGAATTTCTCCACCGTCTGGTTGATATAAACCAAATAATACGTTCATTAAGGTAGATTTCCCAGCACCGTTTTCACCTAGCAGTGCGTGAATCTCGCCTTTCTTCAGTTGTAATGTAATATGATCATTCGCATAGAAATTTCCGAACTTTTTTGAAACATCTAGCATTTCAATTACATAATCCATCCCAATCACTTCCTTGCCCATAATTGAATTCCGTAGAATTAAGCAGTATAGCTTTCATCTTCAATAATACGTGATAAAGCCCCCGTATGAAAAGTTGAAAGCTTTTCCATTTCACTTTAAATAGCCTGCTAATACTTTTATTATATTTAATTTATTAATCTTAGAAATTAATAAAATAAAAGTTCCAAATCAACCACCCAGGAACCTTTATTTTATTAATTTAATGAAATAAAGGCCGGATATGAAAACCGGCCTCCAATTGTTTACCGACCTTATTTTTTCTTCTCTACAAACTCAGGTACTTCAATCTCGCCATTTGCAATCTTTTGTGCATATTCATCAATTTGATCCAATACATCTTGTGGAATTGCGCCACGTGAATCAGCAAGACCTAAACCATCATCTTGAAGACCATATACTTTTGTTTCCCCACCAGGGAAGTTCCCATTCATTGACAAGTCAGCAATATCTTTAACTGCTACATCAACACGCTTCAACATAGATGTAAGCGTAACGTTGTCATCTCCAACTTTACCTTCTTCATATTGGTCAGAGTCAACACCAATTACCCAAACATATGCATCTTTATCTGCTTGCTTACGTTCTTTCGCTTCTGAAAATACACCGTTACCCGTACCGCCAGCAGCGTGGAAAATAATATCTACGCCTGAAGAGTACATACGGCCTGCCTCAGCTTTACCAAGTTCTGCTTTATCAAATGCACCTACATATTTTGAGTCTACTTTGATTTCAGGTTTAACTGCCTTGACACCTTCAAGGAATCCAGCTTCAAAACGCTCGATGACAGGGTTGTCCATACCACCGATGAAACCAACCTTATCTGATTTTGTCATTAACCCAGCTGCTACTCCAGCTAAATATCCGCCTTCTTGTTCTTTAAAGAGGATGCTAGCTACGTTTGGAGCATCTACTTCACCATCAATAATAGAGAATTGAGTGTCTTTTTGTTGTGCTGCAATATCTTCAATTGCATCTTCCATCAAGAAACCTACTCCGTATATTAAGTTGAAGTCACGACGAGCCAAGTTGTTAAGATTTGTTGTATAATCTTCCGGACCAGTTGACTGCAGGTAATCGTATCCGCCAGTTCCTTTTTCCCATCCTTGATCTTCTCCGAATTCTTTAACGCCTTTCCATGCAGATTGGTTGAATGATTTATCATCAATCCCTCCAACGTCAGTTACCATAGCAACTGAGAATCCGCCTTTCTCACCGCTGTCACCTGTTGCTGGCTTTTCCCCTGCATTGTCTTTATTATCAGAGCCACATGCTGCTAACATCGTACCTGCGGCTAACACTAAAGACATTGCTAGTCCAAACTTTCTTTTCGTCATCGATAATGACCTCCCCTGATTAATTTTGGTATTATGTTAGGACGTTATACGTCTTATACCTTTACTCACACTACTTTACAGCTTGAATCTTTACTCTTAAAAAAGGTCACTGTTAATAGTTTTTTCAAAAATTCGTTACCTCGTACGTGATGACGTTCGTGATGACGTTCGTGATAACAGTGGATGTGTCGCTTTGCATGATAGCGCTTTCTGCTCTGCTAAATATTGGATGACACACTCAATTTCCATAGCCTGAAATGATAATTTCCTTCTACCTTCACTATAACATTTACTTAGGTAGAAGGAAATATCTAGCTGAAATCACGGATAACTTCGACTTATCAAAATAACAGCGAATGATGCTTTACATTTCTAGCTCTGATTTAGTGAGTAGTACGTGCCTTGGCTTACTACCTTCAGGTGGTCCAACCACGCCACGCGCTTCCATTTGATCTACTATACGTGCAGCTCTGGCATATCCAACGCGGAAACGACGCTGAATCATTGAAACGGATGCAGTCTGCATGTCCACTACCATTTGTACCGCTTCATCGTATAATTCATCGGTTTCTTCATGCGGTGCTACTACCTCTACTTCAGTAGGAATCATTTCTTCTTGATATTGAGCTTTTTGCTGCTCGATAACAAAGTTCACTACCGCTTCCACTTCCTCATCTGAAACAAATGCCCCTTGAATACGTGTCGGTTTTGAAGCGCCAGCAGGAAGGAATAACATATCCCCTCGTCCCAATAACTTCTCTGCACCGGCACCGTCCAGAATAGTCCGCGAGTCAATTGCAGAAGATACGGCAAACGCAATTCGAGAAGGAATATTCGCCTTAATGATACCTGTGATCACGTCAACGCTTGGACGCTGTGTCGCGATAATTAAATGAATACCCGCAGCTCTCGCCATCTGTGCCAGACGTGTGATGGAATCTTCTACGTCACTTGACGCCACCATCATTAAGTCGGCCAGCTCATCGACAATGACAACTATATACGGCATGCGTGGATGTTTCTCATCATGCTCTTCATTCCATTGTTCAATGTGGTTATTATATCCTTCAATATTCCGTGTGCCTGTATGGGAGAATAACTCATATCTGCGCTCCATCTCGGACACAACTCGCTGTAATGCTTGCGCCGCTTTTCTCGGATCTGTGACAACAGGTGCCAATAAATGCGGAATGCCATTAAATACATTTAACTCTACCATTTTCGGATCGATCATCATCATTTTCACTTCGTGTGGTTTCGCCCGCATGATGATACTCATAATAATACCGTTGACACAGACACTTTTACCGCTGCCCGTAGCACCCGCAATTAATACGTGAGGCATTTTATTGAGTTCTGTCATCATGGCTTGCCCTGTTACATCACGGCCTAAACCTACTAGTAACTTGGACTCGGGGGGATTGTTTTCCTTAGATTCGAGCACTTCACGTAAACTTACCATCGCCACCGCATTGTTCGGCACTTCGATTCCAACTGCCGATTTACCAGGGATCGGCGCTTCAATTCGAATCCCACTAGCTGCCAATGCCAATGCTATATCATCCGCCAAACTAACGATGCGACTTACTTTCACGCCCGTATCAGGCAGGATTTCATATTTAGTGACTGCTGGTCCCAAATGGACTTGTGTCACTCGCGTTTTAACTCCAAAACTCAGGAACGTTTTCTCTAGCTTCTTAGCGTTTGCCTGGATTAAATCATATTCTCCAGATTGATCACTTGCTACAGGTGGTTCCAATAGTTTGGCTGATGGCAAAATATACGATTCGTTTTCTTGTTCTCCACCCATTACAGGATAATCAGCCACAGGATCTTTAGGATCGAGTGTTGAGTCCTCTTGAGCTTTCGACTGCTTTTCCTGTACAATTTCTGGTTGCGTAGCCTGTTCAATTTTTGCCGTGAAGCTAGAAATAATCGGTTCACTAGCGGGCTCCGGATTTTCTTGTACCGCTTCCATTTCAGAAGTGTCTACAGGTTTCGACTTACTCTTTCTATTACTGCGAGCACTTTCTTTACGTTTTTCTTCAGGAGACTTGACTGATTTCTTTTCCCTCGCTGCCCACTTCTTCTTTATATCATTCATCAAGATAGGTGTTTGCTCTACTAGGAACGGAATCAAAGCCTTTCCTGTCAACAGGATGATACCAATGAGCAGTAACAGCACACCAGCTACTGTAGCGCCCGATGAATCAACTAATGAATAAAACATCGCGAACAACACAGCACCTAGCATACCGCCCCCCAGAGTCCCTGTTTGGTCATGTATTCCATCATTTGTGATGAGTACTTTCCACGTTTCCTTAAGTGCAGAATTTGACATCAAAACTTTGCTTTCATATAATGTTTGAAATAAATGAACATGACTGAACAGTAGCATACTGCCTAAAATGAATAAACAACCGATTACGATCCGGTGTTTATATCCGCCAATCTGTCTCTTAATCATGAAAATCAACGCTTGCACAATTATTAAAAATGGCAACGCAACATACCAGTTACCTAATAAGAAACGGGAGAATGCCGATAAACCCCGTCCAATGATACCGAATTCAAAGATCATAATTATTGCGATACCGATTAAGACGACACCTAGAATTTCAAACCAGAGCGGTTGCATTTGACTTTGCTGTTTTTTCTGTTGTCTTTTCTTCGCTGGCGCTCTCTTTTTAGCACGTTTCTTTGCCATTTGCCAACCCCCTTTCTGAAAAAAAGATTTCCAGCCGTAAAGGCATGGAAATCCAATTGTTTTTTAATTCGCCAACAAACGGTATGGATCAGTATTCCATGATGATCGGAATAATCATCGGACGACGTTTTGTTTGCTGATATAAATACGAACTCAATGTCTCACGGATCTCTTGTTTAATGTTTGTCCATTCAAACGTTTCTTTATTCACATACTTCTCGACAATTTTAGTAATCAGTTTTGTCGCTTCTTCAAACAGTTCCTCCGATTCGCGTACATAAACAAAGCCTCTTGAGACAACTTCAGGACCCGCCGCAATTCGTTTTTGCTTTCTGTTCAATGTCACAACGACTGTAAAGATTCCGTCTTGGGATAATAGCTTACGGTCACGCAACACGATGTTTCCAACATCACCCACACCAATACCGTCGATCAAGACGTTACCAGCCTGTACTCTACCTGCCATACGAAGCTTTTCATTCTTGAATTCAACAATGTCGCCTTTGTCCGCAATGAAGATACGGTTTTTAGGCAGACCAACTTCTTGAGCGAGCTTGGAATGTGCAATCAGCATACGATATTCCCCTTGAATCGGAATAAAGTATTTAGGCTGCATCAAGTTTAACATCATTTTCAAGTCTTCAGCGGAACCGTGACCGGATACGTGTACATTTCGTGTGGACGTCAGTACAGTTGCTCCAGCCTTTGCCAATTCATTCATCATCTTGTACATGGAAATTTCCATAACAGGTGATGGCGTAAACGTTATCAATACTGTATCTGAACTTTTGATATTAATTTCTCTATGATGTTTACGGACGATTTTCTCCAATGCTTCTAGTGGCTCACCTTGGTTACCCGTTACAATAATTACGATATCTTGATCGTCATAGCGCTCCATGTCTTTTACTGGAATCACAATATCGTCTTCCACTTGTAAATAACCTAGTTTTAACCCGACTTCAAAGTAGCTCTCCAAACTTTTACCAACAACTGCGACTTTCTTTTTCTTTGCTGCTGCTTGGTCTAGTACTTGCTGAATTCGAATGAAGTTTGATGCATACAACGCTACTAGAATTCTTCCTTGTGCTTCGTGGAAAGTTTTAAAAAGACGTTTCTCGATTACAGATTCAGACGTTGTATAACCTGGACGCTCTGCTTCTGTAGAATCGGACATCAAGATAAAGACTCCCTCTTCACCAATTGTAGCCATTTTTGCAAAATCAGGGCGATATTTGCCTTTTGCTGCTTGGTCGAATTTGAACTCTCCTGTATTAACGATTGCACCTTCGCTTGTATGGAAGACAATTCCTAGTGAATCTGGAATACTGTGTGTCGTGTAAAAGAATGTCACATGCGTGCGCTTGAAGTTCATACGGCTTTTGCTTGTCACTTCAAAGAAGCGGACATTAGATGGTGCCGGCATTTTCTTCAAATGTTCTTTCGCTAACGCTAATGTCAACTTTGTACCATAGACAGGAGCTTGTACTTTCTGTAGTAAATAAGCGATTGACCCAATTGCATCTTCATGACCATGCGTTAAGAAGATTCCTTTAATCCGATCTTTATTTTCTTCTAGATAGGTCATATCAGGTATTACAAAATCAATACCTAGCATTTCCGTTTCAGGGAACATTAAGCCTGAATCCATAACAAATAGTTCATCATCGATTTCAACGACATACATAGACTTCCCGATTTCCCCTACTCCACCTAGTGGAATTACTCTAATTAATTCATTTTGTATTTTCGTCACATTGTTTCCTCCTATATTCTATTCCCGCCCACAACGACTAAACACCATTATACGAGATAGTAGGCGTTCAGTACAAACAAAAAAAGCCGGATTGGTCGTCCGGCTTTTGTTTATTACAGAATCCGTGTTCTTTCTCCAAATTTTTCAAGCGCTTCATCGATAATCGCAGCTTCACTTTCGTCCATTTTTATAAGTGGTAAACGAACGCAGCCCATTGGTATGCCTGCCTTTTCTAGCGCATATTTCACAGGCACAGGATTCGGTGTCGAGAACAGCGCTCTGAATACCGGCACTAATGAACGATGGAGGTCAGCGGCTTCTTTTATGTTGCCATTTTGGAACGCTTGAATCATTTTTTGTATTTCATTGCCTACTACGTGTGCAGAAACTGAAATGATTCCTCTACCGCCAATTGCAAGTAATGGCAATGTCAATGCGTCATCTCCACTGTATATTTCAAAATCATCAGCGGTTCCTTCAATGATTTCTGCCATCTGTTCCAAATTACCACTTGCTTCTTTGATCGCTTTAATATTATCAATTTTCGATAATGCAATAACGGTTTCAGGAAGCAAGTTGACGATGGAACGACTTGGAATATTATATAGCAATATCGGTAATGCCGTAACGTTAGCAATTTTCGAGAAGTGTGCATACATTCCTTTTTGGTCTGGCTTATTATAGTAAGGTGTCACAAGCATAATTCCGTCTGCCCCAGATCGCTCAGCAGCCTTAGTCAGCTCTATGGATTCCGCAGTATTGTTTGTCCCTGTGCCTGCAATCACTGGAATACGCTTGTTCACAACCTTAACTACAAAGTCCAGTAATTCCTTCTTCTCTGTAACAGTAAGTGTCGGTGATTCACCAGTCGTACCGCTGACGATGACAGAATCTGTCCCATTTGCGATCAAATGCTCAAGCAAGACCGTTGTTTGGGCGTAGTCAATCGTGCCGTCAGGAGAAAAAGGAGTGACCATTGCTGTCCCTACATTTCCAAGTTGCACATAGACCATTCCTTTTCGTTATCATTTTAAACTCTACCTACACAAGTTATTTAATAAGCGCCTCGGCGATTTGCACAGAGTTCAATGCAGCACCTTTTAATAAGTTATCGGACACAATCCAAAGATGGAATCCTTTTGGATTATCCAAATCTTTACGGATTCTGCCTACAAACACTTCATCTTTATCTTCTGCATAAAGCGGCATTGGATATAGTTGTGAAGCCGGATCATCCTGCAAAACAATTCCTGGTGCATTTTCCATCAAAGACTGGATATCTTTAACTGTAACGTCGTCATGATCGATTTCAATGTAAACGGATTCTGAATGTCCGGATACAACAGGTAATCTGACACATGTAGCCGCTACCGACATGTTTTGATCGCTGAATATTTTCTTCGTTTCATTAATCATTTTTAATTCTTCCAATGTATAGCCCGACTCACCAAATGAATCAATTTGTGGAATCGCGTTGAATGCGATTGGATAATGACGTTTTGCAGAAGCGGATGGTAATACTTCTGCTTGTATTTCACTACGATTCGCGAATTGCTTGCTTTGTTCTGCTAGTTCATCAATCGCTTCTACGCCAGCACCTGAAACTGCTTGGTAAGTAGATACGATTAGCTTGTTAAGTCCATATTGATCTTTAATAGGTTTCAAAGCTGCTACCATCTGAATTGTAGAACAGTTTGGATTTGCAATGATTCCTGAATGGTTTTTCAACTCTTGTGGATTTACTTCCGGAACAACGAGTGGTGTGTTAGGGTCCATACGGAATGCACTTGTATTGTCAATTACAACCGCCCCGCTTTTCACTGCATCTTGTGCGAACTTCTCTGAGATACTCCCACCTGCACTAAAGAATGCAATGTCGATACCTTCAAAAGCTTCTGGGGTTGTTTCTTGTACAATGTACGTATTTCCACCCGCTTCGATTTCATTGCCCGCAGAACGTTTGGATGCTAGTAACTTAATGGAAGTAGCAGGGAAATTACGTTCCACCAATTTCTCAAGTATTTTTGTTCCTACCGCTCCAGTAGCGCCGACAATTGCAACATTCACATTCTTCATCTATATCTTCCTTTCAATTATTAACAAGTACTATTAAGGAAAGTTAGTACTATCCTCGTCTCGTTAATTGTTATTGAACGAATTATAACATATTTTGCAGAATTTAAAAATCTATTATCATGCATTGTTATGAATTATCAGTAACGGCTGCAATTGCTTACTTTCAATTGCGGATGCAACAGTAGCGGGTAGTAATGAGAAATCCGAAATTAAGGAGTTCGGTTTTTTTATGCAATCATCTTGACCGAATGGAATAAAGAACACATGTTTCATATTCAATAACTTCATAAGATTCATACCGTTAAGGCCTAGTGCATCATTAGTAGAAATACCAAGTACCACTGGTTTGCCATTACGCAATGTGGCTTTGGCCGCCATCAAAACAGGTGAGTCAGTAGCAGCATTAGCAAACCTACTCATAGAGTTACCTGTAAGCGGCGAAATCACCATGCAGTCAAGCGGATTGGATGGACCGAATGGTTCTGCTTCGACAATACTTGCCACTACCTTCTCGCCTGTCGCCTCTTCTATTCGTTTAATCCACTCTTCACCAGTACCAAAACGCGTGGCAGCATGAAGAACTGAATGTGTAATGATAGGAACGACAATCGCACCTTCTTTTTGCAGCGAAGCGATCATCGGGAGCAATTGGTCGTATGTGCAATGCGAAGCCGTGATGCCTAATCCGATTCGTTTTCCTTTGAGCATTTAGTTCCCCTTTCGTCTATACTCATTCTCAAAACCGCGTCAACCAAAACAGCTGCCGCGTCCTCGGGAAAGTGCTTCCCGGGCAATTTGAGGTGTATGGTATAGTATTCAGAGGAATCTGCATGCTTTAGGCACCCGGGTGCTGAAGAGACATCAAAAACATGAACAGCACCACTTTGACTTGGATTGAGCCATTGTGCCGGTATAGTGTTCACCAAGTAACCATGATTGAATTTTGTTGTTTCATCGAGCAGCAATGTGTTATAGCCCAATACTCCTGCTTCTGCTAGTTGCTCATTCGCACGCGCAACTATAGTGACAGTAGCCTGCAACTGATGCAGCGTATGTGCAATCGCTTTTCCCACTCTGCCAAATCCTGCAATGTAAAAATGCTTACCTGCAATCTGTCGTTTGGTTTGCTCATAAAAGACATGAACGAACGCTTCTGCAGTTAATTGAGCATTTCTCCAAATGAATTGCTCATTTTCCAGATAATTCGTATGCGAAATACCTTTCTTAGCAAGCTCTTGTCTCCAATCCGCTGAAGTATTACCGGAATAGACAGAAGAGCCTTCTTGCAAATAGTCGACGGGAATGCTTTGTTCCATTAACAATAAAGGTAGTAGAAGGTAGTCTGGCTTTGTATCCATCAGAGTGTTTTTTAACTGTTCATTAAACGTATCAGAACATACATACTCACTGTCAATCCCTGATTTTACTAATAGTTCATTCGCTATTCGTAGGCGTTGATCAGTCCCTACTACAAGCCATTTAGTCATACCCTTCTACTTCCTTTCTGTTCAATTCATGTGTTTTGCCAAATAAAATTCGGTCTTCGCCCACCAGTACAATTTCATGCCATGGAATATATTCAATAATATCCTGGTCTTTTTGACGAAAAAGTGTTTTCCCTAACTTCTTCCGAATTTCAAATCCAATGATCGCTCCTGTTTTGCGGTCAAACAGCAAGTCTGTTTCTGCCAAAAAGCCATATCTCATACCTTCTTCTACTTGAATCAGCTCTTTTTGTGCCAGTTCTGATAATCGCATGGAAGCCCTCCCTCATTTTAGATCTCTTTCATCATATGTATGAGAGGCCGGAAGTCGACTAGTTCTGCAGTTTTTTTAATTGTTGAATATTTGATTTAGGCGCGATAATGGATGTTGCACGATCACTTGCCAACATTTGCTGTCCAAGTCGATAGACACTCCGTTTTTCAACGCTTTCAATATGTTTGACCACTTCATCGATTGTCTGATGTTTGCCAAGCACTAATTCATTGCGACCATTTCTATACATACGCGATTCAGAGCCTTCCAAACCAAGAACAAAACTGCCTTTAAGTTGCTCTTTAGCGTTTCGCAATTCTTTATCTGTTAGACCGTCATTTAGCACTTCAGCAATGACCTGGTCAATTGTACGATACGTCTCTTCAAAGTTTTCAGGAGACGTTCCACAATAAACCACAAAGGAACCAGCATTTTTATACGCAGCATAATACGTATAGACCGAATACGCTAATCCGCGGTTTTCTCGAACTTCCTGAAACAACCTAGAAGACATCGTTCCGCCGAGGATACTATCGAATAAGCTTAATTCGTAAATCTTATCGTGAGTTGAAGGCAAGGAAGGATAACCAAAACATACATGGGCTTGTTCAATATCTTTTGCTTTGATGATTTGTTGTGCCGTAAAGTTCGGCACACTTTCATCTATAATTAAAGCAGAAGCCTGTTGTTTACTTTGATAGCTTCCGAAGTTTGCTTCGATCAACTTGATTAAACGTTCATCATAGCTTCCTGCAATCGAAATAACCAAATTTTCAGGGCGGTAATGTTTCACCATGAATTCTTCGACCATTTCTTTTGTAAATGACTTGATCGTTTCAATCCGTCCTCCTACAGGCTTTCCAATTGCATCTTCAGGGAACATACCCGCCCATAACCTTTCATCTACATCTTCATCGGGCATGTCTTCAACAGAGGATATTTCATCCAGAATGACAGATTTCTCTTTTTCCATCTCCTCTTCTTTAAATTGGGAATGGAAAAACATATCAGATAAAACTGTCAACGCGTACGAGGCGTGATGACTTAATACTGTAGTGTAATAGCATGTCATTTCTTTGGAAGTAAAGGCATTCAGATCGCCTCCAATCTGATCGAACTGCTCGGCAATCATTCGTGCACTTCGTGTATTGGTTCCCTTGAACAGCATATGTTCAATAAAGTGGGCAATACCTTCTTGTTCTTTTGTTTCATTTGCTGAACCTGCATGCACCCAGATTCCGATCGCAACAGACTGTAAATGTGGCATTTTTTCATGGATAATACGTACACCATTTGAACAATTATATTTTTGAATCATAGACTTCACTCCTTAAATAAAGTACAAAAAGCCTCCTTCGCCGCAACTTGTGCAGGAAGAGGCTTTTTTGTCGGGTTGATTACTCTTTGTTAGCTTGTTCTTGTTTTTGTTCTTTTTCTTTTTCTTCTTGTATGACTACTTTTCGTGAAAGATTTACTCGACCTTGTCTGTCAATTTCAATCACTTTTACAAATAGCTCATCTTCTAATTTTAATACGTCTTCCACTTCTTTAGTACGTGCTTCCTGAATTTCAGAAATATGAAGCAAGCCATCTTTGCCTGGGAAGATTTCCAAGAATGCACCGAATTTCTCAATACGCTTAACTTTTGCTAAGTAGTACTCGCCTACTTTTGCTTCGCGTACAATATTTTCGATCATGTTCTTAGCTTTTTCGTTCATTTCAGAGTTTGGTGATGAAATATAAATCGTTCCATCTTGCTCTGTATCAATTTTAACTTGAGTTTCCTCAATAATTTTATTAATTACTTTTCCACCAGGTCCGATTACGTCACGAATCTTGTCCGGTTTGATATGGATTACTATAATTTTCGGAGCGTACTCAGATAATTCTTCACGAGTCGAAGAAATGGTTGTCAACATATGATTAAGAATTTTGATACGGCCGATTTTTGCTTGTGCTAGAGACTCTTCTAAAATTTGACGAGATAAACCGTCAATTTTGATATCCATTTGAAGTGCAGTAATACCATTGTTAGTACCAGCTACTTTAAAGTCCATATCGCCTAAGTGGTCTTCCATTCCTTGAATATCTGACAGAATAGAATAATCTTCATCTTTTTTAATCAATCCCATAGCAATTCCTGCTACTGGCGCCTTAAGTGGTACACCAGCGTCCATCATAGCCATTGTAGAGGCACAGATTGATGCTTGTGAAGAGGAACCATTAGATTCCAATACTTCTGCAACTAGACGCATTGTGTAAGGGAATTCCACTTCATCCGGCAGCATAGGCAGCAATGCCCGCTCTCCTAATGCACCGTGACCAATTTCACGACGGCCTGGACCACGAATCGGACCTGTTTCACCGACACTGAAGTTCGGGAAGTTATAATGATGCATGAAGCGCTTAGATTCATCTGAACCTAAACCATCAATAATTTGATTTTCACCAAGCGCACCTAATGTACATACACTTAGTACTTGTGTTTGTCCACGTGTGAATAGTGAAGAACCGTGAGTGCGCGGCAATAGACCTGTTTCAGATGATAATGGACGGATTTCGTCAAGTCCACGGCCATCAGGACGAACTTTGTCGATTGTAATCAGTCGACGTACCTCATCTTTTACCATTTGCTCTAGAACAGCTTTCACTTGCTTAAATGTAGCTTCATCTGCTTCAGCTTCTGTGTAGTGCTCAAGAACAGCCGCTTTCACTTCGTTGATAGCTTCTTCACGCGCATGCTTTTCTTCAGTTTGAATTGCCGCTATTAGTTCATTTTCACAACGATCTTCTACTTCTTTACGAATGTCAGTATCCAGTTCGAATAATTCAATTTCGAACTTTGGTTTACCAATTTCAGCTGTAATTTTTTCTTGGAATTCGACTAATTTCTTGATTTGATCGTGACCGAACATAATCGCTTCTAACATAATTTCTTCAGAAACCTCTTTAGCTCCTGCCTCTACCATGTTGATTGCATGTTTTGTTCCAGCAACAACTAAATCAATTTCCGATGTTTCAAGCTGACTCGGCGTAGGATTGACGATGAATTCTCCATCTATACGACCTACTTGAACGCCTGCGATTGGGCCATCAAACGGAATATCCGAGATAGATAAAGCCAAAGAAGAGCCAATCATTGCTGAAATCTCAGATGAACAATCCTGATCAACAGACATAACAAGTGAAATGACTTGCACATCGTTACGGAAGCCATCAGGGAATAAAGGTCTGATTGGACGGTCAATCAAGCGACTAGTCAATACTGCATTTTCTGAAGGACGTCCTTCCCGCTTGATAAATCCTCCTGGGATCTTACCAACCGAGTACATGCGTTCTTCATAATTCACTGTAAGTGGAAAGAAATCTAGAGGTTTTGGTTTCTTGGAAGCTGTAACCGTGGAAAGTACTGTTGTTTCGCCATACCGAACGAGCACCGCACCGTTAGCTTGCTTTGCAAGTTGGCCGGCTTCGATTGTAAGCGTACGTCCAGCCCAATCGAGTGTATAAACTTTTTTCTGTTCTGACATTGTAGAACTCCTCTCTATTGTAAACCTGTATACATCTAGTATGTAATTAGTAATAGTGTATCAAACGTGATACATGTATGCGAAATATTTTATCTTAATTCCATAGAAAAAAGCGGGCAAAGCCCGCTTCTCAGTCTTATTAACGGCGTAAGCCAAGTGATGCAATAAGATCACGGTAACGTTGAACGTTAGTTTCACGTAGATATCTCAATAGACGACGACGTGTACCAACCATTTTGTACAAACCACGACGTGAGTGGTGATCTTTCTTGTGAGTACGTAAGTGGCCGTTCAGGTTATTGATCTCTTCAGTAAGGATAGCAATCTGAACATCAGCCGATCCAGTATCATTTTCATGAGTCTTGAATTCGTTAATCAATTCAGCTTTGCGCTCTTGTGTAATAGCCATCCTTTTCACCTCCTAAATAAAAGTATCCCCGTCTCCCGAGCAAACGTTGGTGACTCGTGTTGCCAAGAAGAGGTTCGTGTATTGAACACTCTTGTATCATATCACGGCATTATGTCAGTTGCAACAACCAACTAGTCGCTTAATAAATCCTTTGCTGTTTGCTTGTCTTTTCCAATTTGTGTTTTCAACGCATCCAGCGAATCAAATTTTTGTTCAGAACGTATACGGTGCAACCACTCAATTGCCATTTTCTTTCCATAGAGATCTATATTCACGTCCAGCAGATGAACCTCTGCTGTAGGAATCCGATGTTCTGGATCATGGAATGTTGGCTTTACGCCCATATTGCAAACACCTCGGTACCATGTATCTTCGATCAGGCAACGCACAGCATAGACACCATTAGCAGGAACTATATGTTCTTCAGCAGTTTGGATGTTAGCTGTAGGGAAACCTAACTGACGGCCCCGTTTTTCTCCATGTATCACTTCGCCCGTTGTACGGAATGGACGACCGAGAAGTTCTGCTGCCGCTTCAACGTCACCCTTAGATAACAGTTTTCGAATTGCCGTCGAAGATACTTTATAGTCTTGATCAAAGGTCACTTTAGAAATAATCGTTGTTCCATACTTACCTTCAGATAGCTCTTGCATATCTTTCATCGTTCCCAAACCTTTTGAACCAAATGTAAAATCAAAGCCTGCAGTAACATGCTTGACGCCAAGCTTTTTGATGAAGATGTCGATAAATCTTTGCGGTGAAAGACTAGCCAGTTCCCAATCAAAGCTGACAATGAAAAGCGTATCCACACCAAGAGATTCGAGTACTCTGACCTTTTCTTCAATCGGCGTAATATACCCAACGTTTTTCCCTGAAAATAGCTGTGACGGATGGGGATCGAATGTCATAACAGCTGTCTCGATCGATAAATCATCTGCAACTTTTTGTGCACTGCGAATGACTTCTTGATGTCCTTTATGTACACCGTCAAAAAATCCAATAGCTAACGAAGAAGCATCAAGTTGTCGAATATTTACCGAATCCGGATATCGTAATCTATAGATTTTCATTTCTATCTCTCCTTACTCACTAGCTAGCAACATTTTTTCTGGTTTCATTAACCCCGGCTTTGTTGGATGGTTTTGATAGATTGCCAACACACGACCTTCGAACATCATCATGATGGAAGCATGGTCAGTTAGCAATGGTACCGCAGGAAGCACTTGACCATTTCGTATGGATTCCAAGGATGCCTCTTCGATTTCAAGGCGTGGAAAATCCGTCAATACGTCTTCGATAGGACGCAATATTGTTTGTACTTGATCTTGTTCCATCATTTGTGATACTTCTGCTAGCGTTTTACAATGCGATTCATCAAAATTTCCTGAAACAGTTCGGACTAATGAATCCATATGTGCTGGATATCCAAGAAGTTCACCAATTTGCACAGCTAACGTCCGGATATAAGTTCCTTTACCACATTGCACCCTAACGGAAAATGTTACTTCTTCGCCACTAAAAAATTGATCTCCATTTAATAATTCTATTTTATCGATCTGCACTTTACGAACTGGCCGTTCTACTTCAATGCCTTTACGCGCATATTCATACAAACGTCTACCATTAACTTTTACCGCTGAATACATAGGTGGAATTTGTGTGATTTCTCCTGTTAACTGCTCCAAAACGTCTATAATTTGGTTTCTTGTGAATTCCTTATGCGTCAAATCACTCGTTACGGTCTCACCTTGCGCGTCTTCAGTTTCTGTTGAGCGGCCTATAGACACCGTAGCAACATATTCTTTACCCGCATCCGTAATATAAGAAGCGACTTTCGTAGCTCTGCCTATACAGATAGGCAAGACACCTTCTACTTCAGGATCCAATGTACCTGTATGCCCCACTTTTTTTGTCCGTAATATCTTTCGAAGCTTAAAGACACAGTCGTGCGACGTCATACCTTTCTCTTTCCACAAAGGCAGAATACCGTTCATCTTACCCCTTCTTCCTAAATTCATTCAGAAAAACTTGCTCTATGTAAGAAGGGAGGAAGTCATGCCGCCTACGCGACTATGAACTTCCTCCTCGTGTTTATTGTTCGTTTTCGTCATTTACTTTGCGGATCAAGCTTTCAATCCGGTTACCGTAAGCGACTGATTCATCAATTTCGAATTCGATTTCGGGTGTTTTGCGTAAGCGGATTCTTTGACCAATTTCCGATCGAATGAAGCCTTTTGCTTTGGAGAGCCCAAGTAACGAATCTTCCTTTTCTTTATCTGTACCTAGAACAGAGATAAAAATTTTCGCTTGTTGTAAATCTCCAGTTACATCTACACCAGTCACCGTCACAAATCCGATACGTGGATCTTTTAGTTTTTGGCCAATAATGTCGCCCAATTCTTTCTTCATTTGCTCAGCTATACGATTAGCACGCACTGACATGGCAATTCACCTCGTTCTTTGCTCATAAGTAGTCTACTGTACACGTAGTCATTTCCCAATCAGGATTGGATTCAAACAGACGAATCGCACGTCTCACTTCTCGTTCTGCGGCCTCTTTGGAGGATGCCACAGCGACTAAAGCGAATGTGGTACGTTGCCATAAATCCTGATGATCAATTTCTGCAACCGATACATTATAGGAGTTTTTCACCCGATCCCTCATTCTATTCAAGACAGCCCGTTTATCCTTTAAAGAAGCCGCTGCTGGGATGTGGAAAGAACATTCCGCGTAAACAATCATACTCTTTTAATTTCTTCCATAACGTATGCTTCAATGATATCTCCTTCTTTGACATCATTGAATTTTTTAATAGTGATACCACACTCATAACCTTTTGCAACTTCTTTTGCATCATCTTTGAAACGTTTCAGTGTATCCAGTTCGCCTTCAAAGACTACAATATTATCGCGTAAAACACGAACGCCTGCGTCTCGTGTGATCTTACCGTCGATTACATAGCTTCCTGCTATCGTTCCGATCTTCGATACTTTAAAGGTTTCACGAACTTCCGCCTGACCTATTACCTTCTCTTCATACTCAGGATCAAGTAGGCCTGTCATAGCTGATTCGATTTCTTCAATTACTTTATATATGACACGGTGCAGACGAATGTCTACGCCTTCTGCTTCTGCAGCACGTTTTGCATTCGTATCTGGACGTACGTTAAATCCAATGACGATTGCGTTAGATGCAGCTGCTAAAGAAATATCGGACTCATTGATCGCACCCGCGCCTGTGTGAATAATTTTGACGTTAACGCCTTCTACTTCGATTTTCATAAGAGAAGAAGCCATTGCCTCAACCGCACCTTGTACATCTGCTTTAACAATTAAGTTCAATTCTTTCATTTCGCCCTGTTTCATTTGATCAAACAAGTTATCAAGTGTGACACGTGTTTTCTCCACACGCTGTTCTTGAAGTGCTTCTCCAGCACGTGTTTCACCGATTTGACGAGCAGTTTTTTCATCTTTAAAGACAACGAAACGATCTCCTGCAAATGGAACATCGCTCAATCCTGTAATTTCTACAGGGGTTGAAGGACCTGCTTCTTTTACGCGACGACCAAGGTCACTGACCATTGCCCGGACACGACCGTACGTATTTCCAACAACGATGGGATCTCCTACATGCAATGTACCATTTTGTACAAGCAATGTGGCTACAGAACCTTTCCCTTTGTCGAGCTGCGCCTCAATTACTGTACCTCTAGCTCTAATGGAAGGATCAGCTGTAAATTCGCCTACTTCAGCAATTAATAGAACCATTTCAAGTAACTGATCAATTCCTTCACCTTTTAGTGCGGAAATTGGCACGAAAATCGTATCGCCGCCCCAATCTTCTGCAACTAAGCCATGTTCAGTTAATTCTTGCATAACGCGGTCAGGATTCGCGGCAGGCTTATCCATTTTGTTAACCGCTACAATAATCGGAACTTCTGCTGCTTTCGCATGGTTGATCGCTTCAATTGTCTGTGGCATAACACCGTCATCTGCTGCAACAACTAGAATTGTCAAGTCTGTAACTTTGGCACCACGTGCTCTCATTGTTGTAAAAGCTTCGTGACCTGGTGTATCTAGGAATGTAATTTTCTTGCCACTAGCAGTAATTTGATACGCACCAATATGCTGCGTGATTCCACCCGCTTCACCTTGTGTTACTTTAGTGTTGCGAATTGAGTCTAGCAACGTCGTTTTACCATGGTCAACGTGCCCCATAATGGTTACGACTGGCGGTCTTTCTGTTAATTCACCTGGCACTTCTTCTTCCTCTTCAGGATCTTCAAAGTAGATCTCCAAGTCTGTTACGTCAATACGGACCTCTTCCTCAACTTCAACATCGTATTCCGCACAAATTAACTCAATTGCATCTTTATCTAATTCCTGGTTAATGGTTGCCATTACACCAAGCATAAACAGCTTTTTGATGATTTCAGAAGGTTCTTTACCTAGTTTTTTAGCTAGCTCCCCCACTGATAGTGACTCATAAAAAGTAATTTTATCCGGTAATGGTATTTCAACTTTTTGTACTGGTACTGCCGGACGGTATCTTCGACGCCCTTGGTTAATACCGCGTGCTGGCGGTCTTCCACCACGACCGCCGCCTGGACGTCCGCCTCCGCCAGCTGGACGAGGTGAACCTGCTCCTTGCCCTTGACGCGGTGACTGATTGCTACCTGTTTTCGGAGCTGAAGTAGATTGTCCTGAAGGACGATTTGAAGCTGGACGGTTAGTACCTTGTGAGGTATTTGGTTTATTTGTATTATTTGGACGATCTGTTCTTTGGTTTGCTGGTTTGCTCGCTGGCTTAACAGTAGTTGTTTTCGCCTCTGGCTTTTTTAAATCTCCAAACTTCTCGTCTAATTTTGCAATAGATACTGGATCCAGTTCTTCCATATGGCTCTTTATTACAATATCACTTTTGATTAATTCTGCAGCAATATCTCTACTAGTTTTGCCTATTGATCTGGCATATTCATGTACTTTCATTTTCGTCATTAGCCCACCCCCGATTAAATTCATTGAGAAGCTCGGATAACTTTTTTGCGAACCCTTTATCTGTTAGTGCTAAGACGACTCGAGCTTCTTTTCCAATTGCATGCCCAAGTTCTTCACGGCTTCCAAATACATGCTTCTCAACGTTATACGTATTACATTTATTTGTTAATTTTTTTATTATGTTCTTGGATGCATCACCTGATAGGATGACCAGATGCGCATCGCCAGACCGAACCGCCTGTACGACTAAATCTTCACCCGTTGCAATTTTACGTGCGCGAGCTGCCATACCAAGCAGTTGATAAATATTTGTCGGATCTTTTGTCATTTAATTGCCTCTCGACGAATTGCATGCAAAAGGTCTTCGTAGACTTGCTCCGGTACTTTGACACCCAATTGATGCTCAATCGAGTGTTGCTTACGTGCTTTTTCTACGGCATCCTCCGTTTTAGAAACATATGTACCGCGGCCTGACTTCTTTCCTGTCAAATCTACAGATACTTCGCCTTCTTTCGTACGGACAATTCGAATCATTTCTTTTTTAGGTAACATGTCACCAGTCGCTGCACATTTACGCAAAGGGATCTTCCGATTGTTCGACATCAGCATGCAATCCTTTCCAAATCAATCTTCTTTGTCTTCATCTGCGTATAAATCAAAGTCCTCAGCTGGTTCAGCTGGTGTTTCTTCTTCATACTCATAAGATTCCAAGAACTCAACTGCATCTGCATCTGGCTCTTCTACTGGAACAGCAAGAGATTCCTCGCGGGGATAGATCCCTAATTCTCTTGCATCCGTTTCACTTTTAATATCAATTTTCCAGCCCGTTAACTTAGCCGCCAACCTTGCATTTTGGCCTCTTTTTCCGATTGCCAATGAAAGTTGATAATCCGGCACAACGACAGTAGTGGAACGCTCTTCTTCATTTACTTGTACATCAATTACTTTTGAAGGGCTCAAAGCATTCGCAACGAAGATTACTGGATCTTCAGACCACTCTACGATATCTACTTTTTCGCCATTCAATTCATTTGATATAGTTTGTACTCGTGCTCCTCTTGAACCTACACAAGAACCTACTGGATCTACTTCTTCGTTTGCTGTATAAACAGAGATTTTTGAGCGGTCTCCTGCTTCACGTGCGATCGATTTAATTTCTACTGTACCGTCATAAATTTCTGGTACCTCAAGTTCAAATAAGCGTCGTAATAGGCCAGGATGCGTTCTGGATACAAACACTTGCGGTCCACGCGCTGTTCTTTCGACTTTCGTAATGTATACTTTAATACGATCATGTGGTGCATATGACTCTGTTTGAATTTGTTCACTTGACGGTAACACCGCTTCTACTTTTCCTAATCCAACGAATAAGTTTTTCGGATCCATACGCTCTACGATTCCGTTGACGATGTCTTCTTCACGATCAATATATTCTTCATAGATTAAACCGCGTTCAGCTTCACGTACACGCTGTGTTACAACTTGCTTAGCGGTTTGGGCGGCAATTCGTCCAAAGTCACGCGGTGTGACTTCTTCTTCCACGATATCGGTAAGTTCATATACTGGATTAATGAGTTGTGCATCTTCCAAAGAAATTTGCAAACGCTCATCTTCTACTTCTTCGACTACGTCTTTACGTGAATAGACAGCCATTGTACCTTTGTTTAAGTTCAAGTCTACACGCACATTTTGTGCTTGGTTAAAGTTTCGTTTGTACGCTGTTACAAGCGCTGCTTCAATTGCATCGACTATTATGTCTCTTGAAATACCTTTTTGCTGTTCAAGAGCTGTCAGTGCCTCGAGTAGCTCACTACTCATGTTCATCACTCCTACATTCCAATTGTTATTGCTCTTGATTCTTCGCTCGCTAATGCAAGGCAGTGTTTCATGCTTACTTTAAAAGTCTATAGCCAGTCTTGCGAGCGCAATTTTTGTTTTGTCAATTTCCACTAGTACTTTTCTCGTCTTGACCCGTATTTCCACTTTTGCATGGTCTGGTCCGTATCCGAGTAAATACCCCTCGAATTCTTTCATTCCATCAATTGGTTCATACGTTTTGATGAACACATATTGGCCTACGGCTTTTTCAAAATCTTCATCTTTTTTCAAAGGTCTTTCCGCTCCGGGAGAAGACACTTCAAGGAAGTAATTTTGCGGAATCGGGTCCACAATGTCTAGTTCCTCGCTTAGTTTATTACTGACAGCCGCACATTGATCGATGTCAATGTTACCTTCAGGCGTATCGATGTAGACGCGTAGAAACCAATCGCGACCCTCTTTCAAGAACTCAACATCAACCAGTTCAAGACCTAATTCTTCTACGATCGGTCTAGCTAACTGTTCGACTTCCTCTATAATTTTACTCAAATGGTATCCCTCCCGAAATTCAAAATAACAACAGAAAAGAGCGGGAAGCCCCACTCTTTTCCGCAAGACGTATAGCAAAAGTTGTTTTAATCGTATCACAAGGCCTTTTACAATGCAACTTAAGCAACCGTCACGAGCCCATTAGAATAGGGATAGTTGGTTCGCTTCAGGCATTCCTTCCATGCAACCGAGGTTATCCAGATATTCAACAACCGTTTTAGAAACCCGGCCTCTCTTCTGGAAGTCCTCTTTCGATAAAAACTCACCGTCTTTTCTCGCTTCAACAATCGTCTTCGCTACGTTAGTCCCTAGTGAAGGAATCGAGTTAAACGGCGGGATCAGTTTATTGTCTTCAATAAGAAACTGTGTCGCATCCGATTTATAGAGATCAGGTTTCGCAAATGTAAATCCTCGCTCAACCATTTCAAGTGCAATCTCCAAAACAACCACTAAGTTCTTTTCTTTTGGAGAAGCTTCCAATCCCTTAGCATTGATCTCTTTAACTTTCGCCCGAATACTTGCAGAACCTTTACACATCGTCATCAAGTCAAAGTCGGTTGCTCGAACGGTGAAGTACGTCGCATAATACATGATTGGATGATGTACTTTGAAGTACGCGATTCGTAGAGCCATCAGTACGTATGCCGCGGCATGAGCTTTAGGGAACATGTATTTGATTTTCTTACACGATCCGATATACCAGCCTGGTACTTTATTCTCTTTCATCGCTTCTTCAAACTCAGGCGTCAACCCTTTACCTTTCCGCACAGATTCCATAATTTTAAATGCAAGAGAAGGTTCAAGTCCCTGATAGATCAAATAAACCATAATATCGTCACGACAGCCGATCACTTCTGACAGTTGACATGTTTTATTTTGGATTAATTCCTGTGCATTACCTAGCCAAACATCGGTGCCGTGTGACAGTCCCGATATCTGGATCAATTCAGAGAACGTAGACGGTTTCGTTTCTTCTAACATCTGTCGTACAAATCGCGTTCCAAATTCAGGCACACCAAGAGTTCCTGTTTTGCAGTCAATTTGTTCTTCTGTGACGCCGAGTGAAGACGTACCACTAAACAATTCCATAACGCCTTTATCGTCAGGAGGAATAGTCATCGCATCGATGCCTGATAAGTCTTCCAACATTTTAATCATCGTCGGATCATCATGACCTAGAATATCTAGTTTCAATAAATTATTATCGATGGAATGGAAATCAAAATGTGTGGTTTTCCAACTAGATTCAAGATCATTCGCCGGGAATTGAATTGGCGTAAAGTCAAAGATGTCCATTGTATCCGGCACAACAATAATACCGCCAGGGTGCTGCCCGGTATTCCGCTTCACGCCTGAACAACCTTGTACAAGCCGGTCAATCTCTGCGCCACGCATTTGGATATCGTTATCATTCATATACCCTCGAACATATCCATATGCAGTTTTTTCAGCTACTGTTCCTATTGTTCCTGCCCGAAACACATAGTCTTCTCCGAACAGTTCTTTTGTATAGTTATGAGCATGCGCTTGATACTCACCACTAAAGTTCAAATCTATATCTGGAACCTTATCGCCGGCAAATCCAAGGAAGGTTTCGAACGGGATATCCTGCCCATCTTTTTTAAACATCGTCTGGCAATTCGGGCATTCCTTATCTGGCAAGTCATAACCTGAACCAACTGAACCATCATCAAAAAACTCATATGTCTTACATGACGGACAAACATAATGTGGTGGCAATGGATTCACTTCTGTGATTTCCATCATGGTGGCAACGAATGAAGAGCCGACAGAGCCCCGCGAACCAACCAAGTAGCCATCATCCAATGATTTCTTTACTAGTTTATGCGAAATCAGATAAATAACTGAAAAGCCATTATCGATGATAGACGTTAATTCTTTTATAATGCGTGCTTCAACGATCTCTGGCAAGGTTTCACCGTATATTCGTTGTGCCATGGAATACGTTAGATCTCGTACTTCATCTTCCGCACCTTCGATTGTTGGTGTATACAAGTCATCTTTAATTGGTTTCACATCACCTATACGATCTACAATTTTTAGAGGATTGTCTACTACAATTTCTTGCGCTACGTCTTCACCTAAAAACTCAAATTCTTTCAACATTTCATCTGTCGTACGGAAATGAACTTCAGGTAACGAGTGCCGATTCAAAGGATTTGCCCCACCTTGTGAACGGACAAGTACTTTTCGATAGGTAGAGTCGGTTTCATCAAGATAGTGGACATTCCCTGTCGCACAAACTGGTAAACCGGTTTTCTTCCCAAGCTTAATCATCTTGCGCATAATATCTTCTAGGTTCCACTCATCTCGAATTAAATCGAGTTCGAGTAAATGCGAGTACACCGGCTTAGGATGGAGTTCCAAGTAATCATAAAAACTCGCAATTTCTTCCACTTCTTCCATCGGTTTTTGCATTAACCCTTCGAATACTTCCCCTTTATCACAACCCGAACCAACTATTATTCCTTTTCGATATTTCACGAGTAACGAACGAGGTATACGGGGCACGCGATAGAAAAAGTCCATATGCGAAATTGACACAAGCTTGAATAGATTTTTCAACCCTTCATCGTCTGTTGCAAGCAAAGTACAATGTGAAGGCCGTGAACGCTTATAGGCGTCTCCTTCACCGATATTCTTATTGAGATCATCAAGCCACTTGATGCCTTTTTCCTGTGCTTCTGATAGCAGGCGCAAAAATAGATGCGCAGTAGCTTCTGTATCGTAAATGGCACGGTGATGTTGCGTTAATTCGATCTCGAATTTTTTAGCTAACGTGTTCAATCGATGGTTTCGCAATTCGGGATAAAGGAAACGAGAAAGTTCCAATGTATCGATGACTGGATAAGCAACTGTTTCTATTTTCGCACGTTTACATGATGCATAAAAGAAGCCCATATCAAACGAAGCATTATGTGCAATCAACACTGCATCCCCGATAAATTCTATAAACTCTGCCATGACGTCTTCAACTTCTGGTGCATTTTCTACCATGTCATCTGTAATGCCTGTCAGATTCGTCGTAACGGAAGACAATGGATGATGCGGGTTGGCAAAGCGTTCAAACCGGTCAACGATTTCTCCATCTTTCACTCGCACAGCTGCAAGTTCGATGATCGTGTCGTATACAGCCGACAAGCCTGTGGTCTCAACGTCAAATACAACATACGTATCCGTTTCAAGCAAACGGTGTTGCTCTTCATAGACAATCGGAACACCATCATCCACCAGATTGATTTCTAAACCAAACAACACTTTAATACCATGTTTTTTACCAGCGTTATAAGCGTCAGGGAAAGACTGAACGTTCGCATGATCTGTGATTGCAATCGCAGGATGTCCCCATTTAGCTGCTTGGGCAACTAATGATGAAGCGGAAACTACCGCATCCATTTGACTCATGGAAGTGTGTGCATGTAATTCCACACGTTTCCGTCCATCAGGCGCCTTGTCTTTGCGTTCAATAGTGGGAATAACGGCAATATCTTGTGCCATCATGATTAAGTCCCTAACGAATGTATCGTTCTGTATACCGCCACGAGCTCGTACCCACATACCCTTTTTGAAAGATTTCATGATCTCCGCATCTTCATTATCACGCGAAAACATTTTGACTAAGATGGAATCCGTGTAGTCTGTTACTTTCAGTGTCAATAGTGAACGGCCACTCCGCAACTCCCGTACCTCTGCATCAAATACAAAGCCTTCAATAACCAAACGTCTTTCTTCATCTTGTATTTCATGGATTGGAATAATTGGCTCGCTAGCTTTGATCGGTGTACCAAGGGCCAGTACTCTATCAGAATCACCTTGTTCACTTTTCATCGTTTCACGTTGTTGCAGCTGATGATACGCTTGCTTGGATAACAGATCTTCTTCTTGCTGTTTTTGAGAAAGAAACTGCTGGCGTTCTTCTGCTGCATTGTGATTTTCAACAATCGAAACCTCGAACATATACTTCGGAAAACCGAATTGCTGATATAGTGTCGATAATGTTTCCACATATTTATTTTTTAAAGTTTGACACTCCAAATCAGTTGAACAATTAAGTAATAATTTCTCGCCATGTACCTTGGGCTTTTGTTCCACTAGACATTGGCGCATAGGTGGAGATATATCTGCTAGCTCATCTATAATTAGCGGCCAATAATCTGTAATTAATTGTTCATTCACTTCATTTTTTCTTACTTCCATTTCGAGATGTACATTCGCTATAGCAGCGAATGATTCATGAACACGTTGTTGCATAATCTGGAATACCTCGATGGGTAACACTTCATCAAGTGTGATATTAAATTTCCACACTCTTGTTTTCTTCTGAACGGTTACACGGTTCAACTCTCCGTTTTGAAAATAGTTCATGAACTGATCATCTGTCAGTCCCGTCTGTTGCAGCAAAGTTAAAAACTTTTGGGCGGCATCCATTATATATTCCTCCGTTCTATCGCGAAAAAAAGGGAAGTACCGTTAACGGACTCCCCTTCTTGGATTAATCTGCACTAAAGAAGGATTGAAGCTTTTCCAACACTTCTTCCTTTTGCCAATCTATTGATTCACCACTGTGGCGGTACATGACTTCCACAATTCCCTCGTTAGCTCTCTTACCAATTATAATGCGGACTGGCAAACCGATCAAGTCAGCATCAGCGAATTTCACGCCCGCTCGTTCAGCACGATCGTCATACAACACATCGTATCGATAAGACTCTAGAACTGCATATAACTCATCAGCCAGCTGCGTTTGAACCTCATCCTTGACATTCATTGTAATCATATGAATATCGAATGGTGCTAAATGCTTCGGCCACTTCAAGCCTTTTTCATCATTGAACTGCTCGGCTATTGTAGCCAGTAAACGAGAGATTCCTAGGCTATAACTTCCCATAATGAAAGGCTTTGTTCTGCCATGTTCATTGAGGAATGTTCCTTTCATCTGCTCACTGAAAATGGTACCAAGTTTACGGAGATGGCCTACACCTATTCCTTCAGTGAATTTAATCGTACCCATTCCATCAGGAGAAGCATCTCCTTCTTGAACGAAGCGGATATCCACATAATCATCAATAGCAAAATCACGTTCCGGATTGACGTTCAACAAGTGATAGTCATCAATGTTCGCTCCTGCCACTACGTTGACCATTGCTTTGACAGCATGATCTGCATATACCCTTACACCAATCGGTAGTTTCACAGGACCTATCGAACCGGTATGACAGCCTAGTAATTCTTCAATCTGTTGTTCTGTTGCCAGCTCCATATGTTTTACGTTTAAAAAACGCTTCAATTTATATTCATTTACACAATGATCGCCTCGACATACTACCATGACAAAATCATTGTCCACTTTATACACCAATGATTTGATAATACGCTCAGGTTTAACGGATAAAAATGAAGCGAGATCTTCAATAGTACGTTGATTCGGAGTGGAGATTTTTATCATCTCCAACTGTTTTTCGTTTGGTGTTTCGTAATCTACGTGAACTTCAGCAAACTCCATATTTGCAGCGTAGGAAGAACTATCGCTATATGCGATTCGGTCTTCCCCGTTTTCAGTTAACGCTATGAACTCATGAGAACCTGTTCCACCATCCGATATCACCATGCGGAAATGCATACCAAGACGGGTTAACATATTGGTGTATGCTTGCATGACTTCCAAATACTTTTCATCCAAACTCTCTTCCGTTGAATGGAATGAGTAGGCGTCTTTTCTTATGAATTCTCTGCTATGCAGTAGACCAGCACGCGGTTTTATTTCGTCGCGAAATTTTGTTTTGATTTGAAATATGGTTAATGGTAACTTTTTATACGATCGAACTTCATCACGCAGTAAGTCAATGATCGCTTCTTCATCACTCGAACTCAATGCCAATTGATTGGTCTGTCTGTCAGCGACGTGGAACATTTCCTTACCGTATGAATCCCACCGTTCGGTTTCTTTTAGAATACTCGAGCTTTGCAATGCTGGTAAAGAAATTTCTATCCCTTCAATGGCTTCCATTTCTTGACGGATTATCGCTTCGATTTTTCTGAACACTCTTTGTGCAAGAGTTAAATATGTGTAAACACCATTGGCATTCTGTCGGATATAACCTGCACGCAACAACAATTGATGTGAACGCATCTCTATATCGGATGGATTTTCACGCATTGTGGGTATAAATGTTTTCGATTGTTTCATCATATACATCCACCTTTTTTAGAAGAAAAATCGTTGTATATCATTCCATGTCACAACAAGCATCAAAACCATTAATAACATGATACCTACAAAATGCACCATGCCTTCTTTTTGTTTATCAATCGGTTTACCCCGTAAGCCTTCAAATAGGAAGAACAACAGCCTTCCGCCGTCTAATGCAGGTAATGGCAGTAAGTTCATGATCCCTAGATTAATACTTAGCACAGCGCCCCAATTCATTAAATTGAAAATGCCGTGTTGAGCAACCTCTTCTGTCGCTTTATAGATACCTACAGGACCAGACAACGCGTCTATTGTGAACTGGCCTGTAACTAGCATACCTAATAATTCAAAGATCTTCACAGTCCACGTGTATGTTTGTTCGGCACCGAACACTATGGATTTAATAAACCCTTTTTCCAATGGACTTGAATACATCACACCAATTTGACCGAATTCCTGTCCCGCATCTTCCACTGTATCAGGTACTACGTCTAAAATTACTTGCTTACCTGCTCGATCGACTTCTATAGACATCGGAACTCCGGCACTTTTTTGAATCGCTTCAGAAAACTTCAGCCAAGAATCAATTGACTTACCGTCAACTGCTGTGACTAAGTCATCTTTTTTCATTCCAGCCATCTCTGCAGGCGTATCCGGTTTCACTTCTGAGATGATCGGTTCATTGGTTGGTACGCCATTCATTAACCCAAGAGCTAGGAATATGAAAAATGCCAAGATGAAATTGAACAACGGTCCTGCAAAAATTGCCAACGCCCTGCTCCCCAATGACTTGGATTCAAACTGACGATCGTAGGGAGCAATTAATGTCTCTTGCCCTTTTTCGATGATCATAGCCGTTCTGGAGATTTTCAGATGAACCAATTGTCCATCTTCATCATATCCTTCAATATATAATTCTTTGTCTAGATCCGACTTCTCTACTTCCACGTTTAAAATATTCGGATTGGAAACATTTCGATTCAAGTAAATCTTTTCTATTTCGTCTTGAGCATTCAATAATAAACCTACGCGGTAACCTGGCTGTAATTCGACTGTATCGAAATCTTCACCAGCCATCCGTACATATCCTCCTAAAGGTAACAGGCGGATTGTGTATTGCGTTTCACCTTTACGAACGGCTAAAATTTTAGGTCCCATTCCGATAGCGAACTCTCGAACCATGATGCCAGCCTTCTTAGCAAACAAGAAATGGCCAAACTCATGAAATGCTACAAGTGTCCCGAATATTACTATAAACGCAATAACCGTTTCCATTCAGTAACCACCTTCACCGGCTGTAACAGCCTGAAATTAATCTTTATACTTAACTATACCATAGACTCTTTTTCGCGTATCGCGATCTGTCTCCAAAATTTCTTCCAAATTAGGATTTTGAATAGTTTGATGTTGCTGCATCATCTGTTCAATAATTTCTTCGATTTGCATGAAGGAAATATGACCTTCCATGAACAGTTGAACCGCCACTTCATTGGCCGCATTCATCGCTGTAGGCATAGTGCCCCCTTCCCTACCTGCATCATATGCAAGTGACAAGGCTTTAAATCGGTCATAATCCATTTTTTCAAAATGTAATTTGCCGATTTCATCAAGACGAAGACGTTTAGCATCAGCCATTGGAATACGATCCGGATATGTTAGTGCGTATTGAATCGGAACACGCATATCAGGTGAACCTAGTTGTGCCATGACGCTTGTATCTTCAAATTCCACCATCGAGTGGATAATACTTTCTTTATGTAGTAGACATTCTATCTGATCATATGGCATCGCAAATAAATGATGTGCTTCTATCACTTCTAACCCTTTGTTCATCATCGTTGCCGAATCAATAGTTAATTTATTACCCATCGACCAGTTGGGATGGGCGAGTGCTTGTTCCACTGTAACGTTCTGAAGTTGATCTCGCGTATAGTCCCTAAAACTCCCACCGGATGCTGTTAATATCAAGTTTGTGATACGTTTCGGATTCTCGCCAACTAATGACTGGAATAATGCAGAGTGTTCACTGTCTACTGGGACAAGTGGGACATTATAACGTCGTGCCGCTTCCATGACTAAATTCCCTGCAGCTACCAGCGTTTCTTTATTAGCTATAGCAATCGTCATGCCGGCTTTAATCGCAGCGAGTGTCGGTCTCAGTCCTACACTTCCGATGACCGAGTTCAGCAAAATGTCTGCTTCCATTCCAACCGCCGCTTCAATAAGTCCTTCGTCGCCATGAACAAATTGAACTTCAGGAAACTCATTTTGTAAGCGCACAGCATCGGCTTCTTTCAAAACAGAAACTAATTTCGGATGAAATCTTGTAATGATTTCACTTACTTTTTGAATGTTTCTTCCTGCCGACATTGCCGTTAACTCAAAGCGATCAGGATGAGCCGCAATAATGCTTAATGTCTGAGTACCTATAGAACCCGTAGCACCAAGCAAATTGATTTTCTTCATATTATGAACTTCCTTTCCATTATCCTATGAATTGAACAAAATGAAGCAATGGGAGTACAAATAGTAAGCTGTCAAATCGGTCCATAATACCACCATGACCAGGCAATAGCTTTCCTGAATCTTTTACGTTATAGAAACGTTTCAGTGCAGATTCAACTAAGTCTCCCATTTGACCTACAATGGATGCCACTATTGTTATGATAATGAATGACACGTATGACGTAGCGATAGGGTAAAACATATTAAAAATTAGCGTAATCACGATCGCAGAGATTATCCCCCCAATAAATCCTTCAATCGTTTTATTAGGTGAGATATCCGGCCAGAGTTTTCGTTTACCAATTTTACGTCCGACAAAATACGCACCCGAATCTGTTGACCAGATGATAAGTAACGCATAGCCTATGTACTCTAAACCAAATAAACGAGTTTCAATTAAATAATAGAATCCAATACCAACATACAGCGCACTAATTGCACTGAAAGCAATATCTTCGAATGTCCATTTATTTTTCATTACTACAGTATAAACCAATAACAATAATATCAATACATAGATCATTTCAAGCTTCTCTAATCTCATGGCACTTTCTACCTGTTCTGTCCATCTAGATGGAAGTAGAATGACGAGTAGTAGTAACCAAGAGATAAATCCACCGACAGAAAAAATGGACATATTACGCATGCGTAGTAGTTCGTATAAGCCAATCGTAGATATTGCAAAAATCATCATAATAAATGGCAATCCACCGACGATAATTAAAGGCACAAAAAATGCAAGAGCTACAATTGCGGTGATGATTCTTTGCTTCATCTTTTCTGATCTCCTTCCAAGCTTCCAAAGCGTCGATCCCTTTTTTGGAAATCTTCAATTGCCTGTAAAAAGCAGTCTTCATCGTAATCTGGCCATAATACATCCGTGAAAATAAATTCTGCATAGGCTAGTTGCCATAGCATAAAATTAGACAGACGCACTTCGCCGCTTGTGCGAATCAGTAAGTCGGGGTCTGGTAAGTGCGCAGTCATTAGCTTGGAATCAATTGAACTTTCATTCACTTCATCCACTTTTAATGTTCCAGCAGCCACTTCTTCTGCCAATTCTTTCATTGCATGAACTAGTTCCACTCTACTTCCATAATTCATCGCAAAATTCAAAACCAAACCTTTGTTATCTTTAGTTTGCTCTATTGCTTTCATAATCGCATTCTTTGTATGACTCGGAAGTGCATCCATATCTCCTATCATCTCTACTTTGATACCTTTTTCCATTAGCTCAGGTAAATACGTATTGAGGAACTCGCCCGGAAGGTTCATCAAAAAGTCAATTTCTATCCTAGGCCTCTTCCAGTTTTCAGTAGAAAATGCGTAAAGAGTGAGTGCTTTCACACCCATAGCGTTTGCAAAATTGGTGATCTGACGAACAGTCTTCATTCCTTCGTGATGACCAGCAATTCGTGGCATTTTACGTTGCTTTGCCCATCTTCCGTTTCCATCCATGATAATCGCCACATGGTTAGGAATTTGTCTATTTTTAACAGCTTCCATCCGTTCGTCCAACAACTGAATGTCTGCCGTTTTTTTTCGCATTAGTTTTTTAAGCATAGCGTTCCCCCACTTGGCTCTATTCGGATACTCCTACTGACTATCCTACCAAATTGCATGGTAAATAGCATGCAAAAGAAAGAAAAGAGCGTCCTAAAAGTAGGACGCTCCTCCTTATAGAAAGTTCTGTACTCAGATTTCCAAGATTTCGTTTTCTTTATCTTTTGCTGTTTGATCAATTTTTTCGATAAACTCATCCGTCAGTTTTTGTACTTGTTCGTTATAACGGCGTAATTCATCTTCAGTAATTTCTGCATCTTTTTCAAGTTTCTTCAAGTCTTCATTGCTGTCGCGGCGTACATTTCGTATCGCTACTTTTGCATCTTCCGCTTCACGTTTTACATCTTTCACCAATTCTTTACGGCGTTCTTCTGTAAGTGCAGGTACAGCTAGACGAATAACTGATCCATCGTTAGAAGGCGTAATACCGATATCTGATTTCATGATAGCCTTTTCGATTTCACTGATTGTAGTCTTATCATATGGTTGAACGACTAACAAACGTGGCTCTGGCACCGAGATTCCAGCCATTTGATTTAGTGGCGTAGGAGCTCCGTAATATATAACGGAAATTCTGTCTAATAAGCTCGCGTTAGCTCTTCCAGCACGGATAGATGCCAATTGTCTTGAATAGGCGCTATGTGCTTTATCCATACGTTCTTTCGTCTGATTCATCACTTCTTTTGTCATTGCTTATTCCTCCTGACGACCGTCCCGATTTCATCACCAAGTACGGCTTTTTTAATATTACCATTATCCATAATTGAGAATACTACGAGTGGGATATCATTGTCCATACATAGAGTCGAAGCAGTCGAATCCATTACTTCAAGCCCTTGACTTATCACTTCAAGATAGGACAGTTCTAAGTATTTTGTAGCTGTTGAATCTTTCATCGGATCGGCCGAATACACACCGTCTACGTTGTTCTTCGCCATTAAAATGACATCCGCTTCGATTTCAGCAGCACGTAAAGCGGCTGTTGTATCTGTAGAAAAATAAGGGTTTCCAGTTCCTGCTGCAAATATTACGACACGCTTTTTTTCTAGATGACGAATTGCTTTCCGGCGTATGTAAGGTTCAGCAACTTGTCTCATGTCAATAGAAGACATGACTCGAGTTTCTGTTCCTAGTTTTTCAAGAGCATCTTGAAGAGCAAGAGAGTTCATAACCGTTGCAAGCATTCCCATGTAGTCAGCTGTTGTACGGTCCATTCCCATTTCACTTCCGACTTTCCCTCGCCAAATGTTACCGCCACCTACTACTACTGCTACTTCTACACCAAGCTCTACTAACTCTTCCACTTGGCTTGCAACCGATTTAACAACCTCCGGAGACAATCCGTAGCCTTGTTCTCCAGCTAATGCTTCTCCACTCAATTTTAACACGATGCGTTTATATATTGGAATACTCATGTTGGCCCTCCTGCAATTTCCTATTCTCAAAAAAGAGGAACACATGATGGATGTGCCCCTCTGTACGATTGGATTATACTTAGTTACCTTTTACTTGGCTCATTACTTCGTCAGCAAAGTTATCTTCACGCTTTTCAATACCTTCGCCTACTTCATAACGAATGAACTCTACTAATGTTCCGCCAGTTGTCTTCACGAAATCGCGAACCTTTTGATCAGAATTCTTAACGAAAGCTTGATCTAAGACACAGATTTCCTCGAAGTATTTACCTAGGCGTCCTTCTACCATTTTCGCTACGATGTTTTCTGGCTTGCCTTCATTCAAAGCTTGCTCAGTCAAAATGTTACGCTCTTTTTCCACTTCGTCAGCAGATACTTCGTCGCGTGAAATGTATTTCGGGTTCATTGCTGCGATATGCATTGCTACATCTTTCGCTGCATCAGAATCTGTTGAACCTTCAAGAACAGTCAACACTGCAATTCGCCCACCCATGTGTAGGTATGGACCGAAAGCATCTTGATCTGTCTTCTCACGGATTTCAAAACGACGAAGAGTAATTTTCTCTCCGATTTTAGCTACTGCGTTTGAAATATGTTCAGACACAGTTAAACCATTTTCTAATTTCGCTACGTTAGCTTCTTCTACTGAAGCAGGTTTCGTAGCAAGTAAGAACTCAGAAATTTCCTTAACAAGTGTTTGGAAACCTTCGTTTTTCGCTACGAAGTCTGTCTCAGCATTCACTTCAAGAATAACTGCTTCGTTACCTTGAATTAGAATGTTTGCTACACCTTCAGCTGCAATACGATCAGCTTTCTTCGCTGCACTTGAAAGACCTTTCTCACGCATATATTCCATTGCTGCGTCCATATCCCCATCTACTTTAGTCAATGCTTTTTTGCAGTCCATCATACCTGCGCCTGTTTTTTCACGAAGTTCTTTAACCATTTGGGCTGTAATTGTTGCCATTTGACAATTCCTCCTATTAAATATCATTTGAAGTTGCTTATTGCTTTAAAAAGAGACGATAAGGGGTACGCCACTTATCGTCTCATCATTTACTCATTTCAGTCTGCAGTAACAGTTGCTGTTTCGTTTACTGTTTCAGCTACTTCGTCGTCTTCACCTTGACGGGATTCAATCAAAGCATCTGCCATTTTGCTTGTAAGTAAACGTACTGCGCGGATTGCATCGTCGTTCGCAGGAATGACATAATCGATTTCGTCCGGATCACAGTTAGTATCAACGATTCCAACGAGTGGAATATTCAATTTGATTGCTTCAGCTACCGCGATACGCTCTTTACGTGGATCCACGATAAAGATTACATCTGGCAAGCCTTTCATGTCACGGATACCGCCTAGGAATTTCACAAGACGTTCGTGTTCTTTATTTAATTGAGAAACTTCTTTTTTAGGAAGTACGTCAAACGTGCCATCCTCTTCCATTTTCTCAATAGCTTTCATACGTGCTACACGCTTTTGAATAGTACCGAAGTTAGTCAATGTTCCACCCAACCAACGTTGGTTGATGTAGTACATTCCAGCACGCTCTGCTTCTTCTTTTATAGCTTCTTGTGCTTGTTTCTTCGTACCTACGAAAAGAACTTTACCACCATCAGCACCGACTTGGCGCATGAAGTTGTAAGCTTCCTCCAATTTTTTGACCGTTTTTTGAAGGTCGATGATGTAGATGCCGTTACGCTCCACGAAGATATATTTCTTCATTTTTGGGTTCCAACGACGTGTTTGGTGTCCGAAATGTACACCAGCTTCTAGCAATTGTTTCATTGAGATTACTGACATGTTTAATTCCTCCTATTGGTTTTTTTATCCTCCGCGTACTTCCAGCGAATAAGTGACCATAATGGCACCCACTCATTCATCCGCACGCGTGTGTAGTAATACCATCTATTAAATTAACACAATCAAACGTTGTTTGCAACTACTGTGTTAAATTTCACTCAAACTTTAACAACAATTCAATTTCTGTCTTACCTTTTTTCAACTCTCTTGCAATATCCACTATTGATGTACCTTCCGCATAAAGCTGTTTCGCTTTCTGTCTGTCGTCAAGTGGTTTAGGTTGGGTTACTGGTTTCGTTTCTTTTTCATTCTTTTCGATTTCAAGCGTCTTCTGATAAGAACGTAAAGCAAAATGTACAGGAACCGGATGTGGCTTCGATTGTGGATCAGGCACTTCAAAACCTTCTGATACTGAATGCTCATTTGGCGCTAAGTTTGAAGCGTGTTTCATTTGATATTCCGTTCGTTGATTCAGTTCATGAATCAAACGATCGTTTTCTTCTTTGATTTCTCCTAAATAAGCCAATACGGATTGATCCATTTCTTTCATAAGCTGTTGTTGCTTTTTCTCCAGATTATTGAATTTCGATATTTTTAAGTACAGCAATGTCATGACCATAAATCCAATGATTTGTAAGATGAATAAGAGAGCTAGTAAAATCCCCATGATATTACCCGCTGAAATCAACAAACGAACCTTTAAACGGATGCTTGGCTTGCTGCTGTTCTTTCTCTATTTTTTCCAGATGTCGTTGAGACTCATCGTCAGGTTGCCGATCATCTCCATCCAACTTTGCATATGGATCAGATTCCATAACCGTTTCTCGGCTTTTTAGCGTTTGCTTTTCTGTTTGCATATTGGCAACGTCCTGAGCAAGTTGAGACTGTTGCTGCTTTTGCTCCGCTATTTTACCTGCTTCAAATGTTTTCGGGATTGCAATTTGAAGTTCGATAGCTTTCAAACTCATAAAATCCCTCCATCCGTAATTTCAGCCGCTAGTAGCGACCGTAACTTAAATAATGCTTTTGAATGAATTTGTGAGATCCTAGACGTAGATAGACTTAATATTTCTCCGATTTCCGTCAGCGTCATGTCTTCTTGATAAAACAAACTGAGTACCAATTGTTCATTTTCATTTAGCTCTTTGATTTTCATTATTAATTCTTCAATCAATTCACCTTTAACAGCTTGTTGTTCAGGTGTTTTCGTTTGTTCGTCCTGCAATACAAAAGTCTGATCTTGGTCATCGTCATCATTCATTTTTTCATCAATGGACAGTACATTGGCAAAATACTGCTCATGCACAGTTTGATAGACTTGATCAGTTGTAATACCTAAATGATCTGCTACTTCTTCAGGAGTCACCGTTCGCAAGAAGGATTGTTCGAGCTTACTAATTTCTTCATCCATCTTTTTAGTTTTTTCTCTCGAAGAACGTGATAACCAATCTTCTTTTCGCAAACCGTCTATAATTGTACCTCGAATCCGAAATGATGCATATGTGTCAAATTTCAAGTCACGCGATGGATCAAATTTTGTTAATGCATCGAAAAGCCCTTGGTAGCCAAGAGATTTGATTTCATCACGTGATACGTTTTTCGGCAGTCCAGCACTGATTCGTTGAACATGATAATTCACAAGCGGTGTATACATTCGAACTAACGTATCACCTGCATCAGGATCACGGTTTTCAATCCATAACTTCCACTGATGCCGTTCAGTTACATCTTGATTTGTCATCGAATTCACGCCTTTCCCGTCAGGTTCCTTCTACCGATTTTATCTCTTTATGTATAAGTATAACAAATTACAATAGATAAAGGCGACTAATGCATTAGCCGCCATCGTTCATACTGTTAAATTTCCTGCGTTCCAGCATTGACGGTGCGAATATACAGGGTACTCGTATCTGGATCAAATTCAATTGTACGACCACTCGATCCACCTGTATCCTCTGCAACAATTGGGATCGAATATCTTTTTAATTCTTTTTTTACCGCTTCTACATTACGCGGACCGATACGGATTGTATCATTTGAACCGAACTGAAACATTTGCGCACCGCCAGCAATTTTCGCTTTAATACTGAAAGGTCTAACACCTTCTGATTTTAATAACTCCAACATAGCATGGATGCCCGTATCTGCGAATTTCGCCACGTTCAGTTTTGTCGATTTACCCAACTCACTGTCAGGTAACATGACATGAACCATGCCTGCTATTTTCTTCGAAGAATCATACAGTACTACACCAACACACGATCCCAGTCCTGATGTGCGAATCGTTTGAGGAGATTTTGCAATGTTCATATCTGCAATCCCTACACGCACTACTGTTTGAACGCTTGCCATCTATAAGACACCCAACGAACTGAATATCGTGCGATAAGACGGCGGATCGGGTAACAAAAAGAAGTGGCCAGCTAAGCTCGAAACACCTTGTTTCCCTGCTTGTAAAATTTCCGTCTCAATGACGATGACTTCATCACTGTATTGAGATACTTCGATCAGGCCAAAGCTTACAATAGCACCCACCATATCTATACTTAATGAAGGTACGGTGGGATAGATGTTTAATGAAGTGAAATCAGAAAGCGCGGATAGGTAAGAACCCGACAGGATGTTTCCCAACTCTTGTAACGCAGAAGCTCCCATACCCAAATCCTCTACATCGGTAAATGTAAACGCTACGTCCCCTGTCAATTTGCGAATAAATTGTGTAGCCGATTCAATAGTCAGTACGAAAAACATCGTGCCGGTCAAATCTCCATCGATACGGAGAAAAATACCCGCCACTACTTTTTCCGTACCACCGGCTAAATCAAACATTTCATCAAATGTAACCAGTTCAACTTTAGGTACACGCATGTCAATTTTCTGACCTAGCAACTGAGATAGTGACGTTGCAGCGTGTGCTGCTCCAATATTCCCGATTTCCTTTAAGACATCCAGGTGCATTTCGGTGATGTCGTTTTTAGAATTCATCCGCATTCCCCTTCTTGATCGGTTGTAGGACTTTTTCCAAATTCAGCATGACCAACAATCGCTTCCCAACTTTCGCCACGCCTGAAATGAATTCGGATTCCACAGATCCCACTACTTCCGGTTGAGGGCCTATTGCACTTGTCGGAACATCCATTACGTCATTCGCATCATCTACAATTAATCCGACTTCTGAACCAGCATGCGAAACGATAATAATGCAACTCGTCTCATCAAACTCTTTATATTCCATATCAAACCGTTCGCGTAAGTCTACTACCGGCGTCACTACCCCACGTAAATTTAACACTCCTTTGACATAAGAAGGCATACGGGGAACACGTGTAATCGATAGTGATTTCTCGATAGATTCTACTACGTCAAGGCCAATTGCATATTCTTTATTCATCAATTGGAAGACGATCACTTTCATGTCGCTTACTTCTGTTGCTTTTGTCATGTCTCCACCTCGATTATTTAATCAATGCATTACAGTCAATAATTAATGCTACTTGACCATTTCCTAAAATCGTAGCACCAGATATCGCAAAGACACTCTGTAAATATTCGCCGAGTGATTTCAGTACAATTTCCTGTTGGCCAATAAATGAATCTACGACTAACCCAGCTAAACTTTCACCCTTACGAACAATTACAATCGATTGGAACTCATCTTCATCATTACTTCTATTCTTCATTTCAAATATATCTTTTAAGTCCACCAACGGCACAATTGTTCCACGGAAATCGATTACTGGCTGATTGTGGGCATTTAAGATATCTGCCTTTTGAATAATGGCAGTTTCAATTATGGATGACAAAGGGATGGCATAAATTTCCTCATCCAACTCTACTAACATTACCGAAATAATAGATAGAGTCAGAGGTAACTGCACCTGGAATAACGAACCTTTTCCTTCAGTGGAATCAATAGAAATATGTCCGCCAAGAGATTCGATTGTGTTTTTCACTACATCTAGACCCACACCTCGACCTGATACATCCGTAATGGAAGCCGCTGTTGAAAACCCTGAAGCTAATATCAATTCTGCTACTTGTTTATTCGTCAATGAATCGGCAGCTTCCGGACTAACAATACCACGTTCAATCGCTTTACCTACCACGCGTTCACGGTTTACACCCGCTCCATCATCTTCGAGCTCGATAAATACATGGTTACCCGAATGATAGGCACGTAATGTTACAGTTCCAATCTCTGGCTTACCATTCGCAATCCGTTCTTCTGGCATTTCGATACCGTGATCCAAAGCATTCCGAATCAAATGAACGAGTGGATCTCCAATTTCATCAATTACGGTACGATCCAACTCTGTCTCAGCTCCGATAATTTCCAAATCGATTTTTTTATTGAGGTCACGTGCTAATTGCCGAACCATTTTTGGAAATCTATTGAAGACTGTTTCGACAGGTACCATTCGCATATTTAAAATAATGTTTTGTAAGTCACCTGATACCCGTGTCATTCTTTCTACGGATTCATTCAATTCAGGGTTATGCAATTCACTGGCAATCGACTGAAGGCGACCACGGTCAATGACAAGCTCTTCAAATAAGTTCATCAAAATATCGAGTCGATCAATATTTACCCGGATGGTTTTATTGGAATTGGAAGATGTCGCCTTTTTAGTTTTAATAGTTTCCTTAGGTGCTTCTTTAGTTGTTATAGCTTTAACAACAGGCATACTGGTTGTATCTATAACTTCCAGTTCAGCATCACTATTATTCAATGGGGCTTGCTTATATTTCTGCACATACTCATCTGTGATGTGTGTAATATGTACATCTTCTATTTCAGAAACTTTCAGTACTTTTGCCTTTAAATCTTCGGCGTCTTCTTGAGTCAATAACACAATCGTAAACTTCTGATCGAAATCCTCATTTTCTAATTGTTCTACTGTAGGAATCGTTTTGATAACTTCGCCTGACTTTTCCAAGATTTCAAATGTCATGAATACCCGAGCTACTTTCAACAAGCAATCATCACGTAGTATAACTGTGATCTCTAATGCATTAAAGCCTTGCTCAGCAGATTGAGAAATAACCGTCAACTCAAACTCATCATAATGAATTCCTGTCGAAGTTACGACTTCAATTAAAGCTTCTTCAGTTGTTGCTGCAGGTTCAGTTGCTAAATCAAGTGGTTGTCCAGCTTCAATCCGATTAAGAGTGTCCACTAACTTACTGACGTCTTTTTTTCCGTCACCACCTGATTCGATGTCTTGTACCATTAGTTCGAGATCATCGACTGCTTCAAATACCACATCTAAAATTTCTGTTGTAACACTGATCTTCGAGTTTCGAATTGCATCTAGGACATTCTCCATTTTATGTGTTAAATTTGCAATGTCCTCATATCCCATTGTCGCTGACATTCCTTTAAGCGTATGTGCAGCTCTAAAAACTTCATTGACAATTGCCAGATCATCTGGATTATTCTCTAGCGCCAGCAACTGTTCACTACAAGCTTGCAAGTGTTCTTTACTCTCTTCGATGAACATGTCCAAATACTGACTTACATCCATTGTAAAGCCCCCTAGTCACTTCATATTTCCAATTATTGCTTTAGCGATCTGTTGTACATCTTTAATTTCATCGCAAAGACCTGCATCAATTATAGCTTTGGGCATTCCATATACAACGGACGTGTTTTTGGATTCCGCTATAGTAATCGTCTTACATGAAGCACGTAATAATTCCATACCTTCTTTGCCGTCATATCCCATGCCTGTCATGATCGCCGTAATATATTCTAGTTCTTTATGTGTTGATGCTGATTCTAATAACACGTTTACTGCCGGGCGATGTCCAGAACGCGGCGCTTCGTCTCCGTCCAAAACAACTTGATAACCCATTCCAAATTTCTCAAACTTCAAATGCAAGCCGCCTGGCGCGATATAAGCTGTCCCATTTTCGATCGGTTCTCCGTGTTCAGCTTCTTTAACTGTAATCTCACTCAGACCATTTAGTCGTTCGGCCAAAGATTTAGTAAATCCAGGTGGCATATGCTGGACAATCAGAATCGGATATGGAAATTCTGCCGGAAACCTTGTAATAACTTCTTGTAAGGCCCTTGGTCCACCGGTCGATGTACCTATTATAACAAACTTCTTAGCAATAAGTGTCTTTTTTTAGGTATGTTTACTGTTTGCACAGGAATTAATGGAGCTTTTCTGCTTTCATTCTCTATGTTTTGTCTGCCTGTCGTTGCTGTATGACGCTTTAGTATTGGTGTTATTTGTCGCGTCAATGTTTGAATGACTACATTTGATGCTGCAAATACTTTTTCCACAATTTCTTTTTCGATCTCATGAAGATTTAATGAAATAGCACCACCAGGTTTTGCTATCACGTCGACAGCTCCGTATTCTATCGCCAGAACTGCATTTTCTGTATTATGTTTTGTCGTACTTGATAATATCACTACAGGGATCGGCATTTGATCCATAATGAACTTTAAAGCTTCCAATCCATCCATTACAGGCATTTCAATGTCCATCGTAATGACATCTGGCTGAAGATCACGTACTTTTTCCACTGCGTCTTTGCCATTTCTAGCAATGCCGATCACTTCCATCATGGGGTGTTTATTCAACATGTCAGAAATTAACTTCCGCATAAAAGCCGAGTCATCTACAACGAGAACTCGTTTTTTCTTTGTGATGATCAAATTACACACGCCCCTTCAGAAAAACACCTTTAATTTTATCTAAGAATCCTGAGGTTTCAATAGAGGTGCACGGTTTGTGGCCGTGTATAAATGTGTCCGTAATCGCTAGCATTCGCTTGCTAACTTTTGCATTGGGATATAATTTGACGAAAGGGACTTGAGCGATTACCGCATTACGTACATGAATGTCGTCCGGTAAAAACCCTAAAACACTAGTATCTACGGATAGAAACTTTCGCATAGCTAGCTGAAGACGTGCCACGGAATCACGTCCATCTTGCTCCTTTAGAACACGGTTACTGACTATATTAATAGTTTTGCTCGCATCTTGAAGACAGATGAACTTAATCATCGAATATGCATCCGTAATAGAAGTTGGCTCCGGTGTTGCAATTAAAATAATCTCATCCATTGCCAAAATCAAATCAATTGAACTCTTCGTTGCTCCTGCTCCCATATCGAATAATATGACATCATATTCCATCTGCAAAATAGAGAATGCCTCAATTAGTCGTTCAAACATCATGTCCGACCACTCAACCACACTTTCTAGTCCAGATCCACCCGCAATAAATGCAAGATTTTCTTCAATTGGTGTCACGACATTCTGTAATTGGTGCTGATCAGTCAAATAATCTTTTAGATGATACGTTGGTGTAGCGCCAAATAATATATGAATATTACCCATTCCGATATCCATGTCTACAATTAATACTTTTTTGCCTTTCGCAACGAGTGCATATGAGAAATTAGCAGTAAAGTTCGATTTGCCTACCCCGCCTTTACCACTGACAATGGCAATTGCGCGAGCCACTGGTCGTTGACTTTTCATCATTTTTAGTCGCAGTGCTTCCGCCTGATCATGCATTTGAATCACCTGCTAATAGAAGATCCAATATTTTTTCCAAGCTGGCTTCTGCCAAGTCCTCAGGTACTTCTTGTCCATCGGTGAAGTATGCCATCCCTAAATCGTATTTCAGCATCAAATTAATAATCGACCCGACTGAATTGGTTTCATCGGTTTTGGTAAATATGAATTTTTTGATTGGAAACTTATCAAATTGTCCAATGATAGTGTTCATATCCTGTTCCTTTGACGTAGTAGATAACACAAGAAACGTTTCCATATCTAATGAAAAATCAATGAGTTTCGATAAATCATCGACATATTTTGCTTCTTTATAATTTCGTCCTGCTGTATCGATAAATATGAGATCAAGATTTTTTAACTTTTCGATTGCGGTGCAGAAGTCTTGTTCGTTATAAGCAATTTCGACTGGTGCCTGAAGTAAATTGGCGTATGTTCGTAATTGTTCAATTGCCGCAATTCGGTACGTATCGGTCGTAATAAAACCGACCTTCTTTTTTTCTTCCAATAATGCACGTGCGGCGATTTTCGCAATAGTCGTTGTTTTCCCCACACCAGTCGGGCCTAGTACATTAATAAACTTTTTCTCATATGAGATTCCGCCGAAAGGTATGTTGCGAAGACGATCACTGAACCACGTTCTAATTAATTCTATTTGCTGTTCATCAGTAAAATCGATCTTATCTTGCTTCATTCGATTGAACACTAGATTGCCAATTTCAGTGATATATTCGCTTGCCAAACCTTGCATCTGTAACTTCTTCAATATAGGTAGTAGTTCATCAGGATACTTTTCAAATGTCTGATCAACTTGTTGTATATCTTTCAGCATTTGCTTAATCTCCCGCATTTCTCGTTGTATACGTTCAACAGACTGCGGTTCTGCAACAGCTTGCACAGAACGGACTTGTGATTCATATATACGCTCAGCATTCGTTTTATCATAACTTGCAACCACTTCTACTGAACGTTTACGAAAAAGGCCCAAAAAGCCTTTTGTTTTCGTAACGTTTGAACTTAGAATGACGGCGTCGTCTCCAAAATCTTCACGGACTTTCGCCATAGCTTCGACCATAGTAGATGCTGTATACTTTTTCATTTTCATTAAATATCCACCACCCCTACACTTTGGACTTCCACTGATGCTTCCAATTCATTATAAGAGAGTATAGGTATCTGTGGGAAATACCGCTCCGTGATTTGACGTAAGTACATACGAATAGCAGGTGAACATAAAATTACAGGTGATTGGTCCAGCATAGCTACCCGTTCGACTTCTTGCGCAATTCGTTCCAAGATTAGTTGCGATTGTGATGGGTCAATGGAAAGAAAGTTCCCCTGTTCAGTCTGTTGGATACTATCAGCAATGAGTTTCTCTACTTTCCCAGAGACTGTTAGTACTTTTAACGCCCCATTACCTACAACAAATTGGCCAGTAATCTGACGTGCCAGTGATTGTCTAGCGTATTCTGTCAGTACATCCACATCAGACGTGTACTTTGAATAATCTGCGAGCGTCTCAAAAATGATCGGTAAATTGCGGACGGAAACTTGTTCGTTCAATAATTTAGCAAGCACTTTTTGTATCTCGCCAATAGATAATGGAGTCGGCGTAAGTTCATCGACCAAAATCGGATATGTTTCATGTACGTGATCTACTAGCTGCTTCGTTTCCTGACGTCCGAGTAAATCGGATGCATTGGCACGAATGACTTCAGTCAAATGTGTAGATACAACACTTGGTGGATCCACGACTGTGTAGCCCATAATTTCTGCATCTTCTTTCGCTTCTTCAGTAATCCATTTCGCTGGCAATCCAAACGACGGCTCAACAGTATCTATTCCCTCTATTAAATCTTCGCCCCCAGGACTCATAGCTAGATAATGATCTAATAATAATTCTCCCCTAGCCATTTCATTCCCCTTAATTTTGATTCGATACTCATTTGGTTGTAATTGGATATTGTCCCGGATACGAACAACCGGAATGACGAGTCCAAGTTCTATCGCCAACTGACGACGAATCATAACCACTCGATCCAGCAAATCTCCACCTTGCGTTGCATCTACAAGTGGAATGAGACCATAACCGAATTCAAACTCAATAGGGTCAACATTCAAGAGGTCCACGACATTTTCAGGTCTCTTTAATCCTTCAGTCTCTACATTTTCTTCCATCTCTAATAATTCATCTGGATCTTCATCTTCTTTACGTGACATCATAAACGCACCCATTGCGAGTGCACCTGCAATCGGAATGGTTAATACATCATTAATCGGCGTGGCCAGACCTAATAATAGAACGGTAATCGATGCTACATAAAGTAATTTTGGCTGTCCTAGTAACTGATTCGTTATGTCCGTACCTAAGTTTCCCTCTGATGCAGCACGTGTAACTACGATACCTGTCGCGGTCGAAATCAACAGGGCTGGTATTTGAGAAACAATTCCATCCCCGACAGTAAGTGTAGAGAATTGAAGTGCTGCTTCCGCAAACGGCAACCCCATCTGCACGACGCCAATAATCATACCGACCAATAAGTTGATCATAACGATAATAATCCCGGCAATGGCATCCCCTTTTACGAATTTTGTCGCACCGTCCATCGCACCATAGAAATCGGCTTCATTACTTACTTTTTCACGACGTGTGCGGGCTTCTATATCGGAAATCATTCCGGCGTTTAAGTCGGCGTCAATACTCATTTGCTTACCCGGCATTGCATCAAGCGTAAAACGTGCTGCAACTTCGGAAACACGCTCCGAACCTTTCGTTATTACAATAAACTGAATGATAATCAAAATAACAAAAACTACTAGTCCCACAATAATATTTCCACCGGTAACGAATGTACCAAATGTGTCAACTACTCCACCTGCATTACCTTCCGACAGAATCGCACGTGTTGTAGAAACGTTAAGTCCTAGACGGAATAATGTGAGTAATAATAATAGCGAGGGAAAGATCGAGAATTGTAATGCTTCCTGCATATTCATAGCAGTTAGTAAAACCATTAACCCAAGTGTGATATTGATAATAATTAAGAAACTTAATAACCAAGGTGGTAACGGGATGACAAGCATCGCAATGATCATAATAACCGCCGCGAGTACTCCTATATCTTTAAACTGCATGCCATCCCTACTTTCTTATATAACTTAAATTTTCTTTTGAATTCGATATACATAGGCTAAAATTTCTGCGATTGCTTTAAAGAACTGCTCAGGTATTCGATCTCCAATCTCTACTTCGTCATACATAGCACGTGCTAGAGGTCGATTTTCTACCATGACAATATCGTGCTCAGCGGCAATCATTTTAATTTTTTGTGCGACAAAATCTGCACCTTTTCCAACAACGATTGGTGAATCCATTTGATCTTCATCGTACTTTAACGCAATAGCAAAGTGTGTAGGATTGGTGATCACTACATCCGCTTCCGGTATCTCTTGCATCATACGACGCATCGCCATTTCACGCTGACGCTGTCTAATACGCGATTTGATCAACGGATCACCGTCCATATTCTTACTTTCATCTTTAATATCTTGTTTAGACATTTTAAGATTTTTTTCATAATCAAATTTCTGATAAAGAAAATCCAAAATGGATATGAACAATAATACCAATGAAGCAATAATCCCCATCATTCCGACTAATTTTGCTACAGTCACCAGTGTTACTTGTGGTGTTCTAAAAGCCAAGTCGAGCACTTGTCCCAGATTGCTCCATATAATAAGTGTTGTAACGGTTCCAATAAAAGAGATTTTTAATATGGATTTCAATAACTCTACTATTGCACGAATAGAGAAAATTCGTTTTAACCCTTTGATTGGATCAATTTTCTTTAAATCGAACTTTAATGTCTCAGCAGTGAATAAGAGACCAAATTGTAGCAAGTTGGCTGCGATACTCGCAATAACTACGATCAACATAATTGGCAATAAAATGATAGCCATTTGTTTAATAACGCTTATGTATACTAACATGACTTGTTCTTGATCTATGGATTTTATTGGAATAAAGTGCGTAAAAGATTCTCGGAAAAAAACAAAGAAATTATCCCGGATAAAACCTGCAGCAAAGAACATAAATATAAAAATTGAAAGGAGTACAATCGCAGCCGTTACGTCTTGACTCTTTAGTACTTGCCCTTTCTTTCTGGAATCTTCTCGTTTTTTCGGAGTAGCTTTTTCTGTCTTCTCACCGGCAAAAAATTGTAAATCTAGCCTTAGTAACAAGTCAGCCACCTCCGAGCAGAATCATTAGACTTCTCATCGTCACAATCATGACTTCAAAAATTTTCTTCATTACGATGATGAAGACACTGGACATCGTCACAATTACCAAGAAACTGACACCAATTTTAATTGGGAACCCAACTACAAAAATATTCAGTTGTGGCACAGCACGTGCCGTTATACCAAGTGCTAAATCGACTAGGAATAATGTGGCCACGACTGGAATCGCCATTTGAAATGCAATTGCAAAGGATTTTGCAAACGTCAAGACAATAAATTCTGCCATGTTTGGACTACCAAAAGGAGGCCACATAGCTGTAATTGGCACAAACTCATAACTGTAAAATATTCCATCTAATAGCAAATGATGTCCATTAACTACTAGTAATAATAACATCGCCAGTGAATTAAGAAATTGTCCAAGCAATGGAGACTGTGCGCCTGTTTGCGGATCAATGACGTTTGCAATGGCAAACCCCATCTGAAAGTCAATCAACCCACCAGCCACTTGAATAGCCGACATAATAATAAAAGCGGCAATGCCGATTGATAAGCCGACTACCGCTTCTTTAAGTACAAGTAATATGTATTGACCATTGATTTCCAGTTCAGGCATTGTAATAGAATAAGACATCATCCAGGCCAATATTGCCCCGAACAGTAACCGTTGTGTAGCTGGAATGGTCTTGTATGAGAATAATGGCAGTGTTACGAAGAAAGAGGTAACACGAGTTAGGATAAGTAAAAATGCAGGTAAGGACGGAATCAGTTCATTCATTTAATCACCCGATATACCTGGAAAGATTAGAAAAAATTTCGCTCGCATAATTGGTAACATACGATAACATCCAAGGCCCAAAAAATATGATAGCAACCATAACCGCTACAATTTTCGGTACGAATGCCAAAGTTTGTTCTTGAATTTGTGTAGTTGCCTGAAAAATACTTACGGCAAGCCCTGTCACTAAAGCTACAATTAGGAGAGGTCCTGATGCAAGGAGAATAACCCAAACTGAACGCTCTGCAATGGATATAACAAATTCACTCGTCATTCAAATTCCTCCCTAAAAGCTTTGTAGCAATGACTGGATAATGAGATACCAACCGTCAACTAGTACAAATAATAAAATCTTGAACGGTAAGGAAATCATTACCGGCGGAAGCATCATCATACCCATAGACATGAGCACACTGGCAACAATCATATCGATTACGAGAAATGGAATAAAAATCATAAAGCCCATTTGAAATGCTGTCTTAATTTCACTGAGGGCAAACGCAGGTACCATCATCGTAAGCGGAATATCTTCAATCGTATCTGGTCGCTCCATCTGGTTATAGCGCATGAATAATTCCAAATCTTTCTGCCTTGTATGTTGACTCATAAATTCTTTGAATGGTACGCTGGCCCGCTCGTATGCTTCGTCCAAACTGATTTCTTCATCAAACAATGGTGTTAACGCCTCGTCGTTCACTTGAGATAACACAGGCGACATGATGAAGAATGTTAGAAATAATGCTAATCCAACCAACACTTGGTTGGGAGGCATTTGTTGCGTAGCTAGCGCTGTCCGTACAAATGACAAAACAATAATAATCCTGGCAAACGAAGTCATCAGGATTAAAATCGCAGGTGCAAGTGACAATACCGTAAGTAATAGCAACATCTTAATGGAAGTAGAGACATTGGTGGGATCACTGTCAGAAAACGTGTCCAGAAAATCAACCATCGCGGTCGCTCTCCTTCCGATTTAAACGTTTTAACTGTTCTTTACGATCAGCTTTGATTTCATCCATTTTGGAAGAAAACAATTGACTGAATGTAGCTTCTTCTGAAGCAGAATGCTCTGCCTTTGAGAAAAATCGTGAGTATAGTTGTGAAAATATACCCTTCTGAATATCATTTCCTTGATCATAACGTGCAAGTAACTCAGCAATTTCATCTGGATCTTCTATTTCCCGTAGTAGCTGTACATTTTCTCCAACACCGACCACAAAATAATGATTACCCATTTTCACTAGTTGAATAGATTTATTTTGACCTAACGGAACTCCGCCCATATTCGTCATCAGTCGATTGGAGTCGAAATTTCTATTACGTTTGTTCATGAAACGTAGTAACCACACGAGTAAACCGATTACAAATACAAACGCAAAAATAGTTCTGATATAGTCTTTTACTGTAGGACCTTTAGGCTCGTCCAATTCAGTACTTGGCACTAAATTTTGATTATTATTCTCTGCAACTGGTGCTTTTTCTTCGCAGTTTTTACCTTTTCCAATACAGTCTGATACGCTGACGTCAGGATCTGTTTCTGCATAAGCAAATGGCATGATGGCAAAACATAGAATGAGTAGTAGTACACATTGGATTACTCGTTTTACATTCATAATTTACAGTTAGCTCAACGCTTTGTCGATCGCTTCAATCACACGGTCCGCCTGGAATGGCTTAACGATAAAGTCTTTTGCTCCGGCTTGAATTGCATCGATAACCATTGCTTGTTGTCCCATTGCGGAACACATGATGATAGTTGCAGATGGATGCGTACTTTTAATTGCTTTCAGCGCAGCAATGCCGTCCATTTCAGGCATCGTGATATCCATTGTTACCAAATCCGGCTTCAGTTCATTATACTTTTCGACGGCTTGAGCACCGTCTGCTGCCTCTCCCACTACTTCATAATCATTCTTTGTTAAAATATCCTTGATCATCATGCGCATAAATGCCGCGTCATCTACTACCAAAATTCGTCTTCCCATTCCAAATCCCTCCAAGTATCTTCTATCGTAAATTATTTAATCGATCCATTTGACTTAAAATATCTGTAATGCGGACTCCAAAGTTTTCATCAATTACGACTACTTCCCCTTTCGCAATATAGCGATTATTGACTAATATATCGACAGGCTCCCCTGCCAATTTATCTAGTTCAATAATTGAACCTCCAGACATTTCGAGAATTTCTTTAACAGAACGCTTCGTACGTCCTAATTCTACTGTTACTTGAAGAGGTATATCAAGTAGTAAATTTAAATTATTTGATTCTTCCTTGTTTAAAGAAGGTGCTTGAAAACTGGCAAACTCTGCTTGCTGGACATGCACAGGTGCTTGAGTCTGTCGTGGTGCAGAAGGTTCCTGAACAGGTGGCGCTTGATATTGTGATTGTGGCTGTACAGGTGCAAGTTCTGGCGCATATGCAGGCTCCGGCTCAGAATATGAAGGTGCTTGCGGATTAGGTGGTACTTCCGTCACAGTTGCGGCCTGTTCTTCCCCCATTAGTGAAGATACTAACTTTTTGCCGAATTCTAGCGGGAATAATTGCATAATATCAGAATCAATCAACTCGCCAACTTTTAAATTGAAAGACACACGAATCAATAAATTATGCGCAGGTATATTTTCGGTTCCCTGGTCTATTTGAATATTCATCAAATCAATAGTAGGTGGTGAAATATCTACTTTTTTGTTGAAGATTGTAGACATCGAAGTCGCAGAAGATCCCATCATTTGATTCATTGCTTCTTGCACCGCGCTCAAATGAATTTCACTAAGCTCTTGATTCGGCGCTGTCCCGTCTCCACCCAACATGAGGTCTGCAATGATTGCTGCATCATTTTGTTTGATCACCAACAGGTTGACACCGCTTAATCCTTCGGTATATTCGACCTTGATAGCTACATATGGATGAACGAAATCATCTTCCAAATTATCACGTTGAATTAGTGAAATTTGTGGTGTTGTGATTTCTACTTTTTGCCCAAGCAAAGCAGAAAGCGCGGTTGCTGAACTGCCGAACGAGATATTCCCCACTTCACCTAATGCATCTTGCTCCATTTCGGTCAAATAGTTGCTAATATCGATAAATTCGGGTTCAGGTTCAGTTGTATCTGCAGGTTCTAATGTTTCACCCCGTAACAACGCTTCAATCTCTTCCTGTGAGAGAATATTATCACTCATCATCGTCATCCTCTCCCGTATTCAAAATTTCCAGTATTTGAACAGCCATACGATTACGTAATTTTCCTGGCTGTGCTGTGAATTTAGGCTTTTCCCCTATTCTTATCGTTAGAGGTTCCTCAATGCTAGTATCCAATGAAATTACATCACCAAGCTGCAGATGCAAGAAATCTTCGATAGATATTTGACCTTTCCCAAGGTCAGCTACTATAGGGAGTGTTGCATTTTTAATACGTCTTTCCAATTCTATGCTTTGTTCAGCAGTAGGTTCTTTTTTATTCGTCTGCATCCAGTACTGCACAGAAAGGTTCGGAATAATCGGTTCCAACACAATGTGTGGAATACACATGTTGATCATGCCGCTAGATTCACCAATCATAATATTAAATGAAATAACGACCACCGTTTCGTTCGGTGAAATCATTTGAAGAAATTGAGGATTGACTTCCATCTCTGTCAGATACGGATCAATGTCAATTAGCCCTGACCAAGCTTCCCGTAAGCTGTCAAATGAACGTTCAAACAAATTGGTCAAGATCTTCGTTTCAATCTCTGTCATATTTTCCGCTTTTCCTGAACTCGACCCAAAACCACCCATTAGTCGCTCCAACATTGAATACGCGACATTCGGATTGACTTCCATCAAAATATTCCCTTCAAGCGGTGATACATCAAATATATTGATTAATGTCATATTCGGTATCGAGCTAATAAATTCTTCAAACGGAATCTGGTCTACCGACATCACATTGATTTGCACATACGTACGCAGCTGGGCCGAGAAGTACGTCGTCAGTAGTCTAGCGAAGTTCTCATGAATTCTTGTCAAACTTCGAATTTGATCTTTAGAGAAACGAAGAGCACGCTTAAAGTCATAGACACGTACTTTCCTAGTTTCTTCTTCCTTTTTCATTTCCTCCGCTGACATTTCACCCGTCGATAAAGCTGACAGCAGTGCATCTATTTCATTTTGGGACAGTACATCTGCTGACATAGGTCCACCTCCCATCGCGCATACATCTCTCGTAGATCACTCCAGCCGTCACTGGATGATATATGAAACGATATACACCTTTTGTATTTCACCATCTTGCATCAGCTCGTTTAACTTCGCTTTTATAGTGTCTTCAAATTGCTGTTTCCCCGCTTTCCCTTCAAGATCTTTTGTAGTCATTTCCGACAGCTCTTGAATAGCTAGGTTCTTCACTTGAAAATCGCGTTTCGTCAATTCTTCCGCTGCCTTTTTACTGTCTGTCTGGATTTTCAGAGATATACGGACAAAATTACGGCCAGACAAGTTCGTTGTAATTTCTTCCATATCCACTGATGACTCAATAATTTCATCAATTGACGGTGCTTTTTCTTCTCCGTCACTGTCTTTATTGAAATTCAATATCAATACGACCGCCACGACACCGATCAACGTAATACTCACTAAAATGATCAATGAAATCGTCAATAATTTATTCTTCATCTTCTTCATCACCCCGGATATGCGGATTGGATAGTAGCTGGACAGCTTGATAAAATTCAATGATTCGGCTGTTTACTTCTTCGGCTGAATCCAGAACCACGTATTTTGATCCAGTCGTCAACGTAATCGTCGTATCTGGAAACGACTCGACTCTCTCTATGTACAATGCGTTTAGTGTGAAAGTCGTTTGATTCAATCTTGTCACTTTAATCATATGTAAGGGGCCAGGCCAAGGCCGGCCCGATCCTCCTTTTCAAACTATGCTATGTTATCGTTTCAAGTTTACTAGTTCTTGTAAGATTTCATCTGACGTAGTGATGATCCGTGTATTGGCTTGGAAACCACGTTGTGCAACGATCATTTCTGTGAATTCTTCCGAAAGGTCTACGTTGGACATTTCTAGGGAGCCGGATTTGATTGCACCTCGGCCATCTATTAATGGTGCTCCCGTTCCATCTTCCGCTACTCCTGAGTTAGCACTTTCTTGATATAAGTTTCCACCAATTTTCGTCAAACCGCCTGGATTTGAAAACTTGGCTAACGCCACGACATCTTCACCTTCTAAAATTCCATCAAGTACATATTTAACTACACCATCTTGCCCAATTGAAAGTGATGTTGCTTCTAGAGGCACTTCAATTGAACCTCCGCCCTCTTTAGAAAGATATCTTCCATCTCCATCCACGATATTTCCATCTTTATCAAGATAAAAATTTCCTGCACGAGTATATAATTTTTCATCATTTCCATCCTCAACTATAAAAAAACCGTCTCCTTCAATAGCTAAATCTAGCGTGTTACCTGTAAATTGTGTAGATCCAGGACTATGCATTGTATCAATAGTTGCTAACTGCGCTCCTAATCCCACTTGCTTAGGATTCACCCCACCTCTAGTATCTCCAGGTCCAGTTGCCCCCGCAACAGTTTGAGAATACAAATCTTTAAAAACCGTACGCCCCTTTTTAAAGCCATACGTATTCACGTTAGCAATATTGTTACCAATTACATCTAATTTCGTTTGGAAGTTCTTTAGTCCAGAAATTCCTGAGTACATTGAGCGAATCATAAATAGTTTCCCCTCTCGGTTTTAGAGTGCACCACGTCATTCAGTCGGCGGTGCAGTTGGCATCCTGTTAAGGTCCTGCCGTGTTTTAGCTGAGTAGTATCGTGCCGTCTATATTCGTAAATAGTTGATCTTTCGCTTCCATGCGGTTCATCGCGGTGATAACGGTTGAGTTCTTTGCACTTACAATGAGTGCAGCTTGATCCGTCAACACGAGTGAGTCACGGATTCCTTTCCTCTTCGCCTCGTCTACTTTTTCTGAGATACGCGCCCATTCTGCGTCGGTCATTTGAATGCCACGTTCTTGCAATCGATCGTTCGCATGCTTACTAATCTTTAATTTCTCTGGTTGTGTCGCTTGCTGTAAGTGTTCAAGAAATGACTGCTTAGATTGCGCTTGGATCTGTCCTTGGCGTATGAGTGGCGGTGATGGAATGCGATGGGCATTGATCTTGTTCATGACATCGCTCCATTCAATTATTCACTGATAGTTGTAAATTGATTACCTTTAATTTTCGTACCGTCTTGTAATACAAAATGTAGACTGCCTTCTTTATTCGTAACAGATACGACTTTCCCCGTACGTTCTTCTTCGCCTTCCATATAGCCCACTGTCTTCCCAATCAGCATACTGGCTTGTACTAGACTGCTTGGTTGACCGACTGCTCCAGAGTTTGAATTAGCTCCATTACCCATTACTTCAGAAATGTTTCCAGGTGATAATTCCTTACCATCCGCCATCGTGAAGATTACTGAACCGTCGATATACTTAATCGACTGTATGATGCCAGTTCCTTCGTTGATAATCGGCTGGTCGTTTTCACCTTTTTTATCCGATACTTCATGCCAACGTATTTCTTTTCCTACGAAGCTATTGTACTGAATTAACTGACTCTGATTTTGTGAATCTGCGAACTTCTCAAATGCCTTTGCTAAGTTCATAGTTTGTTCCAATGATGAAAACTGCGCCATTTGCGCGACAAACTCTGTATCTTTCATTGGGTTCGTTGGATCTTGGTTCGCCATCTGGGCAATTAAGATTTTCATGAAGGCGTCTTTTCCCATTGTATCGGGTCCCGTTTTTCGCTGATCGCGTTGCTTATTGACTAAATACATCGAGTCAGTGATCGCATTTTTCGTTGTTGCAGCATTTGTTCCTTCTGGCAATGTTTACACCTCCAGTTCAATCATGAATTCTCGGAATGTTTGTTCCTGTTCATCTTGATTTTCGTTTTGTTTTGCAGCTTGATCTTTTTGTTGCTGATTTTGCTTATTGAATGCCTGTTCTCGATCACTCTTTGACGGATCTTGTAACGTTTGTGATAAATCGATTCGCTCTACTTGTAAGTTCTGTTGATTGAAGGCGTGTCGCAACTGATGCATTTGGCTGTCGAGCATTTCACGTGCCATCGCAGTGGATGCTAAGATTCTCGCAGTCATTACACCATTCACTTCCAGCAATTCAATCCGGACTTGCCCGAGATGTTCCGGGTACAGCTTGATTGAAATACGGTTCATTCCATTCGTCTGACCAAAATTTGCCCGATTTAGCACAGCTTGGAATTCACGCATCAAAGCTTCACTTCGACTTTCCGGAACTTTCTCTGAAGCGTTCATTTGGAATACCGGCGTTGTACCAGTCTGTGAAGCGATTGAAATCGGAGCTACTGTTTCACTAGGCTTCGACTGTTGATCTTGTTGCATTGTGTCTGCGGTAGATTGTTCTGTCATGAACCGAATGATATGTTGCATAGCCGGTGGAATTTTTAGAGGTTGTACGGTCATTTGTTCCAGTTGACTTGAAAATTGTGAAAGAATCGGATGAATCATTTTCACGAGATCTACTTGTTTTGTATATAAATCCATTTCAGGTGCTGCTAATTCAATTGCTTTAAGTAATACCATCAATTCGACTGAGTCTTTAGGTGGTATGTTTTCTATAACGGCTTGAAATTTTTCAGCAGGTAATTTCTGTAAAGCATCGAGCACGAACCAAATATCTCCTGTTGCGGCCATCTGATCCAGTTGTTCTTTGGACATACCTGCATCTTCTAGGACGTTTGTAATTGTTTCTATTAGTTTATCAGGTTTTTCACTCATAATATGTGCTAATTGTTGCAGACTAGGTAACTTCTCTAAGATTGATAGATCAGTTAACCTAACTGGAGTATTTTGTAGCATCCCTGTTTCTTTTAATAACTGGGCAATAGTTGGAGATTTAACAGTCTGCTCTAACTCTTCCAAAGAATCCGTGTTAAGAACTTCATCAAGTAGTTTAGTTAACTCTTGATCCACACCTTTTATTTGCGACTTAGCAGGAACAGCACTAGCAGACAGGTGATTCTGGAACACTTTTCCAAATTGTTCTCCTTCAATAGTTGCTGTTGAAGTGGATGTTTTCATAAGTATGCTTGGCGAACCTACATTCATTGGTAGTCCTAATTTCACATTTTCACCTCCTTCAATTACTATTATACTACTTTGTAAGCATAGAAGTATATTTAGCAGCATCTTCAGGGGACATTTTCTCTAGTATAGCTGCTAAAGTAGCGGGCTTTAGACTAGATAATATTTGAACAGCTTCCGCGTCTCCCATTTTTGTAATGACAGGAGCTGAAGATTTGGCCGACATTTGCTCATACGTCGTGATAATCTCTTTAAAATCACGCTTCGATTCACTTTGCGCAAGTTTTAATTTCTCGATTTCTTCATTCAGCTTTTCTTTCTCTATCACAAGTGTTTCATTCGAATCTTTTACTTGTGTGAGCTCATCTTGAACTTCAAATAATTGTGCTTCTTTTTCTTGAATCTCCGCTTGAAGAGAGATGACTCGTTCTTCCAGTATTAGATCACCCTCGATCTTTTCATCAGGTGTTTTTTGTTCAAGAAATGGAACTTTTGATGTCCACTCTTTCGCCTGATCAAAGACGTTTACATCGGCTACTTTGGCTATAATTAGAACGACAGCCGTCGTGAACATAAGAGGGATGATAATCCATGCGAGCAATATTTGGAAAAAGCCAATAGATTTTTTACTTTGCCTGTCTATTGATTCTCCAACCTCACTTTTCTTATTTAATTTAGCCACTTTACCACCCATCTTCTCTTGAACGAAACTTCATTGTCGATAGTTCGTCAATGCGATTTGTCTCTACGTGTTCCATTTCGACATTATGTTGTTGTTTCCCGATTTCTTTCATTTTTTCAAACTTCTTCACTTCGATATTTTTCTCCAGCAATTGAGATTCATACCAATTCATTTTCGAACGAGACTTCATCACTTCTTGCTGAATATGATCAATCGATAGGTCAAGTGTGTTAATGAATCGGGAGTAGCTGTGCAAATCATCAATGGAAAAACCTGTAGTCATTCGTTGTTGCTGTTCTTCCAAGACATTTTCCTTCTTTTTCATCTGGTCATACAGTTGCGTTGCAATTTTTTCAAATTCTTCAATCGCTTCTTTATACGCCATTTCCGTTTCATCACGTTCTTGTTCACGTAAATTCAGCACTTTGTCAAAACGATAATAGAAAGTAGTCATCTGCGCTCTCCTCCTCCAGAAGCTAACGCGATCATTTCACTTACCGTATCTTCCAATTGGATATTTTCGTTGAATTTTTGTTTTAGAAAATCGGTAATGATCGGTTCATATTCAATTGCTTCGTCAATTTCACGTGACGTCCCTTTTTTATATGCACCAATATTAATCAAATCCTCAGATTTATCGTAGGCATAATACAGTTCGCGTAATTTTGCGGCTGCTTTCAAATGTTCAGGATCTGCTATATGATTCATCAGACGACTAACACTTTTCAAAATGTTAATCGCGGGGTACTGACCCTTATTGGCAAGCGTACGGTCCAAGACTATATGACCGTCGAGAATTCCTCGAACAGCATCCGCTATCGGCTCATTCATATCGTCACCATCAACCAGCACGGTGTAAAATGCGGTGATAGCACCTTTTTCATTAGTACCACTACGTTCCAAAAGCTTAGGTAAAATAGCGAAAACAGAAGGTGTGTATCCCCGTGTTGCAGGCGGTTCCCCGACCGCTAGACCAATTTCACGCTGCGCCATAGCTACACGTGTGACTGAGTCCATCATCAACATGACGTTCAGCCCTTTATCCCGGAAGTACTCAGCAATCGCTGTCGCTGTCATAGCACCTTTAATTCGCATAAGTGCTGGCTGATCTGAAGTGGCGGCGACTACAATTGTTTTCTTTAAACCTTCTGGCCCCAGGTCTCTGTCGATAAACTCACGAACTTCACGACCACGTTCTCCTATAAGTGCAATCACGTTGATATCCGCTTCCGTATTACGGGCGATCATCCCGAGCAACGTACTTTTGCCGACACCGGAACCTGCAAAAATCCCTACACGTTGACCGCTGCCTACCGTTAACATCCCATCGATTGCTTTTACTCCTACAGCTAACTTGTCATTAATAGTAGGACGTGTCAAAACGTTTGGTGGACTGTTTTCTGTACGAACAGTTGCCAAACCTTTAGGCAATGGACTTGAGTCAATAGGTCTTCCTAAAGAATCCAGGACTTGTCCTAGTAGATTCATACCGACTTTCACTTCAAGAGGCTTGCCCAGCGTTTCGACTAGACAGCCACTTGAAATATTGCGAATATCCGTGTAAGGCATTAGCATAACAATTTCTTCTCTAAACCCTACGACTTCTGCTTGAATGAGGGAACGTCCTCCTTCCGGAATGTTCAAATGGATGAAACATACATCTCCAATCGATGACTCAGGACCTTCTGATTCTATAAGCAATCCAACAACCCGTATTACTCGACCATACTTTTTCAGTGTGTTGATATTTGGGATAATCGGAATTAGATCTTCAGCTTTTTTCAAATTCACACACCATCTTCCATGATTTTCACCAATTGTTCTTTCAGTTCGTTCAGTTGCTCGTCTACACTCACTACGATTCGGCCATGGTTCGTTTCGATAAAGCAATCTGTTGCACTGAAATCTTCATTGACGAAAATAAGGAATGGAGTTTCGGGTGGAAAGATCGAAGCAAGCTCAGAGCGATGTGTCGTTACCATTTTAAACTGTTCAATTGAGACGAACAGTTTTATCTCTTTGCTTTCTTGCGCTTCCTTAATTCCTTTCCGCACGATCGATAAATATGTCTCATCGTCTTCTTCTATCACTTTATTGATAATCCGTTCCGCCGAGCTCATCCCGATATCCAAAATTACTCGTTCTTGATTGATTAAATATTGCGTAGCGTTCTCGTAAGATAATGTAGTAGTTTCGTTCGCAGCCTCTATCATTTCACGCATTTCCGCCATGGCTTTATTACGTCCATCATCGAATCCAACTTGAAATCCCTCGTCATATGCTCGTTGCTGTAACTCTTCTTTTTCCCTTGCCCAAGCTGCATGCATTGATTCGATATCCGCTGCTGCTTGTTCCAATCGCTGTTTTATTTCGGCATCTACAATGTTTTTACGTTGCTCCATCTCCTGTAACAAGCGATTGCGTTCCATGAACATCATGCCTGTACTAACCGGCTCTTCCGCTTCTTCTTCAGGTTCCAATGATTGTAAATTACGTATCGAAATTGCTTTTGTGGGACGTTGATTCATTACAGTTCGCTCAGACCGAAACAAATTAGACAATGATGTCATCTCCTCCACCACGCGCTATGATGATTTCGCCTGCATCTTCAAGTCTGCGGATGATTCCTACAATGCGGGATTGTGCTTCTTCCACGTCACGAAGTCGTACAGGTCCCATTACGTCCATTTCTTCCCTGAATGACTCTGCCATTCGTTGTGACATGTTCTTGAATAAGATATCTTTCACTTCTTCACTAGATACTTTCATCGCTAAAATCAAATCTTCATTTTCACAATCACGGATGACACGTTGAATTGAGCGGTTATCCAATGTGATAATATCTTCGAAAACAAACATTCTTTTACGAATCTCTTCGGCAAGCTCAGGATCTTGAATTTCAAGTGCATCTAGAATTGTTTTCTCAGTCGAACGATCTACACCATTCAACACTTCGACGACTGCGTCTACTCCGCCAGTTTCAGTAAAGTCTTGGGTTACAGTAGACGATAATTTCCGTTCAAGTACGGCTTCTATCTCACTGATTACTTCAGGCGAGGTCGATTCCATTGTGGCTATTCGTTTTGCGATATCCGCTTGCATTTCTTGCGGAAGCTGTGACAGGATTAATCCTGCCTGCTCAGCTTCCAAATATGACAAAATTAAGGCAATCGTCTGTGGGTGTTCATTTTGGATAAAGTTTAGTATTTGTGATGGTTCTGCGCGTCTTGCAAAATCGAACGGTCGCACTTGAAGTGAAGATGTCAGACGGTTAATAATGGCTTGGGCATGGTCTTTTCCAAGTGCTTTTTCAAGTACTGTTTTGGCATAGCCAATACCACCTTGAGAAATATAGTCCTGAGCGAGAGCGATATTATGAAATTCTTCAATAATCTCTTCTTTTACAGAGGACTCTACTTTTTTCACACCCGAAATCTCCAACGTTAGTTGCTCAATCTCTTCTTCATTCAAATGCTTATAGATTGAAGCTGAAACTTCAGGACCCAAAGAGATAAGCAAAAGAGCAGCTTTTTGTTTTCCTGACATGTCTTTTTCTTTCTTAACCAACTAAACCCCTCCGTTACTCCTTGGTGATCCATGTTCGCAATAATTTCGCAAATTCTTCTGGTTTATCTTTAGCCATCTTTTCTAGCTGTTTTCTGCGTGCTGTCGCTTCTGTCTCTTGTTCCAAGTTAATGTCATCGACCTGTACTGAATCTAATTGCGTCTGAGCATGTTCCTCAGCTAACTCTTCTTCCATTTCTGCATCATTACGTCTCTTGCGCAAGAACAGTACAACTAGAACAATAATTGCGAGTAGCAATACACCGCCAATCAAATATACCCACCAAGGGATAATTGTCTTAGCATCTTCAAAGACCACATTTTTCCCTTTTAATGGCTGAACGGAAACCGCGATTTTCTCAGCTAGTATTTCTTCTGTTAATTCTCCAGCTACTTCTGTATCTAATGAAGTACGTACAATGGTCTCTAAAATACGTTCAACATCCTGTCGTACTTCAGGTGCCAATGAAGTTGGATCATCCGCAGTAGGAGGTTCAATCATCACTTGAATACCGATATTACTAATTTTGTATGGGCTCTCTACTATATCTTTTCTAATTCTATTTACTTCATTATTAATCGTTTCTTCGAGCCGTTCGTAATCTCCGTCTCCGCCTTCACCTTCAACATAGGTAGTACGATTATCAGTCGGATCCTCTCCTTCAGGTGTACCGCCCACTGCCGGGTTAGTACCTGAGAATGATTCGGTTATCCGTTGCACGCTTAATGCAATACCTTCCATGTTCTCCGGATCTACAGGTGTAACCAGATTCTCTTCACGTTGTTCTTTCTTAAAGTCGATATCTGTCGTAACGGATACAACTACTTTATCTTGTCCCATCAACGTACCGAGCATCATTTGAACTTGTCGTTGCAAGTCGCGTTCAATGGTTTTTTTCACACCCATTTGATCAGTCACACTTGCTCCATAAGAATTTCCTGAATCTTTTAGATCAAAGTACTCAAAATATTGGTTCTGGATGACGATATTTTCATTAGTTAGATTAGGCAAGCTTTTTGAGACTAGATTATAAAGTGATGTGATTTGTTGTTCTGAAAAGCTTTGTCCGGGATTCGTCTTCAACATGATCGCTGCACTAGCTTCTGACGTCGTGTCATTTACAAAAATACCCTCTGTCGGTAATGTAAGCATCACTTTTGCGTCCTTAATACCTTCTATACCCTTTATTAGATTAGCTAATTCTGTTTGCATCGCAGCAATCTTAATCATATTAAATTCATTATCCGTAGTACCAAACCCTGCATTATCTGAGAAGAATGAATAATCGATCAGACCGGAATCCGGGAAACCTTCAGCCGCTAGCGATACACGTAGATTATCCAATTGTTTTTCTGGCACTGATATTGCAGTACCCCCCGGCTCCACTAGATAAGGTACCCCCTGTCCATCCAGGACTTCTTTTATCCGTCCAATTTCAGATGGTGACACTTCTGAATAAAGCGTTACGTATGTAGTGCGCGACATAGTCACTGTTAAAAAAACCGCCATTGCAATCACGCTGGCCGCTGTCGCTATATATATAATTTTTTGGTTTTTTGTTCGACTCTCCCAGAAAGCTTTGAGATCCGCTCTGAGCTTTGTCAATCTTTCTTTCATTCTAATCCCCCGGTCAGCCTCACTAAGCTTGATCACTTTCCGCCTAGTGCTTTCTATCTGTTAGACAGGCATTCTAATGATTTCTTGGTATGCTTCTACCACTTTATTGCGCACTTCCATTGTTGCATTGAATGCAATACTCGCTTTTTGTGCCGAGATCATCACATTATGTAAATCGACATCTTCACCTTTAACAAGTTTTGTCGTCATAGAATCTGAGACCTTTTGTGTTTGGTTTACTTGATGAATCGCGTTGTTTAACATTGCCGAGAAATTCTGTTGAGCTTCGAAAGGTGTTTTTTGTGCTTTAACTTCAGGTTGCTGGATTGACAAAGCAGGCATAGCACCTGTAATTGATTGTATCGCCATTTAGTTCACTCCTAATAGAATACTAGTATATTATTTTCCGATCTCCAATGCTTTCATTAGCATAGATTTATTTGCATTCAACGCTGTTACATTCGCTTCATATGATCTCGTTGCAGACATTAAATCAATCATTTCGCGCAAAGGGTCGATATTTGGCATTTCCACATACCCTTCTTCATTCGCATCTGGATGAGAGGGATCAAATACCAATTTGAATGGAGTCTCCCGATCTTCTTTCACACGTGTTACGGCCACTCCATTTCCTGCATTCCCATGTGAGTGAACTCCCTTCGCTGCTTGCAAAAATGAAGAGAAGTCTCCTTCCTTCGGTTGTAATGTGACTGTTTTCCTTCTATACGGCTGCCACTCACCATCTACTTGCTTGGCTCGGGTTGAATCGACATTCGCCATATTGGAAGATATGACATCCATACGCAAGCGTTGAGCAGTTAATGCAGAAGTCGACGAGTTCAGACTATGAAATATACTCATGATCAACGCCCCCCTTTAATAACACTTTGTAATGAATTGAATTTCCCATTTAATCGCTCTATTAAAGCGGAGTTATATATTTGATTGGCCGCTAAATCTGCCTGTTGTTTGTCCATATCAACACCATTGCGATCTTGTCGATAACGCAAATTAGATATATCAAATGTTTTACTTGCCGTGGAATGCATAAAGTCTAAATGCCTCGAGTCAGTCTTGTACGCTTCTAGACCCTTACTTTTCTCATTAGAAAACACTTCTTTAAAATTGACATTCTTAGTTTTATAGTTAGGTGTGTCTACATTCGCTATATTTTGCGAAATTGCTTTACCTTTCGCATATGAATAATTCAATCCTTTTTCAAGCAGGTTGATGGTACCACTATAAATCTCCATCGTTTCCCCACCTTCCCCTCATTTAACCCATTTTTCGTGGTTTTTCTTAAAAATTTCTTAGGTCATACTACTCTTTAATACTATTTTTGTCTAAATAGGTCGTTTTTTAGTATTCTACTACTCTATTGTAGCTGAGACTAATGATTTTTGTCCAATGTTTTCTAAATGAAAGTATAGTATAAAATAACCATCTCCAGTAATTCAGATTAGTCTATACATTAACACTAATTACTTAGTATCATATAAATTTATTTATTATGTAATGAATAACGACTTCTTTTATTTTAATATGAGTTATTTAATCAGAAATTAATATGTAGTGTAATTGAATTACTATATCGATTGCATGGATATTCTCTCACTTATATCCATCTACTTCACATTATTCCTAATATAATTAGTATTCCCTATTTTTCATGTATATAACATAAGATAATTTCCGCACGACCAAAAAAATATCATTTCAATAAAAAAAACTGAAGAAACCCCGTAATAACGGTAGTTCCTTCAGTTTCTAAACAGTTTTGTATTTGAAATAGTATTTTGTTTTATGAATTGTGTTTCTCAAGCTCTGCTAGGAATTTATCGTTCAATACTTTAATATACGTACCTTTCATTCCTAAAGAACGTGATTCAATGACACCAGCACTTTCTAGTTTACGAAGTGCATTGACGATTACTGAACGTGTAATTCCAACACGATCAGCGATTTTAGAAGCTACAAGCAAACCTTCATTTCCGTCTAACTCTTTGAAGATATGCTCGATTGCTTCATGCTCACTGTAAGATAATGAGTTAATCGCCATTTGCACAACCGCTTTACTGCGCGCTTCATGTTCAATTTCCTCTGATTTTTCACGTAAAATTTCCATACCTACTACTGTCGCACCATATTCAGCAAGGATTAGATCATCTTCTGTAAATCCTTCTTTTAGTCGTGCAAGAATTAGAGTACCTAAGCGTTCGCCACCGCCGATGATTGGAACGATTGTAGTTAAACCTTCTTGGAATAATTCTTTGTTTTCGATAGGGAATACAGTATGCTCACTCTCGATATCGATATTTGGAGACGTTTCACTAATCTGGAACAACCGGTTCGTATACTCTTCAGGGAATTTACGATCTTCGAACATTTTCTTCATGCGTTCATTGTCAATTTGATGATGGATTTCTAAACCAAGTAACTTACCTCTTCTACTTACGATAAACGCGTTACAATCAATTACTTCACTTAGCTCTTCTGCCATCTCTTTAAAGTTAACAGGACCGCCTGCACCTTCTTGTAACATTGCATTAATTTTTCTAGTTTTTACTAATAAACTCATCTTTATTGTTCCTCCTCAAGGTTTTATTCAGACTTTAATGAATATTCTAAAGGTTTTCAATCATTAAATAAACTGTTACGACTTCCTTATAGAATAAATTGTGACAAATCTTTGTTTTTTACAATTCCAGCCAGCTTTTCATCCACATATGCTGGTGTAATCTTAATAGATGCAGGTCCGATTTCTGCCGCTTCGAATGATAATTCTTCTAGCAACTTTTCTAAAATCGTATGCAATCTTCTTGCACCAATATTTTCTGTTTCATTATTAACTTCAAATGCAATTTCAGCCAGCTTACTGATTGCTTCATCCGTAAATTCAATTTCAACTTCTTCTGTCGCAAGAAGTCGTTCATATTGTTTTAATAAAGAAAAATCCGGTTCTCGCAGTATGCGCTCAAAATCATCTTTTGTCAATTTGTCTAATTCTACACGAATTGGGAATCTACCTTGTAACTCCGGAATAATATCAGACGGTTTCGACAGATGGAATGCTCCTGCGGCAATGAACAAAATATAATCAGTCTTAACAGCACCATACTTTGTTGTAACCGTAGAACCTTCGACGATTGGCAGAATATCACGTTGTACACCTTCACGAGACACTTCACCTGAAGACTTTTGATTGCTACTTGCGATTTTATCCATTTCATCAAGAAAAATAATTCCCGCTTGTTCCGTTAACTCAATTCCTTTACGTGCCACTTCATCTTGATCAATTAACTTATCCGCTTCTTCCGCTTCCAGTACAATTCTCGCATCCTTGACTTTCATGCGACGCTGAACTTTCTTCTTCGGCATAAGTGAAGATAAAGCGTCTTGCATACCCGACATTTGATCCATACCAGACCCTTGCAACGCATCGAATAAAGATGGTTGTTGCGCTTGCACGTCTACTGTCACCATCTTTTCTTCAATTTGACCATTTGCAAGTTGTTCAGCGATGTCTGAACGCTTTCGTCTAATATCGGCTTGATCTTCTGTTTGTTCGGGTTCTGGCTGTGTCTTTTGACCGAAAAACATTTCAAAGGGATTTTGACCTTCTGTATTTTTTTTCGCTTCAGGTACTAGTAATTTTACTAAACGTTCTTCCGCTAACTTTTGAGACTGCTTTTTAACCGCTTCACGCATATCCTCTTTCACCATACGCACTCCGACTTCGGTTAAATCACGAATCATTGATTCAACATCTCGTCCTACATATCCGACTTCCGTAAACTTTGTCGCTTCTACTTTTACGAAAGGTGCATGAATCAACTTGGCAATTCTTCGTGCAATTTCTGTTTTTCCGACACCTGTAGGTCCAATCATCAAAATGTTTTTCGGAATAACTTCTTCTTGTTCTTCAGCAGTCAACTGCATACGGCGATAACGATTACGCATAGCAACAGCAACTGCCTTTTTCGCTTTTTCTTGCCCAATAATATAACGATTTAAATACGCTGTGAGCGCTTTAGGAGTCATCTCTTGCTTCATCACTTAAAGCACCTCCACGATAATATTATGATTGGTGAACACACAAATATCAGCAGCTGTCTCAAGTGAGATTTCAGCAATTTCTTTCGCTGTCAATTCACTGCTGTGCTTCTTCAGTGCACGCCCGGCCGCTAGTGCATAATTACCTCCGGAACCAATTGCCAATACCCCGTCATCCGGCTCTATTACTTCACCAGTACCCGAGACAAGTAATAGCGTATTTTCGTCCATAACAAGTAACAACGCTTCTAATTTACGCAGGATACGATCTCCACGCCATTCTTTAGCAAGCTCAACTGACGCTCGCTGAAGATTTCCATCGTATTCATTGAGTTTAGCTTCAAACAAGTCAAATAGCGTAAAAGCATCCGCTACAGAACCTGCAAAACCAGCTAAGACTTTGCCGTTAAATAATCTACGGACTTTCTTCGCTGTGTGCTTCATGACGACCGACTCGCCCATCGTCACTTGCCCATCACCTGACATTGCGCATTGCCCATTATGATGAATAGCAAATATCGTTGTTGCATGAAATTTCATTATAGTTCCTCCTAAGCACGAGGGTGCGTTTGTAAATAAGTTTGGCGTAAGTGTTCATTTGTGATATGGGTATAGACCTGAGTTGACGATAGATGGCTATGTCCCAGCAGTTCTTGTACGGACCGAAGATCTGCTCCGGCCCCAAGCAAATGTGTCGCAAACGTATGTCGGATCATATGTGGTGTAATATTTGTATGCAGAGACGCTTTCTCCATTAAATCATCTAATACATAGCGCACACCGCGATCCGTCAAAGGGTCTCCACGCAGATTGACGAATAATTTTGTATGCTTCTTTTGCTTCATCAATTGTGGACGACTACTGTCTATATAGTTTTGCAACGCTCCCTCTGCAAAACTCCCGAATGGCACAAATCGTTCTTTTCGTCCTTTACCCATTACTTTCACAATTCCTAAATAATGATCCACATCTTGCACTTCGATTTCTACTAATTCACCGACACGGATCCCTGTCGCATAAAGCAACTCAAGTAAAGCACGATCTCGCAAAGAGCGGAAGTCTTCCCCTATCGTGACTTCAAAAAGCTTTTCCAGCTCTTGCTGATAGAAAAAAGCAGGAAGGCGTTCTTCTTGCTTCGGATGATACAATAATCGAAATGCTTGATCTTCAATCCCGTATCGAGCATTCATGAATGTATAAAATGAGCGGATGGCTGATATTTTCCTGGAAATACTAGTTCTCGCATAAGAACGATCATATAATCGTGTAATATACAATCTAGCTACGGGGTAGTCGACGTCTTCCAATTTCTCGATTCCCTCTTGTTGTAGAAATAATAAAAAATCCCGAAGATCTTTTTCATACTCCGCGACCGTGTAGGATGAGTAGTTTTTCTCTAGTCGAATATAAGATACATATTCTTCTGCCATTTTTTTTATTTCAGGAATCATTTTATCACCTCGATACGAATTTATCATCGTACAACGTGCACTTAAAGATTCGCAAGATTATTGATTACATACAGTTCGAAATAAACTATCAAAGCCGAATGTTGTCCATAAAACACTATACATTAGCAAGGAATTTTGGGCAACTTTGAAAAACTGGTTATTGATTATTTTTAGATTTATGAACTATTTCCGTCACATAACAGTCAAATTACTTTAACAGCTAAGGAATTCTTCATCATATCCACCATTACTTCTTCCAAAATATAAGACGTTATATCTATTAGGAAGTTGCATATTGCTACTACAACTACAAAACTGAAGATCGAACTCCGATTAAATGGAGTTCGATCTTCAGTCCGATTTCTGTCATATGTTTGTCGTTGATTTAAATTCTTGTAAAGCATCCAATGCGCGTGTCGCATGTTTGTTTGCTCGTTCCGCTTTTGTTCTATATCGCCTATTCAGCTCAGGGAATAATCCGAAATTGATGTTAATCGGCTGGAAGTTATTTGGATCGGCCTCTGTGATATAACGCGCCATGCTACCAAGAGCTGTTTCTCTCGGAAAACGGACCGGCTTCTCGCCTTTTGCCAATTGTGCTGCATTAATCCCCGCAATCAATCCTGACCCTGCTGATTCAACATAGCCTTCTACACCTGTTACTTGACCCGCAAACAGAATGGTCGGCTGTGATTTAAGTTGATATGTGCAGTTCAATACTCTAGGTGAGTTGATAAATGTATTACGATGCATCACACCATAGCGCACGATATCCACATTTTCCAATCCTGGTATCAGTTTCAATACTTCTTTTTGTGCTCCCCATTTTAGATGTGTCTGAAATCCTACCAGGTTATATAAAGTGCCCGCTGCGTTATCCTGTCGTAACTGAATAACCGCTTTTGGCTCTTTTCCTGTCTTAGGATCTTCAAGTCCAACCGGTTTTAACGGACCGAATAACATCGTTTTCACACCGCGCTTCGCCATTTCCTCAATCGGCATACATCCTTCAAAGTAAAGTTCTTTTTCAAAATCCTTTAAAGGAGCAACTTCAGCTGAGGTTAAGGCTTCATAAAATCGTTCGAATTCCTCGTTGTTCATGGGGCAATTCAAATATGCAGCATCACCTTTATCATAGCGTGACTTCAAATAAACTTTATCCATATCGATGGAATCAGCTTCTACGATGGGAGCTGCCGCATCATAGAAGTATAAATAATCTTCACCAGTCAGCTGCCGTATTTCTTCGGCTAATATTGGAGATGTGAGTGGACCAGAGGCAATTACCGTAATTCCTTCCGGCACTTTCACTACTTCTTCATTGATCACTTCTATATTCGGATGATTCCGGACTTTTTCAGTGACGTTGCCTGCGAATTCATGACGATCTACTGCAAGCGCACCGCCAGCAGGTACCGCGCAATCGTCAGCGGCTTGGATAATCAATGAATTTAATTGACGCATCTCTTCTTTGATCACGCCAACTGCATTCGTCAGATTATTGGCACGTAACGAGTTGCTACATACTAACTCCGCAAATTTATCTGTATGATGGGCGGGGGTTTGCTTCACAGGACGCATTTCAAATAGTTTTACTTGAACACCCCTATTAGCTAATTGCCAAGCAGCCTCACTTCCGGCTAACCCTGCTCCGATCACATTTACAATTTGCGTCATTACAACTACCTCTTTCTCATTATGTTTAATTACATTCACGTACTAGCCTTGTGGTTCTTCTTTATAATCACATTCAGTACATTGGATTTGAACACCTTTTTTCAGGCGTTTTTCAACCATTGTGTGCTGACATTTCGGACATGGTCTTGTGATCGGTTTATCCCATGAAACATAGTCACATTCAGGATATTGATCACAACCGAAGAAGATTCTCTTCGTCTTACTCTTACGCTCGACAACTTCGCCTTCTTTACACTTTGGACATTTCACACCGATTGGTTTGATAATGGCCTTCGTATTACGACAGTCAGGGAAGTTGGAGCAAGCCATAAATTTTCCGTAGCGCCCCATTTTATAGACCATCGGAGATTCACATTTCTCACAATCTTCACCTGCTGGTTCATCTTTGATTTCAATCTTTTCCATTTCGGCATCGGCTACTTCTACGTGCTTTTCGAAATCGCGATAGAAATCATCGATTACTGTACGCCATTCAATCGTGCCTTCTTCTACATGGTCGAGACGCTGTTCCATCTGTCTCGTAAATTCGATATCAATGATATCAGGGAAGTATTGATTCACCGCTTGATGGACGATGCCTCCAAGTTCTGTTGGAATAAACCGTTTGGCATCCAGTGTGACATAGCCACGCTTTTGAATGGTATCAAGTGTTGGTGCATACGTAGAAGGTCTTCCTATTCCCAACTCCTCGAGCGTCTTCACTAAACGTGCCTCCGAATATCTTGGTGGCGGCTGTGTGAAATGCTGTTTCGGATCCACCTCTGCGTATTTAATACGCTCGCCCTCTTCAAGGGGTGGCAGAATATTCTCTTTTTCTTCTTGTTGATCATCATTGCCTTCGATATAAACTTTCATAAACCCTGGGAATTTCACTTGAGATCCTGATGCTCTAAAACGGATATCTCCATTTAAGAAATCAGCAGTCACCGTATCCAAAACAGCTGGTGCCATTTGACTTGCAACGAGACGTTCCCAAATCAATTTATATAGACGATGTTGGTCTCTTGTTAAGAACGCTTTCATCGCATCTGGTGGTCGCATAGCAGATGTTGGCCTCACTGCTTCGTGTGCATCCTGTGTCTTTGCTTTAGCTTTCGTCTTCTTCGTACTAGTTGAAATGAATTCTTCACCGTACATCGTGTGAATGAAAGATCTCACTTCTTCTTTTGCGGTATCAGAGATTCTCGTCGAGTCGGTACGCATATAAGTAATCAAACCAACTGTGCCTTCTTTTCCGATCGCAATTCCTTCATATAATTGTTGTGCAAGCATCATCGTTTTCCTCGCACGGAAATTCAGCTTACGTGCCGCCTCTTGCTGAAGGGATGATGTTGTGAACGGCAACGCCGGATTACGTTTACGTTCTTTTTTCACTACTTTTGATACTTCAAACTCGTCTGGCTTTATTGAATTGACGATTTTTTCCACTTGCTCTTGATTCGTCAGTTTCACTTTTTCTGAAGCATCACCATAAAATTGCGCTTCAAAAGTTTTGTCATCTTTAGTGAATTGTGAAGTAATGGACCAGTACTCTTCTGGTTCAAATGCATTGATTTCATTTTCCCGGTCAATGATCAAACGCAAAGCAACGGATTGCACACGCCCGGCGGATAGACCTTTCTTTACTTTCTTCCACAGAATCGGGCTAATGTTATAGCCTACTAATCTATCCAAGATCCTTCTCGCTTGCTGTGCGTCCACTAAATCCATGTTAATAGGACGAGGGTGTTTAAAGGATTCCTTTATTGCTTCTTTTGTAATTTCATTGAAGACCACGCGGCAATCAGTTTCGATATCTACACCTAATTGATGTGATAAATGCCAGGCTATTGCTTCCCCTTCGCGATCCGGGTCAGCTGCAAGAAAAATTTTCTTTGCTTTTTTTGCTTCTTTTTTTAAATCTTGAAGAATTGGTCCTTTTCCTCGGATCGTAATATACTTCGGTTCATAATTATTTTCGGTATCTACACCCATTTGACTCCGGGGTAAATCACGTAAATGACCAAGTGATGCACTAACTTTATACTTCTTTCCTAAGTAACGTTCAATCGTTTTCGCTTTAGCAGGCGATTCCACTATTACTAAGTAATCTGCCATATCGTTCCCTCCTCAGAGAGATTTCTTTATATTTATTCAGCAAAAGAATATCTGTTGCAAAATGTATAACAGTTTTCAAGATAAAGCAACCTTTTAAACATCTTCCAAAAAGAGGATATGCCGATTTATAGTAAAGAATCAATAATCTGATAACCACTCCATAACGGCTTAGCCCCTTCATCCAACAGCTTATTTGGACCTGCTGATAGAGCAGAATCTATGGCGCCAGGTACTGCAAAAATTTCTTTTCCATGGTCAAGAGCATGCTCTACCGTACTCATCGTTCCACTTCTTTCGACAGACTCTGTAATGACTAGCGCATCGGACAAGCCACTGATAATTCGATTGCGCATAGGGAATGTCCATTTGGCAGGTGCAAAGTATGGTGGATACTCTGTCACAAGTAAATGATTTTTCGCAATTTCTTCAGCAATTTTTTGATTCTTTTTCGGATACATATGAGAAAACCCATGACCTAAAACGCCAATTGTCTCCCCGCCATATTGGATAGTAGCTTGATGTGCCATCGTGTCTGCTCCATCTGCTAAGCCTGAGACAATTGGGATATGATGATCGACGAGTGGTGGCACAATAAATTCCAACGCCTTTTTGGAATAGTTCGTAGCTTTACGGGAACCGATTATTCCAACCCGCAGACGTTTTTTTAATAAAAGATTATTGCCTTTAGTATAAAGAACAGCAGGCGGATCACATAATTGTTTTAATTCTTCCGGGTAATTTGAATGAAAATAAGTAATAGGGATACAATCGTTTTTTATCAGCATTTCCACTATAGGAAGACATGATATTTCTTGATATTTCATTGGAAACTGTTCCATTTTTTCTGCAGGTAAATTAAAAATATGTGACCATTGAAGAGCGGAGTAAGAGTGCAAATCTTCTAATGAAGGGTTCTCTTGTAATAGATTCATAAAGCGATTAAAGGGTACTGGATGGATATAATGTATGTTCAGTAAATGTAGTTGCTGATTAGTATATAGCATCGAATTCTCCTCTGTTCGACACTACAAGCATGAGCACGAAAAAAGGAGCAGCAATTAAGCTACTCCTTTCAGTTTACTTCGTTTTACATTTCTCGTATAGTCCTTTTTCTTTCAGGACTTTGATTAATGTTTCACCTATGACAGAAGGTGTCTCTGCAACTTGAACGTCCGCTGCTTGTAGAGCTTCGATTTTATCAGCAGCTGTACCTTTACCTCCGGAAATTATAGCGCCTGCGTGTCCCATACGCTTACCTTCGGGTGCAGTTTGACCTCCGATAAAGCCAACTACAGGCTTCGTCATATTTTCTTTAATCCAAGTGGCTGCTTCTTCTTCTGCAGTACCACCAATCTCACCGATCATGACTACTGCATATGTCTCTGGATCTTCATTGAATGCTTTCAAGACATCGATAAAGTTCGTGCCGTTTACCGGGTCTCCACCAATTCCGACAGCCGTAGTTTGACCAATTCCTTCTTGTGTCAACTGATGAACCGCTTCATATGTTAGTGTACCTGAACGAGAAACTACGCCCACATGCCCTTTTGTATGAATATAGCCTGGCATAATACCGATCTTCGTCTCATCTGCAGTGATGACACCTGGACAGTTTGGACCGATCAAACGAGTATTTTTGCCTTCCATATAACGCTTCACTTTAATCATATCTAGAACAGGGATATGCTCTGTAATACAGATCGTCATTTCCAGTTCAGCATCTACGCCTTCCATAATTGCATCCGCTGCAAATGGTGCAGGAACATAGATAATGGAAACAGTTGCGCCTGTTTCCTTAACTGCTTCTTCCACAGTGTCAAATACCGGCACACCTTCCACTGTCTGACCGCCTTTACCAGGCGTTACGCCAGCGACAATTTTTGTACCATATTCCAACATTTGCTGTGTATGGAACAGGGCAGTGGAACCTGTAATTCCTTGTACAATGACTTTTGTATCTTTATTTACATAAATACTCATGATTTGTACCTGCCTTTCTTATCCTATCAACTCGACGATTTTTTCCGCGCCTTCTGCCATGGAATCCGCTGCTACAATATTGATGCCGGACTCTTTCAGCAAGGCTTTCCCGCGTTCTACATTCGTTCCTTCAAGACGTACGACAAGTGGTACTTGAAGCCCTACTTCTTTAGCAGCTTCAATTACACCTTCAGCAATTACGTCACATTTCATGATTCCACCAAAGATATTAACAAAAATACCTTTTACTTTTGGATCAGATAAAATAATCTTGAAAGCAGCTGCTACTTTTTCTTTCTTTGCGCCGCCCCCAACATCCAAGAAGTTAGCGGGTTCTCCGCCATAGAAATGAATTGTGTCCATTGTCGCCATCGCTAAACCGGCTCCATTTACCATGCAACCGATATTTCCGTCTAGAGAAATATAGCTCAAGTCATGCTTGGATGCTTCAATTTCTTTCGGATCCTCTTCATCATAGTCACGTAATTCCATAATGTCTTTATGACGGAATGTAGCGTTGTCGTCAAAGTTGAATTTCGCGTCCAATGCAAGTACACGATCATCTTTTGTTACGACAAGCGGATTAATTTCAACGATTGATGCATCTTTTTCACTGAATACTTTATATAAACCTAAGAAAAAGCTTACCGCTTTATTGATAAGATTGCTTGGAATTTCCATATTGAACGCCATACGACGTGCTTGGAAAGGAACCAAACCAACTACCGGATCTATTACTTCATAGAAAATCTTTTCAGGGCTATGTTCTGCCACTTCTTCGATTTCCACGCCACCTTCAGCTGAACCCATCAATGTTACACGATCTGTTGCCCGGTCAACGACAAGGCCAATATAGAATTCTTTTTCGATATCGATCCCTTCTTCAACAAGAAGACGTTTCACTTCTTGTCCTTTAGGACCGGTCTGGTGTGTTACAAGTTGCGTACCGATTAAATCAGCTGCTACTGAACGTACTTCATCAAGCGTTTTCACAATCTTGACTCCGCCTGCTTTACCGCGTCCACCCGCATGTATTTGCGCTTTTACCACAATAGGCTCTGTACCGATTTCCTTCGCGATTGTCATTGCTTCTTTCGGTGAAAATGCGACACGGCCTTTCGAAACAGCCACTCCATAATCTCTCAATAGCTGCTTCCCTTGATATTCATGGATGTTCATACGTACTGCCTCCATTCGATTTACAATTGCTTGAAGTTCAACTACTGCTTTATTGTAATCAAACCGTCACACATTGTCCATGAATCGCTATTGTAAAACAAAATTCTTTAATTTCCAACAATTTAAAAGCACTCTTATTTCATACTACTTTTTTCACGATCTAAACGATATATATAAGCGAACACTTCCGATACGGCTTGGTATAGTTCTTCAGGTATCGTATCGTTGACATTTAATTGACCAAGTAATTCCAGCAGACTTGGATCTTCCTGCACAGGAATAGCATGTTCTTGCGCTCGCTCAAGAATATTTTCAGCGATTTTCCCTTTCCCTTTGGCTATTACTTTCGGGGCATCTGATACTTCAGGGTCATAGGACAGTGCAACGGCTTCTTTTCTTGTGAAACGTTGTTCTTTTTTCATATTCTATAATCTACTCCTCCCTCATCCGATTGGAAGGTGCCAGCTGTTTTTTTGCTGTTTTGCTGCTTTTCTGTGATTGCTTTAAACATAACACCTGATAGTTTGTAACCTACTCCTTCGAGGCCTTCTTTTAATACATCTTGAAAGATTGGTCCGGTTGTTTTCAAGGAAGGTTCATCATTAAAAATCGTCAAATTTACCACTTTATTTTGCACATGCATATCAACTAATGTTGTCGAAAGTGATTCCAATTCTAAATAAAATAATATCCGTGCAAAAGCCGGATCGATTTTTCCATCTTCTTTCATGCGGCTATTCCATTGCAACGTAGCATCGATTTTCTTACCAAACATTTCAATTGGCAGTTGCATGATCAACTGTTGTTGCGTGCCTGTCTCTCCTGATTGGAGTAGGGTTCCATTCATGCGAAGCACCATTGTCTCCGCCGCATCACGCAGTGTCGGTGAGAGCGATGGATCTTGTAGCATGGCTAGCAATTGAGGTTTTAATGCGCTCGCCAAATTGGCTATATCAGGCTCTTTTCCTAAGAGCATGGCTTCGTAATTCACACCTAATGTACTGAATACATGTTTTATGGCTTCTTTCATGACAGCTCCATTTATCGTCTGTGATACTTGAGCTTCAGCCGTCTGAATTAGTTGTTTCACTTGACTATTCTCTGACTTTTCAGCTGTTTGCATTAATACACGAATTGCCTCATTTGCTTTATCATGTGGTACTAATAGCGAAGATACTGACTGTTGTACTTCCTTCATAACAGTTTGTTGTCGCAATGACAGATCAGCTGTTTCCTGCCTGTTCGCTTGTTGTACCCATATCTGGTTAAGTTGGTCAACTAGAGCTGTGTTAGGGAGTGCTGACAGCGCAGTTGCTTGTGTTGCAGTAACTTGCGTAAATACTTTACTAAATTGCTCAACGACAGTAGCTTTAGCACGATCTGTCATCGGTTGTTGGGTTATCTGATTAATCACAGTTTGCAACGCGTTTTTTACAGGTTCCGGAAGTGTTGTATTGGGTAATTGCTGCGTGATATTTTGCACAACAGCTTTTATTGTTTGTTGATTTGCTACAGGCGTCTGACTCAATTGACTTACTAAAGACTGTATAGCCTTACTCGCGTCTGTTTGATGTGTCATATTGCTAGTAACATTTGCAGGTAGCGTATCCACTTTTGTGATCTGCTCAGCCAATACTTGAGGCAAGTTGGCCAATGATGTTCGAGCTGGCAGTATATCGGCATTTTTCAATAACTGCAGCGCTACTAACCGATCTGCTTGACTAGCTTGCGGATTAAGTAATTGGGATACACTTTGATTAAACAGTTCCTTCCCTACCACTTGGCTTAAAGGGGAAGACAGAGCTTGCATCGTCACCATAAGCTGTTCACGCATCGCTGGAGGCAGGTTAGGCTCACTTTGGATGGCGGCTAGTAACGTTGTGAATTGTTGCGCAATCGTGCCCGTCTGAGCTTGTAGAAGCGATTGAAATATAGCGGGCGTGAAAGGTAGCCTTGCTTCAGCAATTTTTCCAAGCGTTGCTAGCGCCTCCGCTTTCATTCCCTCGGGCAACGTTTTCAGTAGATTGACAGCTTCAAGCATATTGTCTAATGTCATAGGAATTCTTTGCTTGATAATTGTCGCGAGTACATCTTTCATTTCTTTTGTTTTAGGTAAATTTAATGACTCCATTAACTGGGTCAGTTGAGCTGACTGGCCTTCTCCTCCACGCACTGGACCGGAAATAACTTGTAACTGTAATTCAGGTTCAGTACCGTTGACCTTGAAGTAATAATTATCTCCTGCCTGCATAGGCACTTCCAATTTTGCATACAACTGCTGATTCCCAATTTGTACTTGCGCCATTTGACCAGGAAATAGATGCGTGATCTTGCCGTGTATCATCTGTCCTTCTTTAAGTGAAAGCGGTTGAGTTTCCGTAGCAGCAGCTCTTGCAGATGAAGCGGATAATGAATTTAAATTCATTGTCGATCCCTCCACATCGTTTTGATCGGCTCGAATGATTTGCGATGATGTTCACAAAATCCATGCGTTTCAAGTCCTTGTAAATGTTTCGCTGTTCCATATCCCGCATTCTCATTAAATGCATACCAAGGAAATTCCTCATGCAATTCATTCATTAGCGCATCACGAGTTGTTTTAGCTAGTATAGAGGCAGCTGCGATAGATAAGCTTTTTTCATCACCTTTTACGATGGAGTAACACGGGCACGCCGTGTGTAGATTCATTGCATCTGCTAAAACTGCATGTGGCGCTATCTTCAGTTCACTTATAGCCATCTCCATCGATTGCTTTGTTGCTTGGTATATATTCAATTCATCTATTACTTTAGCAGGCTGCACATGTATTGCGTACGCCATAGCCTGTTCTTTAATCAGTCGAGCAAATGCTTGCCTTTTCTCTTTAGATACTTTTTTCGAATCGTCCAGTCCGATAAGGGCAGAGCAATCCTCAGGTAGTATAACCGCAGCTGTAACTACCGGCCCCGCCAAAGGCCCTCTTCCCGCTTCGTCAATTCCCGCCACCAATAAAACCCGTGAGGATCTATATGAATTATCAAAAGCTATTTTCTTTTGAAATTCATGAATAAGTGCTTGTTTTTTACCATATCGAGCACGCCATTGAATAATCGCTTGTTGGACACCTTTTCTAGTGTCAGCTTCAAGTTCCGTAAGCCACTCATTTGGTTCTTGTAACTCTAGTAATTGATCTTTTATTTGCTGGATCGTTGTCAATTTCTTCACCTGTCCATCTGAAATATGATTGTCTATGTATTATATCGGTTCCTACATGATTTTTTCGACAAAAAAGCAACGGTTCGGAAACAGAGTTCCAAGCCGTTGCGTCTAGTCATTCGAATTCTTCTGGGAAATCGAATGTTAATTTGCCTACTTGCTGGTCGCGGATATCTTGTACGATCATTTCTGCTACTTTATCATAATCAATTTCTCCGCCTACAGTATATACTTTTCGACGTTCGCCGATTTTATCGAACAATGATTGAATATTATCACCCACTGTTGTCATTTCATAACGCTGTACCAATCTTTCAGGATAATGCGTCTCTAAGAACTGAAGTCCATATACTGCGAGCTCCTCCATATTCAATATGGAGTCCTTGATTGCACCTGTTAACGCCAACTTATAACCTACTCGCTGGTCTTCAAACTTCGGCCACAGTACGCCTGGTGTATCCAAAAGCTCCAGTTCTTTCCCAAATTTAATCCATTGTTGCGCTTTGGTTACACCGGGCTTGTTTCCTGTTTTCGCAATGTTTTTCTTCGCTAATCGGTTAATCAACGTAGATTTTCCGACGTTAGGAATGCCGACAATCATTGCGCGGATTGCTCCAGGACGTATTCCTCGCTGCTTCATGCGGTCAAATTTTGGCTGCAAGATTTCTTTAGCAGCTTTGGTGACTGTTTGGATACCTTTACCTTCAAATGAGTTGATCGCAACAGTACGTAAACCTTGCTGTTCAAAGTAGGCAATCCAACGTTTAGTTTGCACTTCATCCGCTAAGTCCATCTTATTCAAAATAAGCAATCTCGGTTTCTGCTGTGTAACTTCGTCTATCATAGGATTACGTGATGAAAGCGGCAGTCTAGCATCAATTAACTCGAATACTATATCCACTAACTTTAGTTTTTCTGAGACTTCTCGTCTCGCTTTCGCCATATGGCCCGGAAACCATTGAATAGCCATTCGAATCGTCTCCTTTCGTTATTTCACAAGACCGAAGTCTTTAATCGGCCAGAATACCACACTGGTACTGCCGATGACTTCATCGATTGATACTGCACCAATATGTCTAGAATCTTTACTTTTTCGACGGTTATCACCCATTACAAATATGTGATCTTCAGGCACTGTTTCCGCCTCGATTTGCGGCACATCCTGCAGTGTAAAATCTTCCGTCAGCGTACCATCCTGCACTTCTGATTTGTATTGATCGAGGTACGGCTCTTCATATGGTTCATCATTTACATAAAGTACATCATCTCTATACTCCACTGTATCTCCCGGCAGACCAATTACACGTTTAATATAATCTTTCTGCTCAGGTGCATGGAATACTACAATATCAAAACGATGTGGTTCACCAATCGTATAACCGATTTTATTTACGATCATGCGGTCTCCATGTTCCAACGTTGGCATCATGGAAATACCGTCAACGACGATTGGTGTGAATAAAAAGATACGAATAATGGCGGCTAATCCAAACGCTATTAACAATGCTTTAATCCATTCTAATCCTTCACTTCTCGTTTTTTTCTCTTCCATCAATCTAGCCTCCTGCCCTGTCTGATATTATTGTACAGCCAATTGTCTTTCTGAGCAAAAAGAAAGGAGGCCAAGTACAAGGCCCCCTTCGTTTCTGTTTATCTTATTAGCGGAGTTCTTTAATACGTGCTGCTTTACCACGTAGTTTACGTAGGTAGTACAACTTCGCACGACGAACTTTACCGCGACGAGTTACTTCAATTTGAGCTAGCTTAGGTGTGTGTAATGGGAATGTACGCTCTACGCCAACACCGTTTGAAATTTTACGTACAGTGAAAGTTTCGCTGATCCCGCCACCGCGACGTTTGATAACAATACCTTCGAATAACTGGATACGCTCACGAGTTCCCTCAATGATCTTCACGTGCAAGCGAAGTGTATCGCCAGGACGGAATGAAGGGTGTTCAGTGCGTAACTGATCTTTTGTAATATCTGCAATTAGTTTTTGCATGTTTTTCTCTCCTTCTTTTCTGATGCTCTTGCACGTTTTGCTTTGCAGCGGAACAACAGTAAAATAGGCGCTCTTAAAAAGCGCTTTATAAATCATAGCACAAGCTAGTTAACGAATCAAGCAAATTTAGTCTCTTTTTTGTACCCATTGCTGATAAAGTTCTTTTTGATGATCTGTTAATGGTGCCTCTTGTAATAATTCGGGACGTCGTTGTGCCGTTCGAAGGAAGGCTTGCTCTTCTCTCCACTTTTCAATCTCGGCATGATTGCCCGACAACAGCACAGGAGGCACTTCAAGGCCGTTGAACGTTGCTGGGCGAGTGTATTGTGGATGTTCCAGTATACCCGTTGAAAACGAGTCGTGGACAGCCGACTGGTTGTTACCTAGAACATCAGGGAGTAACCGTACTACACTATCAATGATGGCCATAGAAGCCACTTCCCCACCCGTCAATACAAAGTCACCGAGTGAAATTTCATCCGTAACCAAATGTTCACGTATTCTCTCATCATATCCTTCATAATGACCACAGATGAAAACTAGATGTTGCTCTTTCGCAAGTTCTTCTGCTTTCTTCTGCGTGAATCGTTCGCCTTGCGGACACATTAAGATCACGCGAGGCTTACTACTTGTTTTAGTGACCGCTTCTACTGCCGCAAAGATAGGTTCGGGTTTTAATACCATTCCCGCACCGCCCCCATATGGGTAATCATCTACTTTTTTATGTTTGTTTGTTGAGTAGTCACGAAAATCCATGACTTTAAACGATGCAGCTTGTTGTTCTTGTGCTTTTTTCATGATAGAAGAATGAAGTACACCTTCAAACATTTCCGGAAACAAAGAGAGAACGTCGATTTTCATCATGAAAGCAATCCGTCCATTAATTCAATTTTGATGATTTGTTCGTCAATATCGATATCCTTTACAACATCTTCAATATACGGGATATAATGCGGCTTGCCTTCAGCAGGCGTTACCTCCCACACATCATTGGCACCTGTTTCTATAATTTCTGTAACCGTACCGATTTCTTCACCTGTTTCTGTCATCACGCGGCAGCCAATGATTTCATGATAATAAAATTCATTTTCCCCGAGTTCTGTCAATTCTTTCTCCGACACCTTGATTACGCCGTCGCGGAACTTCTCTACGTCATTGATATTTGGGTAGCCTTCGAACATAAGTAAATCAAAGTTTTTATGCTTACGATGACTAATCACTTTCACAAACGTAGGTGCTTTGCTTTTCGGCATGAAGATCGCGAGCTCACTTCCCACTTCATATCGCTCATCCGGGAAATCTGTTTTGGACATCACACGAACTTCACCTTTTATACCATGCGTATTCACAATCGTGCCTACATTAAACCATTCCATTATTTCGCCTCCATTTATGAATAAAAGTATTTATACGTGCAAAAAAGGAAGGAACCGGGGCTCCTTCCTTTTGGATCAATCCAAGATATCCAAATACACTTTTTTGCCGTGGTGGCTGCCTGCTGCTGAGTAAACAATCGTACGGATCGCTTTTGCCACACGACCTTGCTTCCCGATCACTTTACCCATATCCTCCGCATTCACTGATAACTGATAAACGACTCGTTGAGACTGTTCTTCAGATAACACGTTCACGTCGTCCGGGTAATCGACTAACGGTTTTACAATTGTTTCAATCAGCTGCTTCATGTCCACCCCTCCAAATTACTTGCTGTATTTAGCGTTATGGAATTTTTCCATGATACCTTGCTCTGAGAACAAGTTACGAACTGTATCAGATGGTTTAGCTCCATCTTGAAGCCATTTCAAAGCCAATTCTTCGTTGATTTCAACTGTTGCTGGCTTTGTAAGCGGGTTGTATGTACCAACCTGATCGATTTGACGGCCGTCACGTGGTGCACGTGCATCAGCTACTACAATACGATAAAAAGGAGATCTCTTAGCTCCCATACGTTTTAGACGAATTTTAACTGCCATTATTATCTACACCTCCGAATAGTTTCACACAAGATAGTATATTACCAAGTTTTTATTTGTTTGTAAAGGGTTTTTTCTTAACACCCTCTATTTTATTTGAAAAACGCATCAAAACCAGGCATTTTACCTTTCTTCTTACCTTTTTGTTGCATGTTGGTCATTTGCTTAACCATTTTCTTCATTTCCTCAAACTGCTTCAGCAAACGGTTGACTTCCTGGGTAGAAGTTCCAGAACCCGCAGCAATTCTTTTTTTGCGGCTCGCATTAATAATTTCCGGGTTTTCCCGTTCAGCAAGCGTCATAGAATAAATGACTGCTTCCACACGACCCATCTGACTCTCATCCACTTTGGCATTGTCGAGTCCTTTGATTTTGTTCGCACCCGGCATCATTTTTAAAATTTCGTCGAGTGGTCCCATCTTCTTTACTTGTTGCATTTGATCAAGAAAATCATCAAGTGTAAAGCTTTGAGTGCGCAATTTCTGCTCTAACTCTTTCGCTTTATCTTCATCCACGTTTTCCTGCGCTTTTTCAATCAATGACATGACATCGCCCATGCCAAGAATCCGTGAAGCCATACGTTCTGGATGGAATGGTTCAAGCGCATCCATCTTCTCACCCATACCGACAAATTTGATTGGTTTCTCAGTAACGGTACGAATAGATAATGCCGCACCACCACGTGTATCCCCATCAAGTTTTGTCAAGATGACGCCGGTGATTCCAATCGTATCATCAAAACTCTTCGCAACATTGACTGCATCTTGACCTGTCATCGCATCCACTACGAGGAATACTTCATCAGGATTAGTCAGCTCACGAATATCTTTCAATTCCTGCATAAGTGCTTCATCCACATGGAGTCGACCCGCGGTATCAATGATTACAACGTCATTATGCTCACGTTCCGCCTCTTCCATTGCTTGTTTGGCAATTTCAACAGGTGATTGATCGGTTCCCATAGAAAATACAGGTACCGTAATCTGTTTACCTAATGTTTCGAGTTGTTGGATCGCTGCTGGACGATATACATCCGCTGCCACAAGCAGAGGTTTTTTATTATGTTTTTTACGTAGAACCGTGGCTAATTTACCAGTGGTTGTCGTTTTACCAGCACCTTGCAAACCTACCATCATGATGACCGTAGGCGATTTACGTGCGAACTGAATAGGATTTTGTTCTCCACCCATCAGATTTGTTAATTCGTCTTTTACGATTTTCACTACTTGCTGACCAGGTGTCAAACTCTTCATTACGTCCTGACCCACTGAGCGCTCGCTGACCGTCTTGACAAATTGTTTGACGACTTTCAAGTTAACGTCTGCCTCGATTAGTGCAAAACGCACTTCACGCATCATTTCTTTTACGTCAGCTTCGTTAATTTTACCTTTGCCTGTAATTTTATTCATAGTTCCTTGCAGGCGTTCGGCTAGACCTTCAAATGCCATAGACAATCCCCCCTATTCAAAGTCCTTTAAGGTATGTAGCAATTTCATGAAGCGATTAAAATTTTCACTAGGAGCCATTTCTTCTAACAGCTCTATAATTTCAAGTCGACCTTCATGCTTTTCAAACAGATTGAGTTTCTTCTCGTAATCTTCGAGCATAGCCTCAGTCCGTTTCACATTGTCATACACAGCCTGTCTCGATACGCCATACTGCTCAGCGATTTCACCGAGAGAAAGATCATCCAAATAATATAATTGCATATATAAACGTTGTTTGTCAGTTAATAATGATTGATAAAAATCAAAGAGGAAGTTCACTCTTGTCGTTTTTTCAAGCAAGATCACGACCTCCTTCAGTCACTATTATATAATATCGCGCACTTGTATTGCTGTCAAGTATTTTTACTTGTCTTCTGCAATTTCGTTTTCCTCGTCTTCAGTTTCTTCCATTTCCAATCCGTTCGCAAATAATCCATAGACATATTTCTCCGGATCGAAAGGTTGTAAATCATCGATGCCTTCACCGAGACCTACAAATTTCACCGGAATATCGAGCTTATTACGAATCGCTAGCACAATACCGCCTTTCGCTGTACCATCTAGTTTCGTCAATACAATCCCTGTGACGTTCGTTACTTCGTTAAATGTCTGCGCTTGAATTAATGCATTCTGTCCAGTCGTCGCATCCAACGCTAATAATACTTCATGAGGTGCGTCTTCAACTTCACGGCCAATGACGCGATGTACTTTTTCTAGCTCATTCATCAAGTTCACTTTATTTTGCAAGCGACCTGCTGTATCACAGATTAAAACATCCACATTACGCTTTTTAGCTGCTTTCACAGCATCAAAAATAACTGCAGCCGGATCCGAACCTTCCGCCTGACGAACGACCTCTACATCCGTACGCTCTCCCCAGACAACAAGTTGTTCAATGGCACCTGCGCGGAATGTATCTCCGGCAGCCAGCATAACCGTTTTCCCTTCTTTTTTAAGGCGGGCAGCCATTTTACCGATCGTTGTGGTTTTCCCCACACCGTTCACACCGACCATCAAAATTACGTTCAGTCTACCTTCTACGATATTCAATTCACTAGAAACTTCTTCACCTGAATTGTAAATTTCTACCAGCTTTTCAGAAATCAACGATTGCATGCCCGTAGTGTCTTTAATGTTTTTGCGTTGCACTTCTTCTTTCAGTAAATCGATCAATTCCATAACCGTTTCGAATCCGACGTCTGCTTGAAGTAATAATTCTTCCAATTCTTCGAAGAATTCTTCATCGACAACGCGGAATCTAAATACCAAATCGTTGACTTTCGATGTAAATGAGTCGCGTGTCTTCGTCAGTCCATCTTTGAACTTCTCTGCTACCGCTTCGTTTGTTCCTGATATTTTATTTTTTATTTTCTTAAAGAAAGACATTCATTCCACTCCTTAGCTACTGATTTCTTCTGGCACTTCAGATAGTTTAACAGAAAGTAATTTCGAGACACCTGATTCCTGCATCGTAATCCCATATAGGACGTCCGCACCTTCCATCGTGCCTTTTCGATGTGTGATCACAATGAATTGTGTCTGATCCGAAACTTTCCTCAAATAATTACTATATCGTACTACATTCGCTTCATCCAGTGCTGCTTCCACTTCATCGAGAATGCAAAATGGCACAGGACGAACTTCTAAAATAGAGAACAGCAAGGAAATAACCGTTAATGCACGTTCACCGCCAGATAACAGACGTAAATTCTGCAGTTTCTTCCCGGGAGGTCGTGCCATAATATCAATTCCAGTAGTAAGTAAGTTGTTTGGATCCGTTAAAACGAGATCTGCTTCCCCACCACCGAACATATCCTTAAACACACGACGAAAATGACTGCGAATAGCTTCAAATGTCGTCTCGAAGCGACTCTTCATTTCCTGATCCATTTCTGCCATAGCTTCTTGTAATGTATTTTTAGCTTCGATCAAATCATTACGCTGTGATTGTAAAAATTCATGACGCTCTGATACTTCTTGAAATTCTTGAATCGCATTCGGATTGACAGGTCCTATCGTGGCTAGTTGTTGCTTACAATCTTCCACGGTTTTGCGAAGTAGTGGAATATCCAATGCCTCAATCTGTAATTCATTCGGACGCAAGCCGTACTCTTCATCCAAACGATCTCTAACCGTTTCATACTGTGTTTCGAGTCTGGATAACTGAATCCTCATTGTGTTCAAGCGCTCAGAAATAGTGCCTACTTGTTGCCTGATTATTTTTATACGCTGTTCATGATCGTGAACACGTTTAGCTTGTTGAACACGCTTAGCTTTTTCCGTCTCGATCGTTTTTTGCAACTTTTGTTTTGCCTCATTCGCTTGTTGACTTTGCTTCTCTATTTCTTCAGGTGTTAATTCCTTGCCGATTACAAATTCCTGCACATATTGCTGTTCTTCTTGCAACTGGCTTATTGTCAGCTCCAACTCATCTAATTGAGTGACCGTTTCCAACATACTGCTTGAATGGTAGGCATTTTGCTCTTTCAATACAGCGCTTTTTTGTTGTAAGTCATGCAATCTCTTCTGCAGAGACTGTTGTTCTTCGCGCCGGTTCTCTACTAGTCTTTCTAAACTTTCCAGCTTTTCCAACGTCTCTTGAAGTTCATTTTTCAATGCTTCATGACGAGTTTGTAACTCTTGTTTTTTAGTCGATAACTGCTTTTCGGCAGAAGCTGTATCTGTACGTCCAATTTCAATTGTGGATATTTCCATTTCAACGGAACGCATTTCCATTTCAGTCTCCTGTAGAGATGACTGAATAAGAGACTTTTTCTGTTGGTTTTCTTCTAACTTTACGCGCAATTGATCACGAAGATGTAAACTCGCACCAACGAGACTACGTGTTTCAGACGTTTGTGCAGTAGCCTGTTGAATAGATTCATCCATTTGTTGTAATTGATTTGCAAGAGTCTCTAGCTCAGCCTTACGTGAAAACAGCGTGGACTGGCCTTTCGCACCGCCACCTGTCAATGAACCGCCTGCATTTATTATATCCCCGTCAAGCGTCACTATGCGATAGCGATGTCCTATTGATTTCGCTAAACCTGATGCGGCTTCTAAATCACTAGCGATAATCGTCTGACCCAATAAGTTTTTAGCTACCGACTCATATACCGGAGATGTTTGAATGAGTTCAAATGCTGTACCGATGAAACCTTGCTGTTGCGTGAGTACTTGCCGGCTATTCATAGGAAGTTCACGCGGCTTCAAAATATCCATAGGAAGAAACGTAGCTCGACCGAAATTTTTCGTTTTCAAATAACCGATGGCCTTTCTTGCATCACGCTCAGTCGTGGTAATGATATGTTGCATGGCACCACCGAGTGCGGTTTCAATCGCTTTTGTATAGGCCGGCTCCGTAGTAATGAGTTCCACTACAGCTCCTTCGATCCCCTGAATTCGTTGTTGTTGCTTTGCATGAAGTACTTCTTTGACACCTGAATAGAACCCCGAAAAGTCCTTTTCAAGACTTTCTAGAGCACGAAGTCTTCCTTGCATTTCGGATTGTTTACGCAATGCTTTTTGCAGAAACTGCTGTTGGGTAGATAGACGTTCCTCTTCTTCTGTCAATTTTTGATGACAAGCTCTAGCTGACTTCTCCAGCTCGTCAAGCTGTTGCTGAACAGTATTTTTTTGCTCAATCTTTTCCTGTTGTTCTTTCGCAAGTTGTTGTTTGCGTTCGGAAAGCAAAGTAGTCTGAACCGTAATCTTTTCTGTGGAAGATTTTTCTCCTTGGAGTCGCTCCTCTACATGCTTGATTTCACTACGCACAGTCGCCTCTTCATTGAGACGCTCAATATAGACGGATTTCAACTGTTCAATTTGCTGTTCGGTTTCTTTTAATGAACTGTTTAACATGGCCGTGACTTGCTTACTCTCTTGCGTAACTTCTTCAAGTTCATGCTGGGCAGTTTTCTGCTTCATCTGCATGGTACTAAGTTTTTCTTTAGCTATTCGTTGTGTTTGTTCTGCAGTATGCAACTCGTGTTTAATACGCTCTACTTGCTGCTTCGTATTGCGAGTCTTTTCAACGGACAGTAATCTTCTGCCTTCCCACTTTTCAGCTTCTGCTGTCTGTTTAATCAATTCGTTTTGAAATTCATCCAGTTGAAACTCTGCTTTCTTAAGGACTTTCTTGTCAAGATCCAGTTCCTGTTCATATTGTGTGAGGGCCTCGGAAGTCTTTCGTAATTCTGATTCATCACTTTTCACAACTGCCGCTTTTTCAGAAATCTGCTGTTGTAAAGCGGACGCGTCATGATGGAGTAAACGAACATCAGCTTCCCGAAGTTCTAAACGTAGATCGGAAGCTTTACGAGCCAAACCTGCTTCTTTTTCAAGAGGAACGAGTCGATCATCGATTTCTTTTAATATATCCAGTACACGATCCAAATTATCGGTCGTCTCAAATAATTTATGCTCTGCTTGCAGTTTATGTGTTTTATACTTCAAGACACCTGCCGCTTCGTCAAAGACATTGCGTCTTTCATCAGCACGACTATTCAATATTTCATCAACCCGACCTTGCGAAATAATGGAGAAGGCCTCTTTCCCCAATCCTGAATCCATAAATAGCGTGGTGATGTCTTTTAATCTGCAAGTCTGACCGTTTAGTAGATACGCACTGTCTCCGGATCGAAAAACCCTTCTAGTTACACTGATTTCAGTGTAGTCAAGCGGAAAAAGATTTTGTGTATTATCCAATATGAGTGTAACTTCTGCAAAATTAACCGCTTTGCGGGAATCACTGCCTGCAAAAATAACGTCTTCCATTTTACTACCGCGCAATGATTTTGCGGATTGTTCACCGAGCACCCAGCGAATCGCATCGATAATATTACTTTTTCCGCTTCCGTTAGGTCCTACGATGGCCGTTACTCCTGGTACGAAATCAACATGAATCTTTTCCGCGAAAGATTTAAAGCCTGCGATTTCCAGCCTTTTCAAAAACACGATTAGTTCTCCCCTTCGGTTGTCTGCATCAATAAATGTTCTATCGCACGACGGGCAGCTTCCTGTTCCGCTTCTTTCTTGGATTTGCCGATTCCTTTTCCAAGTTGTTGTTCATTGAGATTGACTACGGTAACAAACTTTTTCGCATGTGCAGGACCTTTTTCTTCAATGACTTCATATTGAAGGGGTCCGTTATTTTTTTGCTGCACCAATTCTTGCAGACGACTCTTATAATCTGTCACATGCGAAAAAGCTCCGATACTAATTTTCGGAAAAACGATTCGTTTTAGAAACTCTTCAACGACTTCCATGCCCTGATCCAAGTAGAGCGCACCGATATACGCTTCAAATACATCCGCCAGTAATGCAGGACGCATTCTTCCGCCAGTTAGTTCTTCACCCTTGCCCAGAAGAATATAATCTCCAAAGTTCAATTCATTCGAAAACTTAACAAGTGATGGCTCACAAACAATCGCTGCACGAAGTTTCGTCAGTTCCCCTTCGCTTTTTGCCGGTTCTGTACGGAATAAAAATTTAGATACCCCAAGTTCCAATACAGCGTCTCCAAGGAATTCCAATCGTTCATTATCAGAAAATTTCTTTCGACGATGTTCATTGACATAGGATGAATGGGTAAATGCATTATACAATAAATTCTCATCCTGGAATTGAACGCCTAATTCTTGCTGGAGCTTGGTGAATTTCTCGCGTACAGCTTGTGGCAATGTAGGGTGTGATGCGGTTTCTTTCGAAGTTCTTTTATTTTTCATAAACTACTCTGCCTCTCATCTATTAATAGTCTGTACACACTTGTAAAGCGAAAAGAGACGCTTTCTCCTTTTCAGATGAAAGGAAGAAAGTGTCTCACCAAAAAGGTCATTCGCCTACTTTTTCTGTAATGTACGTTACTGCATCTCCGACAGTTGCAATTTTCTCTGCATCGTCATCAGAAATTTCCGTTTCAAACTCATCTTCAAATTCCATAACAAGTTCTACTACATCTAGTGAATCAGCTCCAAGATCCTCACGGAAAGAAGCTTCAGGTTTTACTTCGCTTTCATCGACGCCTAGACGGTCGACAACTACTTTTGTTACACGCTCAAGTACTGTTGACAACATAGTCACCTCCTCTCAAGGCCATAGTCGGCTCATTAGTTACTATTGAATTATAGAGGGTAGTCCCCTCGTAACGCAACCATAAACAGCGCTTTAGGAGAAGTAGTCCATTTACATCACCATGCCGCCGTCTACATTAATGGTCTGACCGGTAATATATTTCGCTTCATCGGATAGTAAGAATGCCACGGCACCCGCTACATCTTCCGCACTTCCAAGCTTGCCTAAAGGAATCGTTGATAATAATTGCTCTTTCATATCATCGCCCAATTCATCTGTCATATCGGTTGTAATGAATCCTGGAGCGACGGCATTCACTAAAATATTACGTGCCGCCAATTCTTTTGCGGTTGTTTTCGTCAAACCAATGACGCCCGCTTTTGCCGCCACATAATTTGCTTGCCCAGCATTTCCTACAACACCTACGACCGAAGCCATATTAACGATTCTTCCTGCACGCTGACGCATCATTTGGCGCGTAACGGCTTTTGTGCAAAGGAATACACCTTTTAAGTTAATCGATAATACATCATCCCACTCGTCTTCCTTCATGCGCATCAATAAATTATCTCGCGTGATACCAGCGTTATTAACGAGGATATCAATGCTACCAAATTGCTTAATCGTCTCATCCATCATGGCTTTCACTTGATCAGCATCAGAGACATTCGCTTGAAAGACGAGTGCTTCTCCACCCGCAGAACGAATTTCCGCTGCGACCGTTTCTGCCCGATCTTGGCTACCGCTATAATTCACGACTACCTTAGCACCTTCCGAAGCTAAGCGTAAAGCGACAGTGCGCCCAATCCCTCTGGATGCCCCTGTAACTACTGCCGTTTTTCCATCGAATCTTCCCATCATGACCATCCTTTCGCTTCTTCAAGCAACTTCTCAAGTGTTTCTTCATCGTATACTGGATACACTTTTGCTGTACGATCTATTTTACGGATTAATCCGCTCAATACTTTTCCTGGTCCACACTCAATGAAACGAGTAACACCCAATTCAAGTAATCTTTCAATAGACTCTTCCCAGCGTACAGGTGAGTACAATTGTTCAACAAGTAATTTTTTTATTTCATCCTGCTTCGTTACTTCATCTGCTGTAACGTTTGCAATGATAGGAATTTTTGCATCCTTCATATCGATGCCTTCAAGCGTCTTTTGTAATTCTCCTGCCGCTGGCTGCATGAGAACAGAGTGGAAGGGTCCACTTACATTCAATGGTAATGCACGTTTCGCACCCGCTTCCTTCAAGGCTGTACATGCTTTATCGACGCCTTCCTTTGCACCCGAAATAACGATTTGGCCGGGGCAGTTTAAGTTGGCTGGTTGTACAGGATGTCCCGACTCCGTAATGTTCGCTGTAATCGACTCCAATACATCGCGATCTATTCCAAGTATAGCCGCCATGGCACCTTTACCTGCTGGTACGGCTTCATTCATATACAGACCTCTTTTATGAACAGCCACTACTGCATCTTCAAATGAAAGAACTTTGGATTCAACAAGAGCTGTATACTCACCTAGACTATGTCCTGCTGTATAGTCTGGCATAATGCCTTCTTCTTCCAAACGTGCTGCGATCATCGCACCCACCGTAAGTAGAGCCGGTTGAGCATTATAAGTCAACGTCAATTCATCTTGAGGGCCTTCGAGCATCAATGCGCTCAGTTCAAAACCAAGAGCTTCATCAGCTTTTTGCATGAATTCCTTACACGCCTCGTTCTTCTCTGTGAATACTTTCCCCATCCCTACAGCTTGTGAGCCTTGTCCCGGGAAAACAAATGCCAGTTTACTCAAGATTCCTCTTCCTCTCCGATTGTTTTTTTAATCGTTTCGCATACTTGATATTGTACCATGGTTCTTGCTTGGCGAACTGCATTAAAAAGCGCGTTGGCATTTGATGAACCATGCGCTTTGATGACCGGATGGTTCAAGCCAAATAAACCCGCTCCGCCATACTCCGAGTAATCCATCTTCTTCTTCAAACCTTTTAGATCATCTTTCACTAAGCCAGCGGCAAGCTTGGTTTTCAATGAAGACATGAACACATCTTTGATCATGGAAAACACATTCATCGCAGTACCTTCAATAGTTTTCAACACCATGTTTCCTGTAAAACCGTCCGTGACAACGACATCCGCCACGCCATTCAACAAATCACGCGACTCCACATTACCGACAAAGTTGATAGGTGCAGCTAGCAACTCTTCATAGGCGTGTTTTGTCAGCTCATTACCTTTTCCAGCTTCTGTTCCAATATTCAATAGCCCTACACGTGGCTTGTCGATTCCGCGCACTTTCTCTGCATAGATACTACCCATGACGGCAAATTGTGCTAACTGTGTCGGTTTACTATCTGAGTTCGCTCCTGCATCTAACAACACGAAACCACTGCCGTCAATCGTGGGTAACGTTGGTGCCAGTGCCGGTCTTTGAATACCATCTAAGCGACCTACGATAAAGAGTCCTGCCGACATAAGAGCACCTGTATTACCAGCTGACACACACGCCTGAGCCTCTCCATCTTTTACCGCTTGCGCCATACGGACCATGGAAGCATCTTTTTTCTTTCGAATCGCACGCACGGGCTCATCATCAGGTTCAATGACTTCAGAGCAGTGTACTACTTGGAGGCGTGGATGTGTTTCGAGGAATGGTGCCATTTTTTGCTCATCACCAAATATATGTATCGTTATGTCATCAAATGCATGAAGGCTCTGCAATACTCCTTTGACAATCTCTCCGGGTGCGTTATCTCCACCCATTGCATCTACTGCAATAATCATATGTAATTACCCGCCTTTTTTTGTTGTACGGTACATCTGAAACTCCCCCGAAAAAACAAGATCACTCTCTACTGTTGACAGGACATCGACGACCGTACTTTTATTTTTCAAGGTTTCCTTGCGCACAGTAGCACGAGACACTACACGATCACCGGCTCTTACTGGCTTTTGAAAGTGCAGTGAAGAACGAACTGTCAAAGCCAAATCATCGTCCAGGACCGCTACAGCCAATGAGTTCGCTTGCGCAAACAAATGATGACCTCTGGCTATGCGATTTCGTTTGAACACATGCACGTCTTGTACATCAAAGATTGAAATTGCTTTATCATCCAATTCCACATCAATAATTTCTCCAAATATTTCTTCTGCTTGCATAGACTTCACTGTACCTAACATTTGTTGTGACGCTACGGATTTCAACCGCTCTCGCAATTCCGGAATATGACATTCTAAACGATCCAGCCGGACGGTTTGAATACTCACAGAAAAATGCCTAGCAATGTCTTCATCTGTTAGAAAAGGATCTTCTTTAAGCAGCGTTACAAGTAATTGTTGCCTCTCCTGTTTCGGAACTCTCAATTACTACACCCCTCCAGATTAGCACTTGGTATTAATACTAAGTATATAAAGAGGTAAATCAGATTGCAAGAGGTTATCTTATATACTACGTTACACATCTATCAATCTATACGCTTATCAGTGAGTGCGCCTGACTGCTCTAGACGTTCGCGTAATGTGGCATATTCATCACTTGTCCAAAACGCATCTGAATTCAACAAGCGTTCCGCATCCTCACGCGCTATAGAGAGTGCTTTAAAATCATGAATCAAGTCTGCCATTTTGAATTCTGGCATTCCACTTTGCTTTTTGCCAAAAATATCCCCTGATCCGCGTAGCTCCAAATCTTTTTCAGCCAAAATAAATCCATCGTTCGTTTCTGTCATCGACTGCATCCGCATCTTTCCTTCTTCTGTAGACGGATTAGCGAGCAATACACAATATGACTGATCGGATCCTCGTCCTACACGTCCCCTTAATTGGTGTAACTGAGCTAGACCGAATCTTGTTGCATCATAAATCAGCATGAAAGTTGCGTTCGGCACATTGACGCCTACTTCTACAACTGTAGTGGAAACAAGGACATTTGACTGTCCTTCACTGAATTCCCGCATGACCTGATCTTTTTCAGCTGAAGGCAATCGACCGTGCATCAAACCTACCGTATAGCGACCAGCGAAATAGTTACTCAATTCTGCATGTACTTCCACTGCGTTTTGGACATCCAATTTATCGGATTCCTCGATCAATGGACAAATGACATACGCCTGCCTTCCTGCACGTAACTCTTTCTCCATCTTCTGTAACACAGGTATTAAGGATTCTTCTTTTAACCAATGGGTTTCAATTTCTTTCCGTCCTGCCGGTAATTCGTCTAAAACCGAAACATCCATTTCACCAAATACCGTAATGGCTAGTGTTCTAGGAATAGGGGTCGCAGTCATGAATAATACATCCGGGTTTAAACCTTTATCACGCAAGACACGACGTTGTTGCACTCCGAAACGGTGTTGTTCATCCGTCACGACAAAGCCCAGTTTATGAAATTGTACTTCAGGTTGGATGAGCGCGTGCGTTCCGATGAGCAAGTCAATCTCCCCGACTTCTAACCGTTCCAGTAACTCTCTTTTCGCTTTCGCTTTTGTAGAGCCGGCAAGAAATGCGACAGTCACACCAAACGGTTCGAACCAGTTGGCTAATAACTCGGCATGTTGTTCAGCCAATATTTCTGTTGGTGCCATCAATGCTCCCTGGAATCCTGCTGTCACCGCTGCATACAGAGCGATGGCTGCCACAGCTGTCTTGCCTGATCCCACATCCCCTTGCAGTAAACGGTTCATACGGAGTGGTGATTTCAACTCTGCACATAATTCATTCACCACACGTTTTTGCGCATTCGTTAATTCAAACGGCAACGTATTGATGAACTTTTTCAGCAAATCCAATTCATATTGAATAACAAGTCCTTTTTCTTGCTCTTTACGCAGTTTTTTCATCCCTTGTATTTTTAACTGAAACAGTAATAATTCTTCATAAACAAAACGTCTACGCGCATGCTTGACGTCTTCAGCTTTAGTTGGGAAATGGACCATCTCGAGCGCTTGCGCTATAGAAGGCAGCTTGTATACTTCCAGCATCTCACGTGGCAGTGTCTCTTCTATATCTTGAGCAGTTAAGTCTATTACAGCGCGCATATAGCGCCGAAACGTTTTTTGATGCATAATCCCCTTCAAACTATAAACCGGCTCAAAATCAGTTTGCTCACCTGTATGTAGACGATTCACCGTAATCGTTTGACGTCCCCGATCCCATGCACCGGTAATATTGATTTGCATTCCCGTAAGTAGACGGTCTTTTAAATAATGCTGATTGAAAAATACCGCTTTCACTAAATGATGACCGACCAATAAACGGACTTGCATTCTTGAACGATTTTTTCCAGAATAAAACACGGTCGGTTCGGACTCTACCCGACCTTCCACTGTGACGCGCTCACCATGTGGCGTTTCAGTCAAATCCCTCATACGAAAATCTTCATGGCGGTACGGGAAAGTGTACAACAAATCTTCAATCGTCAAAATTCCCAGTTTTTCAAATTGTTCAGTTGTTGCTTTACCGATTCCTTTTACTGTACCTACACTATTTTTCAAGATGTTCTCCATGTAAAATTACCTCCTTTCCATATCTAGTTAGAAAACGAGTGTTCTTCTTTTCATTTTACCATGAAAAGACAGGAAAATAAAAACGTTGCCCCTACTTGCAGGACAACGTGATGTATTTATTCAACAGAGATAATATATGGATAGAGCGGTTGTTTTCCAGCGTATAATTCTATATCTACATGCTCGAATTGCTCTTCAACATACTCACTAACTTTTTCTGCTTCTTCAGAGGTCACATCTTCACCATAAATAATCGTGACGATTTCATCTTCTTCATCAATCATGGATGAAATAAGGTTCTTTGTCACACTTTCCAAGGAAGAATCGGAACTAGTGATTTTGCCTTGAGCGATTCCCATGAAGTCATCTTTATGGATCGTTACACCATCAATCGATGTATCACGAACAGCATAAGTGACCTGACCAGTTTTAATAGCAGAAGCCGCTTGTAACATCGCTTTCGCATTCTTCTCTACTGTTGCTTCAGGGTTGAATGCTAAAATGGCTGCTAAGCCTTCTGGAACGGATTTTGTCGCTACAACTGCCGCTTCAATCTCCAATACTTCAGCCGCCTGCTCAGCAGCCATGATAATATTTTTATTATTTGGCAAGATCAATACTTTTTCTGCACCGATTTCCTGAATCGCTTTAACAATATCCTCCGTAGAAGGATTCATCGTTTGTCCGCCCTCAATCACGGCAGATGCTCCGATACTTTTCAGGAGTTCTGCGATGCCCTCGCCCATCGTAACCGTTACAATCGCATATTTATGCTGAACCGGTTTCGATGTTAATGTTTCGTGCCGATTCATAATATCACTATGTTGCTCACGCATATTATCAATCTTCATCTTCGTTAATGAACCATACTTTTGTCCATAAGACAAAGCATCTCCAGGTTCTTCAGTGTGAATATGTACTTTTACTACTTCATCATCTGAAATGACGAGTAGTGAGTCACCAAGTTCACTTAAATCTTGACGGAATGTAGCTTCATCAAATGGCTGATCGTGCAACTTACCTGAATCCAATTTGACCATAAATTCCGTACAGTAGCCGAACTCGATGTCTTCTGAGTTCATGAAACCTTGTATACTGCGGTGATGCTCTGTCATAATTAAGTCATCCATTGAGTGCATCACTACCTTCTCAGGTAAGTCTTCACCTTTTAGGCATGCCAAAAATCCTTCATATACATATACGAGACCTTGTCCACCACTGTCTACTACTCCTACTTCTTTTAACACCGGCAATAGATCGGGCGTTCGTTTCAGCGAAGCTTTAGCCTCTTCCACAATAATTTCTAGTAATGCCGTTAAATCTGATGAATCTTCTATATGCTCAACTGCCGCGTTAGCTGCATCTTTGGCAACGGTCAAAATCGTTCCTTCTACAGGTTTCATAACGGCTTTGTAAGCTGTGTCCACACCGTATTTAAGTGCATCCGCAAATTGCTTGACGTTGACTTCTGCTTCATTCTCAATTTGCTTGCTGAATCCTCTGAATAACTGGGATAGTATCACACCAGAATTCCCACGAGCACCCATAAGCAACCCTTTTGAAAATGCCTGTGCCGTCAAGCCGATATGTTCCTGAGCATTTCTTTCTGTTTCTTTCGCACCGGATGTCATGGATAAATTCATATTCGTTCCCGTATCACCATCTGGCACCGGGAATACATTTAAAGAATCCACATAATCCGCATTTTGATGGAGATGATGCGAACCCATTTCTACCATCTTCGCAAATTGCAATCCATTGATTGAAGTCATTGACTTAAAGGCCTCCTTTTACACGTTCGTTACACGAACTCCCTGAACAAAAATATTTATAGAACTTACTGATAGCCCCAACGTCGTTTTCACTATATATTGCACTTTAGATTGTACTTGATAGGCCACTTCAGTGATTTTCGTGCCGTAGCTCATGATGACGTAGATATCGATATGGAATGCATCGCCCTCGTTACGTACAATTACGCCACGAGAATAATTTTCCTTGCGAAGAATTTCTGTAAGCCCATCGCGAATTTGATGCTGAGAAGCCATCCCTACAATTCCATAACACTCGACCGCAGCCTCTCCGACTACTTGTGCAATTACGTCATTTGTAATATCAATTGTACCATGCTCATTTTTCAGTTCGATTGACATTCCTCTTCTCCTCCCCCATCTCTAGACACATCATACGTACATTATACGGGAATTCATCAGGAATGAAAGTATTGAAACCGTTAAAATATAGTGTAAAGGAAAAAACCTTGAGAGTATCAAAATAAAATGTTGCATCGATTCGACGCTTATGATAAAGTACTATGGTATGCGAATTGTAACGTGAATCGCTAAATAATTCACGAGGAGGAACTAAAATGGCTAAACAATGTGTTATTACTGGACGTAAAGCTCGTTCTGGAAACACTCGTTCTCACGCTTTGAACTCTAGCAAGCGCACTTGGGGCGCTAACCTTCAAAAAGTTAGAATCCTAATCGACGGCAAACCTAAACGCGTTTGGGTATCTGCAAGAGCTTTAAAATCAGGCAAAGTACAACGAGTATAATCGAAAGCTGAAGACGGCGTTTAGCCGCGACAGGCACTGGAGGGCTAGATAATACAGGCGGTTTTTGCCTGTACTTTCTAGCCTGAAGTGTCCCGAGCGGCTGCCGTCTGAAGCTGGATATGATCTAAAGCTGAAAGCGCCGGTTAACTTCGACAGATGTTCGAGGAGTCACCGGTGCTTTTTTGCTTATCTAAAATTCAAAAAAACACAAAGCACCTTTTTAGGCGCTTTGTGTTTTTTCTTTTTTGCGTTTTTTTGTCTTGGCGGCTTTTGAATTGGCAGCAACGGTCGATTTAGTACGGCTGTCCTTTTGAAAAGCTACTGCGCACTTTCTCACGATGTTACTGACAAACTTCGGAAGCGTGAATGTGTATACTCGCAAATCCCCCAACTCCTTTCAGGAATCTGAACTCCTTACCATTAAGCATATGCCTTCACGGAAAGAGATAGTACAAACATCCGCCACTGTTTCGTTACTTGTAAAACGAGTTACACCCATTTCTAATCGTTCATTCACCGTTTCATATTTGAATCCTGTTAGCGTCAACCCTGTCACGACGGGGCCAAACGAGAAAAAGGAAGTATACGGATAGCGTGAATCTTTCTTTACACGTCTCACGCCAGGTAGCATGACACGGATATCATTTGTAGTGTTGTGTAACTTGAATTTCACTTTAGGGTTTTCTGCTTGCATACGATACAATAAATGCAAAGCAGACTGTAAGTGATCCAAGCGACCACCCGTCACGCCAGTTAATATAATATAATCGGGTTGATACGCAAGCGCTCGCTGTACAGCCAGTTCTGTGTCTGTCTCATCTTTATCTTCATTCGCACGATGGACAATTTCTACGTTCGAGTTGATCTGTTTAAACTGCTCTTCCGTCACAGAATCAAAGTCGCCAACTGCTTCATTGGGCTGAATCCCTTTTTCCAATAAATACAACGCACCACGGTCTACCCCGATATACACAGTATCTTCTTGATCGTATTCAGCTAAGTTAACTACTTCTTCTATAGGACCTGCTGCACACACGATGGCATACTTCATTTCGCCATCACACTCTCGCCTGCTGATTTAATAGCTTGAAGAGCTTTTGCGCGGTCTTCTTTTCCGTAAATTGCAGAACCTGCAACAAAAATAGTCGCACCTGCTTCCACACAAGGTTTGATTGTTTCTTCGTTAATACCGCCATCAATTTCGATTTCAATAGATAGATTACGCTCTTTGATGATATCAGAGAGTTGTTTCACTTTTGGTAGGACGGAATGAATAAACGACTGTCCGCCAAAACCTGGATTGACCGTCATGAACAATACCATATCAATATCTTCTAGGACATGCATGATATGTTCAACCGGTGTATGAGGATTTAACACAACACCTGGTTTTGCACCTGTCGATTTGATCAATTGCAATGTTCTGTGTAGGTGAGGGCATGCTTCTACGTGTACAGTAATATAATCCGCACCCGCTGACGCAAAGTCCTCAATATAAGCGTCCGGATTTTCAATCATCAAATGGACATCAAGCGGTAACTTCGTCAATGGCCGCAACGCCTCGACGACAATAGGCCCCATTGTAATATTCGGTACGAAATGTCCGTCCATTACATCAATGTGAATTAGTTCGGCTCCCGCTTTTTCTACTTCTTTCACTTCTTCACCAAGCCTTGCAAAGTCTGCTGCTAAAATAGATGGCGCAATTTTTATCATAATCAATACCTCGGCTTTCTATCCATAATTTCTTGCAAGAACAGCAAATAATTCTTATAGCGACCTTCTGAAATTCTTCCTTCTTCCACCTGCGCTTTAACAGCACAACCAGGTTCTTTCACATGAAGACATCCTCTAAATTTACAACCTGCACCTGCTTCAGAAATCTCCACAAAATAATCCCGCAGTTCTTCTTTTTCGATATGTTCGAAATCCAAAGAACTAAACCCAGGTGTATCTGCTACCAAACCGCCCGCCACTTCCAGTAACTCTACATGACGTGTAGTATGTTTCCCTCGTCCAAGCGCATCCGAGATCACACCGGTTTTTAGTTGTAGTTCAGGTAATATCGTATTCAATAACGTGGATTTTCCCACACCTGACTGACCTGCAAGGACGGTGGTTTTACCGCTAAAATACGGACGAAGTGTTTCAAGCAATGAATGTTTATTCTCTACATTGCGCAGAACCGTATATCCGATACGTTGATAATATGCTAGATTTTTTTCATTCTCTTCTAATATTTTGGGATCCGCAATATCTTCTTTAGAAATATACAAAATCGGTTCTAACTGATGTGATTCAATGACCGTTAAGAAACGGTCTAGTAAACGAAGACTCATATTTGGTTCCACAACCGAAAAGACCAGCAACACTTGATCTACATTGGCTATAGGCGGTCTGACTAACTCACTTTTCCTCTGATGAACATCTGTAATCGTCGCATCATTGGCTCCGTCAGGAACATACGTAACGAAGTCCCCCACCAAGGGACTAATTTTCTTTAATCGAAAAACACCACGGCTTTTACATTGAATTAAATCCCCATTATGCTCTACGTAATAAAACCCACTGATTGCTTTACGAATTTGGCCTTCAGCCATCGAACTCCTCCTCTATTCCAAATCTGTATAGTTGAACTTATCTTCCTCTATTACTGTTTGATCACGCATAATTTTGTATCCTCCGCGCTCTCCTTCTAGAAGTTCGATCGTAACCTTGCGTGTCGTATCTTCAGTAATCTCAAACTCCTCGATAGGATCATTCATTGTGTGCGTGCGATCCTGTACATAAATCTGAACTTTCTGAGGAACGAGTTCCGGATGAGGCTTCGGATCTATTTCTGAATCTATTTCGTCTTCATCATCATCTTCATTTTCATCAACTGATTCTTCGGGATAGTTATATGGAATTGTCACAGTCTTCACTAACAACTTAATCGGCTTGGATGCAGGACCTTTCGAAATCACGACGTCCACCCGTTCCCCTTTTTCCAATTTTTCTCCCTTGGGAGGCTTCTGAGAAATAACATATCCTTTATCGACTTTATCCGAATGTTCTTCCCTGACAATGTGGATCTTCAGGCCGGATTTTTTCGCATAGTCTTCTAGTTGTTTAGCGGACATACCCGATAGATCATCAAGTGATTGCAACTCTTTGCCTTTACTGACAGTGAAGATCAACTCCGTTTCTTCAGGAATGACAGACTGATCTGCTTCAGGTTGTTGGCTCAGAATAGTTCCTTTTGGCTCGTCAGAAAAGACTTCAACTGATTCAATGGGTAAAAATCCGTAGCCATTTAAAAAGCGTTTGGTCGCTTCAAAGTTACGACCCGTATAATCACTAAGCACCATCGGATCTTTCCCGGAGCTGATAAATAATTTTACGCCGTCTCCCTCTTTACGTTTCTTTCCTGCTTGAGGTACTGTTTTAATTACTTGTCCTACTGTGTATTCATCAGACGTCTCTTCAAAACGCTCATCTATGACAAAACCCTCTTTTTCAAGTATCTCTGTAGCGACAAGCTCTTCTTCCCCTACAACTTCAGGTACGATGATCTCCTTTGGTTTCATCATCATAACCAATAAAAATGTCAGAAACGCTAGAAGTAAAATGCCACCCACTAATACAAACGGCCATTTCTTCTTTTTCTTTTTCGTAGGTGTTACTGGTTCGGGTTTTACAGGAGCTATTTTCATAGTATCTTCCGCAACAGTGGATTTCGGAACGTCTTTAATAGCGGGTATAGCCATTGTCTTATCATCATCAAATGGTAAGGCGAATTTACTTTCATTTAAACGCTCAGGAGATAAAACAGTTAGTAAATCATCATACATGTCATCTGTAGTCGCATAGCGATAGGTTGAATCTTTAGCTGTTGCCTTTAAAATGACATTTTCTACGCTCTGAGGTATTTCAGGATACTGATCACGGACAGATGGTGTTTCTTCTTGTAAGTGCTTTAACGCAATCGCTACCGCTGTCTCCGCTGAAAACGGTAATTCCCCTGTCAGCAATTCATAAAATACGATACCGAGTGAATATATATCTGATCGTTTCGTCGCCATACCGCCTCTAGCTTGCTCAGGAGACAGATAATGGACAGTCCCTATAACAGAGTTCGTCTTCGTATGTACCGTAGAATTCAAGGCCATCGCAATTCCAAAGTCTGTTATTTTCACATCGTCCTCGCCGTTCATCAATACATTTTGAGGTTTAATGTCACGATGAACAATACCGTTATGATGAGCATGTGATATGGCAGATACAAGTTGCTTCATAATAGACACGGCGTGTTCTGCCGATAATGCGCCATGTGTATGAATGTAGTCTTTCAGTGTTTTGCCAGCTATGTATTCCATTACTAAGTAATGAAGTTCATCTTCTTGGCCGACATCAAAAATATTTACTATATGAGGATGTGTTAGGCTCGTAGCGGAAAGTGCCTCCCGCTGAAATCGTTTTTTTAATTCCTCTTCATTGCTAAAATCATAATGCAATACTTTGATTGCTACATCACGGTCGAGAATGATATCGTGCGCCAAGTAAACTCTGGACATACCTCCGTCACCGATCACCCGAATAATTTCGTATCGTTTACCGATTCGTTTTCCAATCATACGGGAGACACCTCAATTTCAGGAATAGCCAGTAGTATTACGGTAATATTGTCTTCTCCACCGCGCTGATTCGCCAAGTCTATAAACTCATCCGCTTTGTTTGCCAATGAATCTTCATTCAATATAATATCAAGCATTTTTTCCTTTTCGATCTTATTGCTTAAACCATCTGTACAAAGTAATAAATACGAGTGTGACAGTAAAGGAAATGTGTAGCGGTCAGGTACAATGGATTTCTCCGAGCCTACCGCTTTCATAATCCAATTACGCTGTGGATGCACTTCAGCTTCCTGTTCCGTAATTTCACCGCTATCAAGCAACACATTCACAAATGAATGGTCTTTCGTAATTTGACGAATCGCTTTGCCTGTCACTTGATAAATCCGGCTGTCTCCTACATGAAAAACAACACAGTGATTATCCAAGATCAGCGCGAGGTCTAGCGTAGTACCCATGCCTTTATACGTGTCATCTTTCTGCGCAGTTGTGTACAAAAACTGGTTAATATCTACTACTGCATCATACAGCAAGTCAATCCAATCTTGCTCCGTTACTACTTCTTTGTCCGCGGACATGAATTGCTCGCCTATCATACGCACTGCAGTCGCGCTAGCATAATCTCCGCCCTTATGACCGCCCATTCCGTCTGCAATGACTGCGAGTATCGTACGCTTTTCAGGATGTACGAATACGGCGGCGTCATCTTCATTCACCGTACGTTTCCGTCCTGTATCTGAGCGTATTTCATATTCCATAGGCTACCCTCCATTTCAATTGGTCAGGTTAGTTGATTCTTTGTAACGTCGCTACAAAGAAACCGTCACTTTGATAGTCGTGCGGTAAAATTTGCAAATGGCGTTGCTCACTGTCACTTTCAAGAATATGAAGTGGAACGAGTGCAAAGTCTGGCTGCTCTTTCAAGAACCATTCAACAATCTCTTCGTTCTCCGATTTATCAATCGTGCATGTACTATAAACTAAGATACCGTCTTTTTTCACCAACTGACAGGCAACTTCGAGTAGTTCTTTTTGAATGACTGTTAGTTTTTCAATATCTTGTATAGTTTTTTTATATTTAATCTCAGGCTTTCTGCGAATGACCCCTAATCCACTACATGGCGCATCTATTAACACTCGGTCAAAAGATTGAGGTTCATAGGTTTTCAATAACTCTCTGCTATCCCCACTATTTGTATGGATGGAAGTCAATCCGAGACGCTCTGCATTTTGGTCAATTAAACGTAATTTATGAGGGTGCAGATCATGTGCCTGAATTTCTCCTTCATTTTTCATACGTTCTGCGATATGAGTGGTTTTACCGCCAGGAGCCGCACACATATCCAATACGCGCATACCTGGTTCCACTTGTAATGCGATAGCTGGAAGCATAGAGCTCTCATCCTGAATGGTCAACAAACCTTGTTTAAACACTTCTGTAGAAGCGAGGTTACCTGACTCCACTTGGATACTGCTGTCAGAAAGAGTACCGGCTATTGCAGTAATCCCTTCTTTCTTCAGCAAGCCGATTACTTCACCAATATTGGTTTTCGTTCTATTGATTCGCGCGGTTGTGATCGGAGGTTGATTGTTGACAACTGCCGCAGCCGTAGCTTCTTCCATGCCGTATTGCTCTATCCATCTTCGGATTAACCATTCAGGGTGACTTGTCTCTATAGACAAACGAGTGATAGGATCTTCAATTTCATCTAAAGAAGGTACACCTTCACGCAAAATCGAGCGTAAAATTCCATTGACCATGGATGAAACACCTTTATGTCCACGCTTATTGGCAATTTTTACTGCTTCATTGACAACGGCATGCTCAGGAATTTTAGATAAGTAAATGATTTGATAAACGGATAGTCTAAGTAGCTGACGTACCCATGGTTGTAGCTTCCCTCTAACAAATGGTGCTAAATAATAATCCAGTGTCATTTGTTGTTGTAATGTACCGTATGTTATTTCCGTCAATAATGCGCGGTCTTTTGGCTGAAGGTCATAGATTTCAATCGTTTTATGAAGCAATAAATTACTATACGCTTGTTCTTCTTCAATTTGCATCAACATGGATAATGCTGCATCACGTACATTGCCACGCCAAATTTTCTTTTTATAATTTGTCATTCAAATTTGTCTCCCACTTGCCATTTTGACCCGATTCCATTTAAGAATACGGTAGCTGTCATTCGTTTTTTCCCAGCTGGTTGTAAATCGGTAATTGCTAGCGCGCCTTCACCTGTCTGCACAATAATACGATCCTTTTCCAGACCAATAATTTCTCCAGGCGTTGCATCCGATATTTGTTCGGTCACCTGTGTCCACCAAATTTTCACTTGATCACCAGCAAATTTTGTGTATGCGACAGGCCAAGGGTGTAACCCCCGAACTTGGTTATAGATCGAACTGGCTGAACTTGTCCAGTCAATTCGTTCCTGTTCTCTTGAGATGTTTCTAGCAAACGTCACTTGCGTCTCATCCTGAACTGTACGCTCATTCGTGCCTGCAATAATGGATGGTAACGTTTCTTTTAATAATGTAGTCCCTGCTATAGATAATTTGGTAAACATCGTTCCCGTATCGTCTGTTTCTTCAATTGGAGTGGTGACTTGTGAAATGATATCACCCGCATCCAGTTTCTCCGCCATGTACATGATCGTGACGCCCGTTTCTTTCTTGCCATCCATGACCGCCTGATGAATTGGTGCGCCACCACGATAGTTAGGTAATAAAGAAGCATGGACATTTATACAACCGAGTTTCGGAGCTTCTAGCAATTCATTCGGAAGCAATTGACCGAATGCGGCTGTCACTATCAGATCCGGCTGTAGGTCGAGAATTTCCTGCAACTCTGCAGAGCCTTTCAGCTTCTCTGGCTGAATGACAGGCAGTTCTAAGCGCATCGCTTCTTCCTTTACAGGAGGAGGTGTCAGTACGCGCTTACGGCCCACTGGACGATCGGGTTGAGTCACGACAGCAAGGATTTCATATCCTTCATTATATAGCATCGTCAAAACACCTACAGAAAATTCAGGTGTTCCCATGAATATGATTTTTGTCATTCGTCATCCTCCTCTTCATCTTCGAATTCAGATGGATCAACGACACGTTGGATCTTCTTATCGAATAATACTCCGTTCAAGTGATCGATTTCATGCAGGATTGCTCGTGCTTCATAGCCTTCTGCTTCTAATTCATATAGCTTACCATCACGTTCTTGTGCTTCAATCCGCACATGGAAAGGACGCTCTACTTCTCCGAATAATCCTGGGAAGCTTAAGCAACCTTCAACTTCTACTTCGGATCCTCCTGTGGCCGTGACGACGGGATTGATCATTTCGATAATTTCTTGCTCTTCATCGAAGTCTACAATCGCTACACGAATAGATTTGCCCACTTGGGGAGCTGCAATGCCTACACCATCATGTTCAATCATCGTTTCATGCATATTATCTAGTAAGATACCCAACTCATCGTCAAAAACGGTCACTTCTTCACATGGTGTTGTGAGAATAGGTGATGGGTGCGTTACGATTTTTAATATTGTCAAAATAAATTCCTCATTTCTTCGAAGGAAGGTTAAAAGATCGATGTTGGTTCACGGTTAATCGACATGACCAAACCGTCTTTTGCCCAACTTGTTTTGTAGTGTTTCAAGAGTTGCTGCAAAACCGGTATAAGTGCGGGTTCATGTTTGTATTTTATCAAACTTTGATAGCGATATCTATTGTTGAGGCGACTGATAGCAGCGGCTGTCGGTCCAATAATGACTGAACCTTGTGATAGACGCTCCGCGATAAATTCAGTACCTTTATGTGCATAGTCAGCAGCTTTTAATACATCTTCATGACTGAACTGTACAACCGTCACATAATAGTATGGAGGATAACCGAGTTGTCTTCGTCTATCCATTTCCATTTCATAAAAAGGAACATAGTTTTGCGTTTTAGATAATTCAATCGCGTAATGCTCAGGGTCATACGTCTGAATGACCACTTCACCTGGTAGTTGATCACGTCCCGCTCTACCGCTCACCTGCGTCAATAGTTGGAATGTTTTCTCGGCAGCGCGGAAGTCGGCTAAATGAAGGGATGTGTCGGCTGCCAATACGCCTACTAGAGTGATCCGTGGAAAATCTAGTCCCTTGGCTATCATTTGGGTTCCAAGTAAAATGTCTGCTTTACCTTCACCAAAATCATATAGCAAACGTTCATGAGCGCCTTTTGTATTCGTCGTATCAATATCCATTCGAATTACGCGGGCTTCAGGGACTAATTTATATAATTCTTCTTGCGCTTTTTGTGTTCCCGTCCCGAAAAATCGAATATGCTCGCTTGTACATTCCGGACATTCGGAAGGTACTCGCTCTTCATGACCGCAATAATGGCATTTCAAACTCTCACTTGCGCGGTGGTATGTCAATGAAATATCGCAATTTGGACATTCGACAACTGTTCCGCAATCACGACAGAGTACGAAACTCGAAAATCCACGCTTATTAAGCAGTAGGACAATTTGTTCTTTTCGTACCAATCGTTCACGAATCCCTTCAGCAAGCGCTAAAGAAAACATTGAACGATTTCCTGCTTTAAGTTCTTCACGCATATCCACTACTTCAACACTCGGCAATGCTTGATTCTTCGCTCGTTTTGATAGCGTTAATAATGAATACACACCTTTGGAAGCCCGAGCATAAGACTCCAATGAAGGTGTCGCACTTCCTAATATAACCGGACATTGATAGTAATTAGCGCGCCAAATGGCTACATCTCGTGCATGGTATCGCGGTGATTCTTCTTGTTTATAGGTAGTCTCATGTTCTTCATCTAGAATTAGCAATCCCAAATTCGAGAAGGGAGCAAAAACTGCTGAACGTGCACCGATCGCAACTTTCACTTCACCACGATGGATTCTACGCCATTCATCATATTTTTCGCCAGCGGATAAACCGCTATGCAAGACTGCAACTAATTCTCCAAACCGCCCTTTAAATCGGGCCGTCATTTGCGGTGTCAAGGCGATCTCAGGTACTAACACAATCGCTTCTTTCCCTTGCTTCAACACGTGATCGATAGACTGTAAGTAAACTTCCGTCTTACCACTACCCGTAATCCCATGAAGTAAAAAAGTTTCCTGGATGTTCTTGTTACTCGACTGTTCAATAGCGGAAAGGGCCGCTTGCTGTTCGTCTGTTAGTTGTTCTGGTTTACCGCTATCTTGCATTTTGGGTGATTCTAATTCACGGTACACTTCAACTTGCGATTGTTCTACTATCTCTTTATCTACAAGTGACTTCAAAACAGTAGCTGTCACGCCGGATTCATCCAGGATTTTACTCGCTTCTATGGATTCTGTCGGATGCAGCAACAGCCAACGAAGTAGTTCTTGTTGTTTTTTTGCGTTTGGATGTACTTCTTCCAACGCCGTTTCCAGTTGTTTCGCATCTGGCACATGAATCATTCGCACTTTTTTCATTTTGGTTTTCTGTTGGATTGCCGTATCAATTTCAACAATCCCCAGTTTATTATATTTCTTTACTTCATTTAATAAATTCGCATCTTGAAGTGCTTTCAATGTGACTTGCTGGCGATTACCCAAAAATGAGCGGAACGCGTCATCAAGCTCTTCCGGTTTGATCACAGTCATGATTTTTTCATATTTGGCACGCATTGCGGCTGGTAACATGACTTGCAGTGCATCGATTTCATAGGCAATTGTTTCCGTTGCCATCCACTTCGACAATGCTAATAATTCTGCAGATAGTACCGGCTCTAAATCTATAATTTCGGCTATCGGTTTGATTTTATTATGATCCAGTTCGCTTTCTTCTTTAATCCCCGTCACATAGCCCGCAACTTTTCGTGGACCAAAAGGAACTTTGACCCGTAACCCTGGCTCCATTACATGTTCCCAATCGATAGGAACCGCATAATCAAATGGCCGGTCAATTGGATAAGCTGCTACATCTACAATGACTTCAGCGATCATGCAGTTTACTACTTTCTTGCTGAAGAATGGTTTCAAATAACTGTTCGGCCAGTTGCACTTTTGGCATAGCAGAAAAAGGAATTGCTTCTCCTTCTCTAGAAAGCAATGTCACAACATTTGTATCACTACCAAAACCGCCACCAGGATCGGTGACATCATTGACGATGATATAATCCAGATTTTTAGATTCTAATTTCTTCTGTCCATAACCAATCGCATCTGTCGTTTCAGCTGCAAAGCCAATTAGTAATTGATTTTCTTTGCGCTTCCCAAGTGTTTTTAAGATGTCGGTCGTCCGTTCCAATTCAAGTACATCATCGCCATCTTTTTTCTTCATTTTCTGGTCATGTATGTTTTTTGGCCGATAATCCGCAACAGCTGCTGATTTTACTACAATGGATGCATCATCATACTGGCTAATTACAGCATCGAACATTTCAGCGGCACTTTCTACATGTATCACATGAACACCTGTTGGAACTGATAGTTCGACCGGTCCTGAAATTAGAACGGTATGAGCACCTAGCTTCTGTGCAGCTTCCGCCATTGCATAGCCCATTTTGCCACTAGAAAAATTGGATACATAGCGGACGGGATCTATACGTTCGCGAGTCGGTCCAGCTGTAATGACAACTTTTTTTCCCCGTAAAGGTTGATAGGACACTTTAGTAAAGTGATGGCTAATTAATTCAGTAATTTTTTCAGGCTCTTCTAAGCGCCCCTTACCTACATAACCGCAAGCTAAAAAACCTTCTGACGGTTCGATAAACTGATAGCCATCCACATGTAATTGATCAATATTACGCATAACAGCGGGATGGGCATACATATGTACATTCATTGCAGGCGCAATCCAAACGTCTGCTTGTGTTGCAAGTAAGATAGTCGTTACCATATTATCTGCAATTCCGTTTGCAAGCTTGCCGATCACATTAGCTGTAGCGGGCGCCACGACCACCAAATCGGCCCAGTCTGCTAAGTCAATATGCGCAATGACGCGAGAATCTTTTTCATCAAATGTATCAAAGTATACATCATTGCGTGACATCACTTGAAAGGATAACGGCTGAACAAACTCTTTCGCTGAATCAGTCATCACGACTTTCACATTCGCGCCTGCCTGACTTAATTTGCTGACAAGTGCAACGGCTTTATAAACTGCGATACCACCTGTGACGCAGAGCAAAATGTTTTTATTATCTATCTTCATGGGGCTCTCTTCCTTTCCAAAAATAACAAACTCCCTGAGAACGGTTGAATTCCAAGGGAGTTGTTTTTTATTTCAAATCAAACTTCGTCTTCGTAAATAATCGATTCATCTGCTGCTGCGTTGATCAAGACGCCTGCCGCTACTTCTTCAAGGGCTCTACCAACACTTTTTACTGATCGGTATGAATGAAGAGTTTCGTTCTGTTTTTCTTGTAGTTCACGTGCACGCTTAGCTGCCAGTGTAACCAGTGTGTATTTAGAATCGACTTTTCCTTTTAGTGAATCAACTGATGGATATAACATAGTTTATTCTCCCTCCAACATTTGTAAGTATCTCATTTCCACACGTTCTCTTCTGCAATGCTCTGCCGTAACAATCGCATTGATCCGATCACATGCTTTGGAGACCTCGTCGTTCTCTACTACATAATCGTACAGATGCATCATTTCGAGTTCTTCTCTTGCCTTTAATACGCGATCTGCAATGATGTCAGATGCTTCTGTACCTCTTCCGATCAAACGAGTTTCCAGGTCACTTAAACTTGGAGGCGCAAGGAAAATAAACAGACCGTTTGGTACTTTTTCACGCACTTGTGCTGCACCGACTACTTCAATTTCAAGGAATACGTCACGCCCAGCATCGAGTGTTGCGTTGACATAGTCGAGTGGCGTTCCGTAGTAGTTCCCTACATACTCTGCGTATTCGAGAAGCTTTCCTTCTGCGATCATTTCTTCGAATACTTGTTTCGAACGGAAGAAGTAGTCAACGCCGTCGACTTCCCCTTCACGCGGGTTTCTTGTCGTCATGGATATAGAGTATTCGTAGTTGGTGTTCGGACTTGAAAATAGTTCTTTTCGTACGGTTCCTTTTCCGACGCCGGATGGACCAGAAAGGACGATTAGGAGTCCTCGATGTTTGTACATGTAATCCCTCTTTGTTATGTATTCATTAGCACGTCATACCTAACTATAACCTATACACCAGACAATTAAAGCAGATAGCACCGTTGATTTCCGTTCCAGGTGGGACGCTTTCCGCGGGCATGGCTTGAGCCTCCTCGTCCGCTTCGCTACCTGCGGGGTCTCAAAGCTCATGCTATTCCCGCAGGAGTCGCCCACCTGAAACGAAAATCAACTAGATATCCTATATTTTTAAAATTAAAAGCAAAATTAATACAAAATTGTCTGATTAGACTTCGTAGGCCCATGTGTGCAATCTGTTCATATTATACCATAATCATACGATGAGTGCTAAAATGGAACAAAACGAAATGAAAGAGGAATCCGTATGGCATTTGATGGTTTATTTACGAAAGCAATAGTAAGCGAACTGCAACAACTGAAGACTGGTCGGATTTCGAAGATCCATCAGCCGAATTCACAGGAAATTATTTTTCAAATCCGCGCTAATAATAAAAATCATAAATTATTAGTATCGCTACATCCCTCATTTTCACGATTGCAATTGACAGATGAAGTGTTAACGAATCCTCCTGAGCCACCTTTGTTTTGTATGGTATTACGCAAACAACTTGAAGGCGGGATGATTACTTCGATTGAACAGCATGAGAATGACAGGATTGTGAATATCCACGTCCAGGCTCGAAACGAATTGGGTGATCAAATTGAACGGAAGCTAGTCATTGAAATCATGGGGCGTCACAGTAACTTAATTTTACTAGATGCTTCACGCGATATGATTATTGACAGCATGAAACATTTACCGCCTTCCGTTAACAGTTACCGTACTGTTTTACCTGGACAACCTTATATTCCGGCACCACCACAAGATAAATTGGATCCGTTCAACGTAACCGAAGTAGAATTCAATACAATAGTAGGTGCACTGCAAGAACCGAAAGATGTAGTAAAACAATTTGCAGGCTTTTCTCCAGTAACAGCTGCGGAATTATTATACCGTTTAGAGGACAACGACCTATCATTTACTGTGTGGCGAACATTTCTCGAGAGTTTCAGTCGGGATACAATGAAACCGACTGTCGTAGAAAACGATAGAAAAACTTTGTTTTCCGCCTTAGAATTGACACATGCAAAAGGAACAACACAATCGTTCTCCACTTTAGCTGAATTACTCGACAAAGTTTATTTTGCCAGAGCAGAACGGGAACGTGTAAAATCTCAGGCCGTCGATCTAGAACGTTGGTTGTCAAATGAGATTGCCAAACTGGAAAACAAAACAAAGAAATTGCAAAAAGAACAAGAAACTGCGCAAGACTTGGATACGTTGAAATTATACGGTGAACTATTAACCGCGAACAGCTACATGCTGCATAAAGGCGACAAAGAAGTGACTGTAGAAAACTATTACGAACAAGGCACAACCGTCACCATTCCACTCGACCCAAGAAAATCACCAATTGATAACGCACAACGCTACTTCTCGCGTTACTCAAAAGCAAAGACAGCACTTATTCGGATTGCGGAACAACTTGAAAAAACCAAGGACGACATCGATTACTTCGAAATGGTCAGACAGCAAGTATACCAAGCTTCTCCAATCGACATAGAAGAAATACGTCAAGAATTAGTAGAACTAGGATTCATGCGTGCCCGTAGAGGTAAAAAGAAAGTAAAACTGAAGAAGCCTAAACCGGAGGAATTTGTATCCTCCTCAGGCATTCCGATCTCAGTAGGGAAAAACAACAAACAAAATGACTACTTGACATTCAAATTGGCGGCTCGAGACCACCTATGGCTTCACACAAAAGACATACCTGGCTCACACGTCGTCATTCACGACACAGACCCAGACGCTCAAACAATCGAAGAAGCAGCCGGACTCTCCGCGTACTTCAGCAAAGCCCGTGAATCATCTTCCGTACCAGTTGATTACACACAAATTCGTCACGTCAAAAAGCCTTCAGGCGCAAAACCAGGCTTCGTCATCTACTTTGAACAGAAGACCGTGTTCGTTACACCTGAAGAAGATTTAGTACGTAAGTTACGGAAATAAAATCAGTGCATATTTAAAATAGCTGACCACTTTCATTGTAAATGAAGTGGTCAGCTATTTTTCTACTATAAGCAATACTTCAGCATTCAACAGTGGAAAACGACACCAGTTGATCGTAAGTGGAAGGCGACTCTCGATGGATCAGCTCGACAGGTGAGACAACTGAAGGGAGCTTGCGACCTAGTTGGCTCACCGCGGGCCCATGCCTGGAACGTCGATTAACGTTGCCCTCCCCATACTCATTTACTTATTTACTTACAGCGTACCTAGCTTCAACTTCGTATGCCATTCCATCAATTCATTCATAGACTCTTCCTTAACTGCGCCTTCTTCCTTCGCAACCTCAGCAAGTGCCGCAAAGTTTGTCAAGCTATGATAAGAAAGATTCGCCTCCGCAAACTTCTCGTCAGCCTTTTGCAATTCATATGTAAAGATCGAGACGATTCCGCATACTTCCACGTCCTCAGCAATCAACGCATTCGCTGCATTCAAGCTGCTTCCGCCTGTCGAAATTAAATCTTCAATAATAACCGCCTTCGCATTCGGCTCGATTTTCCCTTCGATTTGACGGCTCTTACCATGTGCCTTAGCAGTAGATCGGATATAGACCATCGGCAACTTCAGAATATCCGCAACCCATGCTGCGTGTGGAATACCTGCTGTCGCAGTTCCAGCAATTACTGTAGTTTCAGGATAATGAACGCGGATCAATGCCGCAAGCCCTTCTGCAATTTCTTTACGCCCTACCGGATCTGCCATTGTTAAGCGGTTATCACAGTAGATAGGTGACTCGATTCCTGAAGCCCATATGAACGGCTCTTCTGGATTGATTGCTACTGCTCCTACACTTAATAGGATGTGTGCAACTTCTTTTTCTCTTGTCATGAAGTAATTCCCTCCCACAATGTCTTTACATGTTGATATGCTTCAAGCGGATTATCCGCGCCTGTAATCGCACGGCCCACTACGATATGTGTAGAACCTTCCTGCTTTGCTTTCGCCGGAGTTGCCACTCGCTTCTGATCGTGGACATCACCTTGCGCCAAGCGAATACCAGGTGTTACTTTGAAGAAATCTTTGCCGCACACTTCTTCAATGATTTTAGCTTCCTGTACCGAACAAACCACGCCATCCAACTGTGCGGATGAAGCCAATTTCGCGTAATGCTCCACTGATTCACGAAGCGGTACACTGATTAATTGTTCTTCTTTCACTTGACGGTCGTCCGTTGATGTCAGTTGAGTCACCGCAATTAATGCAGGACGCTGAACGCCTACAGCAGTTCCCGCCTCAAGTCCTTCAAGTGCTGCTTCCATCATCGCTTTGCCGCCAGCCGCATGAACATTGACCATATCCACTTCAAGTGAAGCCAATACTTTCATTGCGGATTTAACCGTATTCGGAATATCATGCAACTTCAAGTCTAAGAAGATGGAATATCCTTCTTCTTTCAATCGGGCAATCATAGCAGGTCCTTCTTTATAATACAGCTCCATTCCTACTTTTACATTGACCGAATGATCGAATGCTTTTAGGAATTCGAATGTCTTTTCAGCTGAATTAAAATCTAACGCAATAATTGGAGAGCGGTTCATACGCGATGACTCCTTCCAACTAATTCAGATATGTGATCAATTCCCAGCTCATCCAATCTTGCAGGCAACTGCTCAATAATAGTTGGACATACAAACGGATCTACGAAATTGGCAGTGCCAACTGCTACTGCACTTGCACCGGCAGACATGAAATCTACAACATCTTGTACACACGTAACGCCACCCATTCCAATGATTGGAATAGTAACGACTTGGCTTACTTCGTATACCATGCGAATTGCGACTGGCTTAATCGCTGGGCCAGACAAGCCCCCCGTTTTATTCGCAATAACCGGCTTACCTGTTCTTTCATCCAGGCGCATGCCGACCAATGTATTAATCATCGTAATGCCATCTGCTCCACCTGCTTCTACCGCCAATGCCATCGCTTTAATATCCGTGACATTTGGTGACAGTTTCACATAAACAGGTACAGAAGAAACCGCTTTGACAGCCGCTGTTAGTTCTTTTGCTATTTCAGGATCTGTGCCAAACAAGATTCCCCCACATTTGACGTTTGGACAAGAGATATTTAATTCAAGCGCATGAACATTTGGCGCTTTTGAAATTTGTTTCGCCACTTCCACGTAATCTGCAGTTTCAGATCCTGCGACGTTCGCAATGATCGGTACATCGAACTTCTCTAACCATGGTAATTCATTATTCAGCACGCCCTGTAGCCCAGGGTTTTGTAGACCAATCGCATTCAACATACCCGAAGAGGTTTCCGCCACTCGTGGTGTCGGGTTACCATAACGCGTTTCTTCTGTAGTCGCTTTAATCATGATCGCCCCGAGCTGGGACAGATCGTACAGATTACCGTACTCTTTACCAAAACCGAAACAGCCCGATGCAGGCATAATCGGATTTTTCAATTCAAGTCCTGGCAACGTCATCGCTAATCTATTCATATTTGCACCACCCCTGCTGGAAATACTGGCCCATCTGAACATACTTTGACATATGCTTGATCTGTCGCATTTTCATTCGTATGACAAACGCATGCAAAACAAGCCCCTATACCGCAACCCATACGTTGTTCAAAAGATAGGAATCCTTTTTTATGCACATACGCTTTTTGTACGGCATCAAGCATTGGCATAGGTCCACAACTGTAAAATGTTTCGAAGTCATCAGATATTTCACTCATGACGTTCGTAACAAATCCTTGTGTACCGTTACTGCCATCCACTGTAGCGATATATGTTTCGCCTAAAGCAGCAAATTCTTCTTCATAGAAAACAACTTGATCCGATTCGAAACCAAGTATGTGAATACAGTTCACTCCGTTTGCAGTTAGCTGTTTTGAAAGCTCATAGAGTGGAGGCACACCGATCCCGCCACCAATCAAGACGGCTGTTTGACCAGCCGAAGTTTCTTCAACGGGGAAACCGTTTCCTAGTGGTCCTAGTACATTCACCATATCTCCCTCACGTTTTTCGGACAAAAGCGAAGTGCCTCGTCCCTCTGCGCGATAGATGATGGTCATTTCACTTTTCTCAGGATTAATTTCAGCTATAGAAATCGGACGTCGCAATAACGGTTCAAATGAATCCGACACCCTGATGTGGACAAACTGGCCCGGAGAAGTAATTTCTCCGACCAATTTGCCTGTTAACTTCATCTCAAAAATATTTTTTGCTATTTCCTGCTGCGATGCGACGCTCATCAAATCTTGGAGGATCATTGAACCACCTGCGGCTTTGGCATTGCATCCGTCTGGAACGTCATGGACTCGATGACGGATAACATAGCTGCTGCTGTATCAATTGAAGTTAAGCAAGGAACACCATTCTCTACTGTTTCGCGGCGAATTCTAAAGCCATCACGTGCCGGTTGTTTCCCTTTAGTCAATGTGTTGATGACCAGTTGCGCTTGGCCTTTTTGGATAACATCGATCAACGTCGGACCTTCTGTGCCAATTTTCCCTACTGTTTTCACTTCGATATTTTCCGCTTCAAGTGCTTTAGCAGTACCTTCTGTTGCCATAATGCGATATCCTGTTTCAATGAAACGTTTCGCGATATCTACAATTTCTTCTTTATCTTTATCGGAAACTGTCATTAACACGGTACCGTATTCTTTCACTTCCATTCCAGCGGCTACTAAGCCTTTGTACAACGCCTTTTCCAATGTTACATCTTTCCCCATTACTTCACCTGTTGATTTCATTTCAGGCCCGAGTGTAATGTCTACACGACGAAGCTTCGCGAAAGAGAAGACTGGTACTTTGACATAGACGCCTGCTGGTGCTTGTGCAAGTCCATCAGCATAGCCTTGTTCCAAAATAGATTTACCTAAGATCGCTTGAGTTGCGACATTTGCCATCGGGATATTCGTGATTTTGCTCAAGAATGGTACCGTACGGCTTGAACGTGGGTTCACTTCGATTACATAAACCTGTCCTTCTGAAATAACGAACTGAATATTCATTAACCCACGGATTTTGAGCCCAAGTGCTAAACGTTTCGTATAGTCAGCAATCGTTTCGATCATGGACTGTGACAGGTTTTGTGGAGGATAGACCGCAATCGAGTCACCCGAGTGAACGCCTGCACGCTCGATATGCTCCATGATGCCAGGTATTAATACTGTTTCTCCGTCACAAATTGCATCAACTTCGATTTCCGTTCCTGTTAAGTAACGGTCGATCAGTACCGGATGTTCAGGGCTAGCTTTAACCGCGTTTTCCATGTATTGAAGTAATTCCTCTTCATAGTAGACGATTTCCATTGCACGGCCACCTAATACATACGACGGACGGACTAGGACTGGATAGCCAATTTCTGTTGCGATAACGACTGCTTCTGGAACTGATAATGCGGTCTTTCCAAGTGGCTGTGGTACACCGATTTCATGCAAAGCACTCTCGAACTTATCACGATTTTCCGCACGGTCGATATCATCAAGTGATGTACCAAGGATTTTCACTCCGCGTGCTTCCAATTCATCCGCTAAGTTGATCGCTGTCTGGCCACCAAACTGGACGATAACTCCTTCTGGTTGCTCAAGGTCCACGATATGCATAACATCTTCAATGGTTAACGGTTCGAAGTACAACTTATCAGATATTGAAAAGTCGGTCGAAACAGTTTCAGGATTGTTATTGACGATGATCGCTTCATAACCTGATTGCTGTATAGCCCATACACAGTGTACTGTTGCATAATCGAATTCTACCCCTTGTCCTATGCGGATTGGGCCTGAACCTAGGACGATCACACTCTTCTTATCCGTTCTTACAGATTCATTTTCATCTTCATACGTACCATAGAAGTATGGAGTATCCGATTCATATTCACCTGCACACGTATCTACTTTCTTATACACCGGAACCAATCCTTGCTCTTGTCTCCACTCATATACTTCACGATCGGTTGTATTCCAAAGCTGGGCAATCGTAGCATCCGGGAATCCAAGACGTTTTGCTTTATAACCGATTGCTTTATCATATGGATGTTCTTTCAATGTTTCTTCATACCGAACGATATTTTCAAATTTGCGCAAGAAGAATAAATCAATGGCGCTCCATGCATGTAGAGTTTCGATTGTCACACCACGACGCAGTGCTTCTCCGATGAAGAACAGTCGCTCATCGCCTGCTTTGCGAATACGTTTTTCGATCCACTCGTCGGACATTTCACTACCACCAGGAAGTGACAAATCGAATTGTCCTGTTTCCAATGAACGAACAGCCTTCATGATAGATTCTTCGAATGTACGGCCCATTGCCATTACTTCACCTGTTGCTTTCATCTGTGTACCCAAGTTACGCTTCGCCGATTCGAACTTATCGAAAGGCCAACGAGGAATTTTCGTTACTACATAGTCCAGTGTCGGCTCGAAGCAAGCATACGTATTACCTGTTACCGGATTCATCATTTCATCTAGCGTCAAACCGACAGCAATTTTTGCTGCAAGTTTTGCGATTGGATAACCCGTTGCTTTGGAAGCTAATGCAGATGATCGACTGACACGCGGATTTACTTCGATAATGTAATAATCAAAGCTATGTGGATCTAGTGCTAACTGTACGTTACAGCCACCTTCGATTTTCAACTCACGAATGATGTTTAATGAAACATTACGTAGCATCTGGTTTTCACGGTCTGTTAATGTTTGGCATGGTGCCGTTACGATAGAGTCACCGGTATGGATACCTACAGCATCCACGTTTTCCATATTACACACGACGATCGCATTATCCGCAGAGTCACGCATTACTTCGTATTCGATTTCTTTGAAACCTGCGATGGATTTCTCTAGAAGACACTGTGTGACAGGGCTGTATTTCAAACCACTTGCTACAATTTCTTCTAAGTCTTCATCATTGTGACAAATTCCCCCTCCTGTTCCACCTAGCGTGAACGCAGGTCGGACGATAACTGGATAACCAATCTTATTGACGAACGCGTAGGCCTCATCAATATTATGGATGATATCACTGTCCGGAACAGGTTCACCCATTTCATTCATTAGTGTACGGAATAAATCACGGTCTTCTGCTTTATGGATTGCGTCCAACTTTGTACCCAAAATCTCAATTCCTAGTTCTTCCAGAATCCCTGATTCATGCAATTCAATCGCCATGTTCAAACCAGTTTGTCCACCTAATGTCGCTAGTAGTGCATCCGGTCGTTCTTTACGAATAATACGGCTAACGAATTCAAGTGTGATGGGCTCGATATACACTTTATCTGCCATCTCAGTATCCGTCATAATAGTTGCAGGGTTTGAATTGATCAGAATAACTCGGTAACCTTCTTCTTTAAGGGATAAACAGGCTTGTGTACCTGCATAGTCAAATTCTGCTGCTTGTCCAATTACAATAGGACCTGAACCGATCACGAGTATGGATTTTATGTCAGTACGTTTAGGCATTAATATTCTCCTTTCTGTTGCTTGCAGTCATCAATTGAATGAAACGTTCGAATATATAGCTAGAATCTTGTGGTCCTGGTGATGCTTCCGGGTGGAACTGAACAGTGAATGCTTCCAATTTCTCACTTCGAAGCCCTTCAATACAATTGTCATTCAATGCTATATGTGTCACTTCAAGACCTGTTCCCGCTAAAGAGTCTTCAAGTACTTCATATCCATGACTTTGTGATGTCAGATCAGTACGATTCGTATTCAAGTCTTTTACCGGATAATTTCCACCAATATGGCTGTTCTTCATCTTTGCCGTTTTAGCACCGCATGCGAGTGCGAATAATTGATGGCCTAGTCCGATACCGAAGATAGGCTTCTTACCCATTAATTCCTTTATTGTTTCAACTGCGCCTTCTACGTCTTCAGGATTTCCTGGTCCGTTTGATAATAAAATACCGTCTGGGAACAACGCTAAAATTTCTTTTGCTGATGTATCATGAGGTACGACTATAACGTCGCAGTCCTTCTTATTTAATTCACGCAAAATGCCATGTTTAATGCCATAGTCGATGACGACGACACGCTTGCCTAAGCCCGGACTTGGATATGGGCGTTTGGTAGATACTTTCGCTACTAAATCTGTTGGCAATTCATATTGTTGAAGTTCTGCAACCGTTGCATCGGTATCGATGTCATCTCCAGCAGCAGTTAATTTACCTCGTAAAGAACCTTTATCACGTAATAGACGTGTTAGTTTGCGAGTATCAATCTCCTGAATTCCTGGAATCCCTTTTAATATAAGCAAGTCTCCTAGTGACATGCCACTACGGAAATTTGAAGGCTCTTCCGCTAATTCTCTAACGACTAAGCCGTTGATTGCTAAATCTATGGACTCATAATCATCTCGGTTAATTCCGTAATTACCGATCAGCGGATAGGTCATCACGACAATTTGTCCACAACCCGAAGGATTTGAAATTGTCTCCTGATATCCTGTCATGCCTGTTGCAAATACTGCTTCACCTATTGAAGCACTATTTGCTCCAAATGCTTTCCCTTCAAAAACAGAGCCATCTTCCAATACTAAGTATCTCTTTGTCATCATTGACCATCCTTCCATACGATGTTTCCACCGAAAATTGTCATTACAGGCCATCCGGCGCATTCTACTCCGTCAAATGGTGTGTTCTTACCTTTTGAAACAAATGTAGTACGGTCGATTGTTTGTTGCTTTTCCAGATCAAGTAATACTAAATCTGCTTCAGCACCTACTTCAAGCTTACCGTAAGGCAAGTTGAAGACTTCTGCAGGCTTTACTGTCATCCAGTCAAGAAGTTGTTTAAGCGTCCAGTATCCTGGCTTGACGAAGTTTGTATATAGTAAAGGAAATGCTGTTTCAAATCCTGTGATACCAAATGGTGCTTTTGCAATACCAACTGCTTTTTCATCTGCTGTATGCGGTGCATGGTCAGTTGCGATACAATCCAATGTGCCATCCATTAAACCTTCGCGCAATGCCTCGCGATCTTCGATGGCACGTAGCGGAGGATTCATCTTCCAGTCCGCATCGTCTCCAGGCACATCATCTTCTGTCAACAACAAATGGTGAGGGCTGACTTCTCCTGTTACATGAATACCAGCTCTTTTTGCGTCGCGGATTACGCGAACCGATTCTTTCGTGCTGACGTGACATACGTGATAATGCGCGCCCGCGGCTTCCGCTAGTAAAATATCACGTGCAATATGTACTGATTCTGCAATGGAAGGAATTCCCGGTAAGCCAAGTTCTTTATTACGTTTTCCTTCGTGCATTGCGCCACCATAGATTAATGTATTGTCTTCACAGTGCGCCACTATAGCCATATCGATCTTCGCTGCATCTTGCATCGCTTCGTACATCATACCCGCTTCTTGTACACCTACACCGTCGTCTGTGAACGCGAATGCACCGTGTTCTTTTAATTCAGATAGATTAGTGCGTTCTTTTCCCGCTTCTCTGATCGTGATCGACGCATAAGGGAGTACACGAATTTTAGCATTGGCTTTAATTAATGTATTGATCTTTTCAAGGTTTTCTTTTGTATCGGGTACTGGACGCGTATTCGGCATTGGACAAATGGTCGTATATCCGCCTTTCGCTGCCGAATGAGTACCAGTTTCAATTGTTTCTTTATGCTCTCCGCCCGGCTCGCGCAAATGTACGTGTACATCGATGAACCCAGGTGATACGAGTAAGCCTTTTCCTTCAATTACTTCATATCCGTCTGTTGCTAGTTGGTTACCAATTTCCGCAATCTTTCCATCTGCAATTTTAATATCCGTTTCGACGATCTTGCCTTCTTCGTTTACCATTTGCACTTGTTGGATTAACATGTTCATATTACTTCCGCCCCTTCAATATAAGTTCTAGAACAGCTGCCCGAATGTAGACGCCGTTTTCTACTTGTTTAAAAATTCGCGATTGCGGACTTTCTATTAAACAATCCGCTATTTCTACATCACGATTCACTGGAGCTGGATGCATGATGATTGCACCTTTTTTCATTTTAGCTGCCCGTTCTTTAGTTAGACCGTATTGCTTGTGATAAGCAGCTTTCGTATAAGCCATCTCTGTATTATGACGTTCGTGCTGTACTCGAAGGAGCATGACAACATCACTCGTTTCAATTACTTCATCCCAGTTGTCAACACTGTCGAATTCTCCCGCCCATTCAGGTGGGCAAAGGAACGTGACCTCAGCTCCCAGCTTCCGCAAAGCTTCTGCATTTGAGCGAGCGACCCGACTGTGGGCGATATCTCCCGCAATCAATACTTTCAGTCCTTCAAAATGACCGAATTCCTCTTGAATCGTGAAGATATCGAGCAAGGATTGTGTCGGATGCTGACCCGATCCATCTCCTGCATTAATGATTGCCACATTTGTTCGTTTTACTAATTCCTCATAGAATCCATCAGCTGGATGGCGGATGATTAAGGCATCCAAACCTATTGCTTCCAACGTCCTAATCGTATCATACAAAGATTCTCCTTTTAAGGTACTCGAGAAACTCGTCTCAAAGGGGATAATTTGCGCGCCTACTTTACGTTCCGCCATCTCAAAACTTGTTTTCGTTCTCGTACTAGGTTCAAAAAACAAGTTGCTGACGGTATATGTTCCAGGCAGTTCTCTGAAGCCCAGTCGCTTAAAAATCGCTGCTCGATCGAGTATGAGCATGATTTCTTCCACTGTCAGGTCTTTCATTGAAACTAAATGTTCCATCAGATATTCCTCCTTCACGAAATGCAAGTACGTCATGCACGAAATGTTCGTTGTTTTCTATTCTTCCTTATCCATCAAAGTATCATCTGTTTTACCTGGCAATACTAGGTTCAACAGAACACCGACAATTGCAGCCAGAGCCATACCACCGATTTGGAATGTTTCACTTATATTGATCGTTGCCCCACCGATTCCGATTACTAGGATGATGGATGCGATCACTAGATTTCGTTGATTATCAAAGTCGATCTTGTGGTCGATAAGCATGCGCATTCCTGATGAAGCAATGATACCAAACAGCAGAATAGATATTCCGCCAAGTACTGCCGTAGGAATCGTAGCAATCAACGCCATAATTTTACCTATGAAGGAGAAGAATATCGCAAATACTGCAGCCCCCATGATCACATACACACTGTAGACTCGCGTAATAGCAAGTACGCCAATGTTTTCTCCGTATGTAGTTTTGGGTGGTCCTCCGACTAGTCCACTCATAAGTGTTCCCAGTCCATCACCAAGCAACGATCTGTGTAATCCAGGACTTTCAATATAATTCCTGTCTACTACTTTGCCTAGTACAAGCTGGTGTCCAATGTGCTCAGAGATAGTGACTATCGCGATTGGCACCATAATGATTAGCAGTGTCGGTGTTACGACGAATTCGTAATCAACACCCGGGATCAGCATTTCCGGTACTGCAAACCACTTGGCTTCTACTACTTTGCTGAAATCTAGAATACCGATGAAAGCAGAGTAGATATACCCAACTACGATGCCAATAAGTACCGGCATCAAGCTGATAATTCCTTTAAAGAACATCAAGCAGAATACTGCAGAAGCAAGTGTTACTAGAGCTGCGGAAAAGTGTAAACCACTGTAAACATCCGCTCCATCCACATTGATCGTGCTCGCCATATTAATAGCTGTAGGTGCAATTGCCAATCCAATTACCATAATGACGGGTCCCACTACGATAGGTGGTAATAACTTCATAATCCAGTTATAGCCGGTTTTATAAATTAGTAACGATATGATCGCATAGACCAACGCTACGAACATACTACCTATCATTGCGCTACCGATACCGCCCGATTGTGTCGCCATCTGAATCGGTACAATAAAAGCGAATGAAGAGCCTAGATAGGCTGGAACTTGAAACTTCGTCACGATAATAAATACGATCGTTGCGATCCCACTCGTTAAGAGCGCGATAGCTGGGCTTAAGCCTACTAGTTGTGGTACTAAAATTGTTGCGCCAAACATGGCGAACATATGCTGTAAGCTTAGTGCAAGCCAGCGAATAGGTTGCGGCTTTTCATGTACATCCAATACTTTTACGTTCATCTATCATTTCCCCCAGCTGCTTATAATGTGCGTGTGTGAATGGTGACTCCATCTGTTCCGTCTTTTTCAATCATACTAACTACTACTCGTTCTTCATTTGAAGTCGGGATGTTCTTTCCGACAAAGTCCGGACGAATCGGTAATTCTCGATGACCTCGATCTACTAATACAGCCAGCTGTATAGAAGAAGGTCTTCCTAAGTCCATTATTGCATCTAATGCAGCCCGAACCGTCCTACCTGTATAGAGAACATCATCTACTAGGATGACTTTTTGATTTCCTACATCGTGTTCGATATCGACCTGTTGTACATATGCTTCTCCTTGTTCATTCTTTAATTGAAGGTCATCTCGGTACAAGGTGATATCCAATTCACCTGTTTTGATTGGCTTACCTTCAATTATTTCAATTTTATCTGCTAAGCGTTTCGCCAAGATAGCACCTCTTGTCTTGATACCAACTAAAATGCATTGATCAATTCCTCGGTTCTTTTCGATAATTTCATGGGCAATACGTGTGACTGCCCGCGTGATAGCTTGTTCATCTAGTATTGCTGCTTTTTCGGCCATATCAATGGTCCCCTTTCTATTTCACCTTTTGTCTATAAAAAAAGCCCTCCAGTCAGAGAAGACTGGAGGGCAGACGTGCAGAAAAAAGCATACATCGATGCTTACCGCAGTAAGCTGTCATGTAATTCCGTGCAACCTTCCCAGCCTCACAGGACTGACGTTAAAGGTATCGCTATTCAATTTCTTAATAGAGTATACATCTCATTACAAGCATTTGTCAACGCTTATTAAGAGCGTAATTCATTTAGTAACTGTTGGAAATTTTCAGGCAACGGAGCAGTGAACTCCATATATTCATCCGTCGTCGGGTGATCAAAACCAATAGTTCCTGCATGCAGTACTTGACCGCCAAAATCGATTGTTTTTCTCTGACCGTATTTTGGGTCTCCTACAAGTGGATACCCGATGTATTTCATATGCACACGAATCTGGTGAGTTCTTCCTGTTTCCAGTCGGCATTCAACCAATGTATATGCGCCAAAACGTTCAAGGACCTTAAAGTGTGTAACAGCATTTTTCCCCTCATCCACAACCGCCATCCGTTGACGATCGCGCTTGTCACGCCCAATTGGTGCATCTATTGTGCCGTTATCATGTGGAATATGTCCGTGAACTAATGCCGTATACACACGATTAACTGACTTAGCGACGAGCTGATTAACTAATGAAACATGTGCTTTATCATTTTTGGCTACCATCAATAACCCGGAAGTATCTTTATCAATACGGTGTACGATACCAGGTCGCATAATACCATTGATGCCTGATAAATCCGTCACTTGATACATTAATCCATTGACTAAAGTTCCACTTACATGACCAGCTGATGGATGAACAACCATCCCCACTGGTTTGTTGACAACCAACACGTCTTGGTCTTCATAAACAATTTCAAGGTTTAGATTTTCAGCTTCTACATCATATTCTTCCATTGCTGGCTGCTCGACAGTGACCTGATCATCCGTCTTAACTTTATAGTTCTGCTTAACTACACTGTTATTTACTTTAATATGTTCCTCTTTTACCCATTGCTGGATTTGTGTGCGAGACCAGTCCGGTTGAAGTGTAGCTAATGCTTTGTCTATTCGACTTCCTGTAAGTTCTTCTGTTATTTCATATTCTAATCTTTCCATTACGACACCTTTTTCTTTTTCTTTTTTTCATCAAACACTACGTGTAGCAAAATCAGTATGACAGCAATTGTCAATGCGGCATCCGCCACATTAAATATTGGAAAATCATAATGTATAACAGGTATCAAGACGCTGATGAAATCGACTACTTCTCCTTTTAGTAGTCGATCGATGAAGTTCCCAATCGCACCGCCTAGCAATAACATTAGACTCACACCTAGCAGTCGATCCTTTTTACCTTCTGTATGGAAGAAGTAAATAATAGCTACTACGACTACAATGGTCACAATAAAAAATAGCCACATCTTTCCTTCAAGCATTCCCCATGCAGCTCCACGGTTACGATGAGATAGCAATGCAATATAAGGATCCAGGATAGCAATATGTTCACCTAGCTCCATATTTTTTACGATTAGCCATTTCGTCAACTGATCCAAGCCAATGACCAGTGCAGCGATTGCATAATAAAATATCACTTCATTACCCTCCGTCCAGCTAATTTCTTCTTTAGTTTACCATAAAAACACGTCTTCTATTACGTTTGTTAGTTCTGCTATGCAAAAAAGCCATCATCATCCACGAATGAATGATGATGGCTGTGACATCAAAATTGCTTACGCATAGTTTTCTTTCACAACAGTCGCGCATCGTGTACATAGTGTCGAATGTTCTGCGTCTTCTCCAACTGTTTTGGAGATTGTCCAGCATCGTTCGCATTTTTCACCTTCAGCTGGTTCTACCAAAACCGTTGCATGATCTAATTTCAATGCATTCGATAACTTTTCATCTGTACTCTCTTCAAATTCCGAGACAATGAAGAATTGTGCAAAATCAATATCCTCTGCTTGCAAAATACCACGTTGATCTTCTGGCAACACAACAGTCACTTTTGCCTCCAAAGATTTTCCGATTACTTTCGCGTTTCTTGCTTCTTCAAGAGCTTTCAAGATATCATCGCGAATATCCATCAAGTTATCGAAGCGCTCACGAAGTTTGTCCGCTCCTTCGCCTTTATGATCTGCTTCAGGCATATCCGTCAATTGGACACTATCTTCTTCAACGTACTGAATATTTTTCCACATTTCATCTGCAGTGTGTGGCAAGATTGGCGTGATGAGCTTCACCAGTGTGATCAATGTATCATGCATCACCGACTGCATTGCACGACGATCTGGATGATTCGCAGCTTCGATATAGACTACATCTTTCGCAATATCCAAGTACAGCGAGCTCAATACACCTGTACAGAAATTATTGATTGCGTGGTAGACGGTAGGGAACGCATACTGCTCATAAGCTGTAAGGACTTCCTCAATCAAATCCTGCAACTTCACATAGACGTACTGATCAACTGCACGCATATCATCAAATGCTACACGATCTGTAGCTGGATTAAAGTCAGCTACGTTACCATGCAAGAAACGAATCGTATTACGGATCTTACGGTAGACTTCTGAGACTTGCTTAAAGTTTGAATCAGATACACGAACATCAGCTGTATAATCTACAGACGATACCCATAGACGCACGATGTCTGCACCAAGTTGATTGATGACTTTCGAAGGAACGATGACATTCCCTAAAGACTTACTCATCTTACGGCCATTTTTGTCCAATGTGAAACCATGGCTCAAAATGCCTTTGTAAGGTGCAATACCGTTGATAGCTACGCTAGTTGTCAATGAAGAGTTGAACCAACCGCGATATTGATCGGAACCTTCAAGATACAAGTCTGCCGGGTAACGAAGATCATCACGTTCTTCAAGTACACCTTGATGTGTTGTACCAGAGTCAAACCAGACATCCATAATGTCCGTTTCTTTCGTGAATTCACCATTCGGACTTCCTTCATGAGTGAAGCCCTCTGGCAATAATTCTTTCGCAGAACGTTCGAACCAGATGTTTGATCCATTCTCACGGAATAAATCGGCTACATGACTGACCGTTTCATCGGTAAGGATTACTTCTCCATTTTCAGCATAGAATACCGGAATCGGAACGCCCCATACGCGCTGACGGGAAATACACCAGTCGCCACGGTCACGGACCATATTGAATAAACGTGTTTCACCCCAAGATGGCGTGAATGTAGTAGTACGGATTGCGTCGAGTAAATCATTTCTAAATGATTCAATAGAAGCAAACCATTGTGCAGTCGCACGGTAGATAACTGGCTTCTTCGTGCGCCAATCATGCGGGTACGAGTGAGTAAAGAATGACAACTTTTGAAGGGCTCCGACTTCTTCTAGCTTTTCAGTTACCGCTTTATTCGCATCTTCGTAGAACAAGCCTGAGAAAAACGGTGCTTCTTCTGTCATGACACCACGGTCATCAATTGGAGATAATGCATCGATTCCATATTGCTTACTCACATAGAAGTCATCTTCACCGTGACCTGGTGCTGTATGAACACAGCCTGTACCGGCATCTGCTGTAACATGCTCGCCTAGCATAACTAATGAATCACGATCATAAATTGGATGGCTCGCAACGATCCGATCAAGGTCTACACCTTGAATTTCTTTTTCGATTGAGTACTCTTCCCATTCCAGCTCATTCGCCAAGAACTCCACTAAGTCTTTCGCTACTACAAATTTCTCATCCTGTACTTTTACTACTGCGTACGTAAATTTAGGATGAACAGAAATCCCCAAGTTTGCTGGAATTGTCCAAGGTGTTGTTGTCCAGATCAGGAACTTCACATCATGATCCAGTACACCTTTCCCATCTTTGATAGGGAAACTTACATATATGGATGGTGATTTTTTATCTTGATACTCGATTTCCGCTTCTGCCAATGCAGTTTCACTCGAAGGAGACCAGTAGACAGGCTTCAACCCTTTATAGATATATCCTTTTTTCGCCATCTCGCCGAACACTTGAATTTGACGTGATTCGAATTCAGGCTTTAGCGTGATATATGGGTTGTCCCAATCTCCGCGAACACCGAGACGCTTGAATTGCGTACGCTGATTATCAATTTGTTGTAGTGCATACTCTTCACACATTTTACGGAATTCAGCCGTGCTCATTTTCTTGCGATCGACTTTTTTATTTACAAGTGCTTGCTCAATTGGCAAACCGTGTGTATCCCAACCCGGTACATAAGGAGCATGGAATCCAGACATCGATTTATAACGAACGATAAAGTCTTTTAATACTTTGTTAAGTGCGTGCCCCATGTGTAAATCACCGTTCGCATAGGGTGGTCCATCATGCAATATGAACCACGGGCGATTTGCAGTACGTTCCTGGACTTGCTGATAGATATTCTTCTCATTCCACTCTTCTTGCATTTTCGGCTCATTATTTGGTAGATTACCGCGCATAGGGAAATCAGTTTTTGGCATAAGCAATGTATCTTTATATTCCATTATAATTCCTCCTTAAAATATATATAACTCATTTATTCTTTAGAAATGAAATCATCTAGCTCCAAGCGTTCTTTCGTTTAAGAAATCAGAAAAACCCCATCCCAAAAAGGGACGAGGCTTATTCTCGCGGTACCACCCTACTTGCAATTGCCATAGAGCAATTGCCGCTTAGACACTAATAACGGCAGTGTGAGACCGAGAACCAAAATCTACATAAAGGTTCTAGCTCAGGAGTGATTTTCGTTTCTGATTTACCACCGGGCTTACACCGCCCCCGGCTCGCTATAGGTGAAATTAGAAAGTACTCTTTCCATCAACGCTTCTTCGTTTCATTTTACTTTTCATTATAAAAATGTGTTCGAGTGTTGTCAAGCTTCTTACGGCTTCTTAACTAGTTCTTCATCTAAACTATCTACATTTGGAATATCCAATTCCTTCTCAGCTACATTTTCTACGCTGGATGTATCCAACTCATACTTCAACAGGTCGTCCCAGTCTTCAGTATTGATCATGTCTAGCTGTGCTTCTACCATCATCTTGAAGCGGCTTTTGAATACTTTTGACTGTTTCTTCAACACTTCAACTTCTAGTGCAATCTTTCTAGCCTGTGCGAGTGCGTCATTCACAAGACGGTCTGCATTCTTTTCTGCTTCGGAGATAATTAACTTAGATTCTTGAACAGCATTTTTACGAACATCTTCTGCGGCTTCTTGTGCGATTAAAATAGATTTTTGCATCGTTTCTTCTATTAAATTAAAGTGAGTAATCTTTGCTTCATTATCAGAAACCGTTTTTTCAAGCTTTTCATTTTTCTTCAGGACGTTTTCATAGTCTTTCATCAGTTGTTCTAAAAATCCGTTTACTTCATCTTCATCATAGCCACGAAATTTCGTATTAAACGTTTTGTTATGTATATCCGTAGGGGTTAAAGCCATAATACGCTTTCTCCTTTCAGTATGCTTACGTAGTTTACAGTGTGATTGTGTTTACTACTTGATTAAACACTACTTTTCTTAATTTATCAAGGATTCAATTTAGACAAGTGCACCAATCATTACTCGAATCTTATCTTTCTTTGTGCGCCCTTCGATGCTCATGATTCTAAAGCGACCATACCCTCTAATTGATAGAACATCATATTCTTCTACTTCAAATGCTTGTTGATCAATCATTGCCCAGTTTACTTTTACTTTCTCCGCCTTAATAAGAGAAGAAGCTTTGGCTCTCGAACTGTTCGTTAATGCTGCAATAACTACATCCAGACGCAATGAACTAACAATATGTAATTCTTCCGTCCACTCTTCTTTCACATCGATAAAATCTTCCGTATTCAGAACTGGCTCTACAGAAACTTTCACTTTTCCGACTTGCGTAAAATGGACGTGGATATATTCAGACACTTCTTGAGCAACTGCAAATTGTACTGCTTCTTCAGTTAGTTGAATATCTCCAAATCGTGAACGCTCAATTCCAACAGACAGTAGAGACCCAAGTAATTGTGAATGTTTCATTGTAACGAATTTTTGTGGGTAGTTCACCTTATAAATCCTAATTTGAAAATCCTCTTTAGTCGGGGTGTAGTAATCAGGATAGATTAGCACACGTTGGCGTTCTGCATCGTGAAAGCCTCCTTCAGCTGTCAATGTAAGGTCTGAATTCCTCACGATGGATTCTGTTATGAAGCGCTGACGTGGATCCATAAACTCTGTTAGCTTGGGTGCATATGTATCTTCAACGTCTTTCACCCAACTATTCACTTTTTCAATAAATGGTTGTTCTTCTTTTCGAAAATGTTGAAATATCGAATCCATTCTATTCCTTCTCCTTATATAAAAAATCCTCACCTTGTGAGGATTTCCAATTTCAGTTAAGGTTATACTTAATTTACTAATGCTTGGAAAATCATCAAATAAATCTGACCTATTCCTCTGCTGATTAATTGTAATGACAGCAATGCGACAATCGGGGAAAAATCAATCATACCAAATGGCGGTATGAACTTACGGAAAAATCCTAAATATGGCTCTGCTATTTTTGCTATAAGTTGACCAAATTTTGTTTCTCTAGTAGAAGGAACCCATGACATTAAAATATAAATGACTAACAGGATAGAATATAATTGTAAGGCTCCAGAGATCAATAAATATGAATTGTTTAATAATGCGATCATAATAACATGTACACCTCATTCAAATTGTTCGACTTTCATTAGGCGAAAGTTCTAAGTTGTGTAGCCTATCGTTCTTGTTGTTCAGATAGAAATTCCGTAATTTTACCGGCTACTTCCACGTTGTCGGGTGCACATAGAAATATATCTGCGCCAATTCGTTGAATGTCACCACCGAGGGCATAAACTGTACCACTTAGAAAATCAATAATACGAAATCCCTGATCTCGTTCTATCTGCTGTAAGTTCACTACAACAGAACGGCGATTCTTTAAATGTTCTGCAATGTCCTCTACTTCTGCATAAGAACGCGGCTCGAGTAGAATGACTTTTGACGATTTTTGAAGACTTTGTAAGCTAATCACTGGAGCTTGTGTGGAGGAAGCTTGTTGCTGAGAGGCTTGAAGACGACTATTAACAGCTCGTTTCTTACCTCCTAGCTTCTTCATCTCTTTACGGGCCATTGCTTGTTCACCTTTAGTTGGTTTACTTTGAGGTTTTGGTTGTTGAACTAAGTCTTCTTCTTGTACCCAAAACATTTTTTCCAATCGTTTTTTGAGGCTCATTCAGTTTCCTCGCTTTCTGATCCGGCCAATGCAGTGCCGATGCGTATATGAGTTGCACCTTCTTCTATTGCGATTGTAAAGTCATTAGACATACCCATGGACAGTTTTGTACACGGTGCATAGGATAATCCTTTCGCTGCGATTTTGTCCCGTAGTTTACGTAAGGAACGGAATGTGTTGCGAACTATAGATTCATCATCTGTATTTGGCGCCATCGTCATGAGTCCTATTACATGAATGTTTTCGTAAGCTGCCAATTGATCAAAAAATACATCTACTTCATCGGGAGTAATACCGGATTTAGATTCTTCACCTGAAACATTGACTTGTACAAAACAATCAAGCGGCTTACTTGCCCGCTTATGCACTTCTTTCGCAAGGCTCATACGGTCAAGCGAATGAAGGCAGTCAATAGTGTCGACTAATTCTTTTACTTTGCGTGTCTGCAAGTTACCAATGAAGTGCCAATTAACCGGATCTTCAATCGTTTCTTGCTTTTCTAGCAATCCTTCAAGTCGATTTTCCCCTAAGTCCTTAATCCCAACATCTAGTAAGGATTGCGCTCTAGCGGAAGACACTTGCTTCGTGACAGCTATTAACGTGATGTCATCCGAGCTACGATTTACCTTTTTACATGCATCATGTATTTGTTTTTGTATAGTTACTAGTCGTTGTTCTACTTGTTCCATATTATCACTACTTTTCATCATCTTTATTTCATTGTATCAATTAGGGCACTATATATCAACGATAAGTCATTTATTGAGCCGTTTATTCTCGATCAAGATAATATCTTTTCCAATCGTCATGACGTCTTTGTATTGGATTTTTTGGACACCTTTTGACTTGCTGTCTGAGAAGAAGGAGCGCTCAAGTTCACCTATATGAAGTTGCGCAATTTCACCTTTTTCGATGTCGATTGTAGCGTCTTGAACAAAACCTATGAACGACCCTTTTTTCAGTTCAATCACTTCTTTTTTCTGCAAGCTGGAAAAACGCATAGTTCCCCCTCCTTCTTTCATACTATGCATAGTGAGTTTTAATGAGAACGTGGGAAATTGCTTTACCAATCAGGAAATGTATAGAGAGAGGAGCATTAGATAAGTTTTATGAATTGCATTAGGATGAAATTGCTTTTAGCTTTTATTGTAATTAACACGCTTTTTCACTTTTCTAATTTCAAATACGGTAAAGAGAAATGCTTAATGAGCGGTTGTGTAGAAACTATGATCACTTAGGCAAGTTAGTGAGCGCTTGCGTGATAGTTTTGGGATTTAGGTTCGACTAGAACTCACCACATGACTATTCGAAACAAAACAAGAGTGGAGCGCACAGATACGATACAATCTCGTTGCTCACTCGTTCGCTAAAAAAAGAAAAACCGTCCTTCACAAATTAATGTGTGAAGGACAGTCTTATATACATTCAGTCGATATCTAGTATTTCTTCTGTTCAATTCCAAGCCGAATCTGTTCCATCGCATGCTTCTCAATTCTCGATATTTGCGCCTGTGAAATCCCGAGCTCCTTAGCGATTTCGGTTTGCGTCTGCCCGAGGTAAAATCGTTTGGAGACGATGAGCTGTTGACGTTCGTCCAGTTCGCCCATCTTATCTTTAATGGACACATAGTTCATCCAGCGGTCTTCTGATACTCTTTGGTCATGTAGCTGATCCATCATATAAATCGGATCACCGCCATCGCTGTTCATTGGCTCATGCAACGACATAGGGTCCTGTATGGCATCTAAGGCGAATAGGATATCTTCTTCCGGTATGCCCGTTATCTTTTCTAGATCTGATATTTTTGGTTCGTGTTGATGTTCGTTGACATATTGTTCTTTTGCTCTGATGGCTTTATACGCGATATCACGTAACGATCGAGATACACGAACAGCATGATGATCACGAAGATGTCGCTTAATTTCTCCAATGATCATCGGCACAGCATAGGTAGAAAACCGGACATTATGTTTTAAATCAAAATTGTCTATGGCTTTCAACAGCCCAATACAACCAACTTGGAATAAATCATCAGCCTGCTCTCCACGATAGTTAAAGCGTTGAACAAGGCTAAGTACGAGACGCAAATTCGCAAATACCAATTCATCTCTGGCAAATTCGTCACCGCTTTGCAAACGGATGAATGTCTCTTTCATCACATCTGCAGTTAATAAAGGCAGCTCGGACGTATTGATCCCACAAATTTCTACTCTTGTACGTACCATTGGCTCTTCCTCCGCATTCTATAGGTGAGTGTACAGAGTAGTCTGTCCTCAACTCTTTAGAATATGCGAATTCACGAATCGCCAATTTCTGCCGATAAGTCCAGTTATGAAATGGGCTGATTTAGTCGATCACGTAGCTCAGAGATTATTTTCTTTTCCAATCTAGATATATAAGATTGTGAAATACCCAGAAGATCCGCTACTTCTTTTTGTGTCATTTCATTTGTTCCCATCAGTCCGAATCGTTGTTCCATAATATAACGTTCTCTTTCATCCAAAATGGAAATGGCATCGATCATATATTGTCGCTCCAACTTTTTCTCTACGTCGTCTGTAATAATATCTTCATCTGTACCTAGAATATCCGATAGAAGCAACTCATTACCATCGGCATCTGAATTCAACGGTTCATCGAATGAAATCTCTGAACGAATTCGATTCGTTTTACGCAAGTGCATTAAAATTTCATTTTCAATACAACGAGAAGCGTATGTCGCAAGCTTAATATTTTTATCTGCTTTAAAAGTTTCAATTGCTTTGATCAATCCAATAGTTCCAATACTAATGAGATCTTCAATATTTGTGTTCGTATTATCGAAGCGTCTTGCGATATAGACGACAAGACGTAAATTCTTTTCGATCAATGTATCACGTGCAGCAGGATCTCCCTTCATTAATGCTGCAATCATTTTGGCTTCCTGCTCCTTATCGAGAGGCTTAGGAAGAGATTCATGTCCTCCAATATAAAATATGCCGCCTTTTCGTCTGAAGAATCCTGCAATATATGAAACCCATTTTTTTACTTCTGTCAACATATAGCCGTTCTCCCTTCTTCTTTTAGTACATCCATCGCGCTCATTTGCAAAATAGCTGCTGCACCTTGAGGGTATTGACGCTGTTCTCTCGTCAAGACGATATATCCCACAGGCAATAACTCTCCTTCGAGCGACCAACTATCATACTTGATTCCGACAGCCCATGAAGCTCCCTGAACAGTCTGCAATCGTATTAACCGAAGACTTCTTTGATAAGTAGCAGGGAAACTAGCCAAGTCTGGTGATTGGTCAGGATTCCAGGACTCTAATGCTGAAGCGAAGTCGACTGGCAGCTGTTCTTTAACTGCTTGATAGCCAATAAAATGTACAGGATCTCCTGATAAAGGTTCTACACAATGATTACCCGTATCAATGAATACTTTAAGTGGTATCGATTTTCCCCATAAACTTAATTCTGAATCGAGCGTAAAACTCATTAACTTATTCATCATGCGTGTATCAATCCATTTATGTTTCACAATGTATAACGATAGATAGGTTAGACCAATCGCTACGAATAAAAAGCTCTGATTTACGCTAATACTAATCTGTGCATAGACCAAGGTCAACATTCCCCCCGCGAAAAAAGACGCGATCAGTACAGCGAGGATAGAATTCTTCCAACTACCGAACGTTTGTCCAAATGCAATATACGTCATTCCTAAGAAAGTCAAAATCATCGCTGGCACAGAATACGGGAACAACGTAATAAAGAAGGCTCCGAGAAATGCTGCACTCCATAACCTCCTCCTGCTCGTTTGATGATTTCCAACTTTATTAGTGAATGATAGGATGGCGTAGTTAAAGAGCATGTTGATTCCTATCATCAGTTCTCCATACATATGCCGGCCTCCTTACAAACAGATTATCACGGCTATAATGAAAATACTGTCGGGCTTTGGATAGTTTCAGAAAAAAACTTCGACATATTTTTAAGTGCGTAGAGTAATCGCTATTATGAAAACACAAAAAAAGCTTCCCGTATGAAAAACTCATCTCATGCGGGAAGCTTGTTCTATTTATTATTTACGACGCGTACGATTACGTAAGAACGTTGGGATGTCCAGTTGTTCTTCGTGCTGATGCTGATTAACCTGTGGTTGTCTCGGCTCAGATTGTTGCTCGTAACGTGGTTGCTCTTCATATCTGCTTTGTGTCGGTGGTTGCTGTTGAGTAGGTCGTTGTGGACGAACGCCACCCGTTACACCAGCACCTCTTTGTCTTGACGGAGCTAATTGTTCTTCGTTAAATCCTGTCGCGATAACTGTAACGATGATTTCATCTTTCAAGTCGTCGTTGATGACAGAACCGAAAATCATGTTGACGTTTTCGTCTGATGCAGTGGCAACAATGTCAGCTGCTTCTTGCACTTCAAACAAGCTCAAGTTCGAGCCGCCTGTAATATTCATTAGTACACCTTTTGCTCCATCGATGGATGTTTCAAGCAATGGACTGGAAATCGCTTTTTTTGCTGCTTCCGCTGCACGATTTTCACCAGTAGACATACCGATACCCATCAACGCAGAACCTTTGTTGTACATGATTGTTTTCACGTCAGCAAAGTCGAGGTTGATCAATCCAGGCACTGCGATTAAATCAGAGATACCTTGTACACCTTGACGCAATACATTGTCAGCTTCTCTGAACGCTTCAAGCATCGGAGTGTTCTTATCTACAATTTCAAGCAATTTGTCATTAGGAATAACAATTAGCGTATCGATTGCTTCTTTCATGCTTGCGATACCGCCAGCTGCTGAAGTAGATCTCTTTCTTCCTTCAAAAGTGAACGGACGTGTAACCACACCTACAGTCAATGCCCCAATATCTTTAGCGATTTGAGCAATAACTGGTGCTGCACCCGTACCAGTTCCGCCTCCCATACCAGCTGTAACGAAGACCATATCCGCTCCACGTAGAGCTTCTTCGATCTGCTCTTTACTTTCCTCAGCTGCTTTTTTACCTACTTCAGGGTTAGCGCCTGCGCCTAGTCCTCTAGTAAGCTTCTCACCGATTTGTAGTTTGATTTCAGCCGATGATAATTTCAATGCTTGAGCATCTGTGTTTACCGCGATAAACTCTACGCCTTGCACTCCATGTTCAATCATACGGTTGACCGCATTGTTTCCGCCGCCGCCTACTCCAATAACTTTAATTACCGCTAATGCATCTATGTTCGTCTCAAATTCAAGCATTGATTTTCCTCCTCTAAATTATCTGCAATTCCCCATCCAACACAATGTTTTACTCAAAGAAATTGTCGAATACTTTTTTAGCGCGTTTCATGAATCCTTGACCTTTTTCTTTTTTCGGTTTAACTGGTCTAGCTGAAGCTTCCGCAACTTCATAAATGGATTCTGTTGATTGAGGTGAACCAACTGGCTCTTCTTCATAGCCAAAGAACACATCTTCCATATACGCATAGCGAATCAAGCCAACCGCAGTAGAATACATCGGCTCACGGACACCAATATATTCTGGTGTGTATAATCTAGCTCTTGTTTTAAAGACATCACGAGCTAACTGTAATATTCCATCTAGTTTAGCTGTACCGCCTGTGATCACGATACCGCCAGGCAAGTCACGGATACCTGTTGCGTACAAATCTTCGAGAATCAATTCGAATAACTCTTCAAGACGTGAACCGATAACATCAGAGATATAACGCTGACTGTATTGATCTTTTGCATCTGACCCTACTACGGGTACTTCAAATAATTCCTCATCTGAAGCATCATCATAATAGGCATGGCCATACTGATGTTTAATCATTCTTGCTTGTTCTGTAGGTGTCTTTAAGACGATAGATAAGTCTTTTGTAATATGATCTCCGCCAACAGGTAATACAGACGTGCTGATCAAACGATTTTCAGCAAATACCGATACCGTAGTGGACCCTCCGCCAATATCGATAAAGGCAGTTCCATGATACATTTCATCTTCAGATAACGCGAAAGTACCTGCCGCTAATGGTTGCAAATAAATTTCACGAATTTGTAAACCAGCTTTTTCTACACAGCGTAAAATGTTATGTAGTTGAGTTTTGGACGTCGTAATTAACGTGGCGTCCATTTCCAATCTTACTCCCATCATACCACGGGGATCTGTGATTTCATCATAATCATCGACAATAAATTGCTTTGGCACTAAATTGACGAATTCTCTTTCGGGTGGGACATTCATTACTTGTGATGATTTCATAACTCTTTCAAGATCATCATCGGTGATTTCACGATTTTCAGAGTTCACTGCCACAACGCCTTTGACGTTTTGGAATTGGACACCATTTGCCGGGATGCCAAGAACTACTTCTTCAATTTTCAAACCTGTCATTCTTTCAGCCTGTTCAATCGCTTTACGGATTGACTGTACAGTGGCATCAATATCAATAATTGTTCCTTTGCGAATTCCAGCAGATTGTACATTTCCTACACCAATTACATGCAGGGCATTTTGATCCATCTCCCCAATTAAGACTTTAATTGTGGATGATCCTATATCAAGTGATACGTAATGATTTGATTTACTCAATTATTGACACCTCCTTAATGTAACTAGTAACTTCCATTCTATTGTATTATGACTGCTTTGTCTAAATATTTTCAACACCCTCTTCTAAAAACATTTAATATTACGCATTTGTATCGGGATTTTTGTTTCTACTCGTCCATTTTGCAAGCAGGATTCTTCTCATGACCGCGATGTTTTGGAATAATCTTACGCCAAACGCGAAAACTGCTGCCAAGTATAAATCTACACCAAGGTGTACACCGATAAACGCGAGTGCTGCTGCTAATAGTATATTGAAGAAAAATCCGCTGACGAATATTCGGTCGTCATACACTTGCTGAAGATAGGCTCTGATTCCACCAAATAGTGTATCAAATGCAGCGAGAATCGCAATAGTTAAATAGTTATTATATACTTGCGGGATTTGTATATCCGAGAGCAAACCTAGTGAAACGCCAAGGAGGAGCCCAAGTAAGGGTAGCCACATATTGTCATTACTCCTTTGTTTGTTCTTTTAAAAATCGATTTTCAAAACCACCCGTCCAGCCTTGTAACGTAATACGTTCCTCTGGTTCACTAATTGTCAAAACGAAGTCGTCCAAATAAAATTCATCTTGGATGGCAGTAGTTAATAATTGATTATACAATTTTTCACTGGCTTCCTTTGAAGGAGAAACGACTTTAATATTGAACGGTGGCGTGGAAACCACTTCCCCACTGACTGTTAGATTACCATTAATATCCCGAATCCAACTCAACGTAGTGAAGCGCTTGCCGTCAATCTCCAACTCATTACCTTGTTGTTGATTCACCACATTAATAAACCAAGCCAGCAGTTCAGATGAGACTGGCTTTATTTCATAACCGAACGCAATACTTTCTGGGGATGGAGCAACCTCTATTACAAATCCTGGACCAGTGGTCGGCATGAACCCCGCTTGTTTATACAATTTATCCAACGTATCTTGCAACACACTTGCAGCATTGGCTTCGGGTGATGCATTATACGCTACAAGTGTCTGGTCAATCCCCCTGATTTCTTCTAAGAGTTCAGAATGAATTTTCTTTTCACTCGATAATTCTTTACGAATAGCCCATAAATCCCGTGTGTCTCGTGGAGATGCTGTATTCATCGAGTTATATTGTAAAGCCAATACAAACCCCACTATACCGAGAATCAACGTGAATTTCCAGTGTGTTTTTCGCTTCACTCTACCCCCCCACAATCCATCATACTTCGTCACGAATCGCAGGCAGTTGAACTTCCTTCATTTCTTCTAGTGTGACGACGATATTATCTCGCAACAAGCCATCTATAACACTGCCTTTTAAATGTAATGCCGGAGATAGCACTTTCGGATCTCCTACTGCTTCTATAATAAAAGGTGCTGGAAACGTTCTACCATCAACCATAATAACAGGGCCTGTACATTTTATATACGAATTTGAATTAATCCGTTGCCCGTTGATCGTCATTCCTTGCGCACCTGCGATTTTCAATTCATTGATTACACGTAAAACATGACTTTCATGGACGATATAATCATTCGGATTCTGTACCGAAGGATCATATTCCGCATCTTCCAGTGTCACTTTGACCCCCGCACCTTTTGACGGAATATCTCCAAGCAATAACCTTAAATCTCGTGCTTTTTCTACAAGAATCGCATGATTTTTTTCTTTATCGGAGAAGACTTGTTCAAACGACCGCACGTCTTTTTGTTTCTCGAGTAATTCATTTGTCAACTCTTTATTTCTTTCTTGCTGATCGATTAGCTCTGCACGATACTGTTCTTCTTGCTGAAATAAATCGGATTGCTCTGGATCTAGCACTTTTTCCTTACTGCCAATTGTTCTATAGGAAAACGCAAGCATGAAGCCCAATACTAGAAATACGATGGACAGCACTAATTGCTTGCCGCGCTTTTCTCTAGTTTTATTCAGTTTCTTGCTCACTCTTTTCCTCCTTATTAATTTCTACTTCTGCCGGTTTGCCTTTTGTTACGTTTGACTCTTCAACAGGCTGCGGGATCTTCACATCTACCGGTACTGGTTCTTTGTAGAAATCTGTATATGTTTTAAAGTACACACCAATTTCGATATCCAACACACCTTTTTCTTCTTTAGGCAATTGCGCAATAATATCAGGATAGTAGGACATTTTATCAGCAAAACCTAAAATCAATGCATGTACTTCATATCCATCACTCATGAATACGTCAATTTTATCTTCTCCTTCATAACGAAGCTCGGAGAGGAGTTCAAAAACTGTATTATCCATCTTTTGTAGTTGTTTGATCATTCGTTCCGTCACATCTGGCTCGGTAAAACCAGATAAGATGGGTGCATGTGAAAGGATATCAGGATCGGTTGCTTCTAAGCGATCACCATTTTCCAACAATAGGTCATATTGAGTTTGATTCTCTATATAAGCAACCGGTTCCCATTCCGTAACATTGATGGAAACATCATTATAAAAATCACGTTTCACTTTAGCTTCTTTCACACCAGGAATTTTTTCAAGATTATTTTCTATATCTTTTGCACGGAACCCCCACAGTGATTGCCCCTTATACAATCCACTCTGACCCTTATAGTACTCACTTTCTTGTAGTACAGTCTCATTAATGGATATCTTCGAAACATCGCTTAATGACGATTGGAAATACAACAAGGCAAGAAGAACAAGGACGAATATCACGACGAGCAGAAGAAAACTCATATTGGCCCTTCTTCTGCGTTTTTTACGCATGGATGGAATCCGATCTTCAATATCTATTACTTTTTCCACATCCTGTTCTCCCTTCAACCTGCCCTTTTATTCGCAGAGTAGTGTAGAATCGTTCCGACAGCAAGCCACGTAGTTAACAGCGAGGATCCTCCATAACTAATGAAAGGTAACGTCACCCCTGTCACAGGCAGCAAACCTGAGACGACTCCCATATTTAAAAACGTTTGGAAAGTGATCATAGACACCATACCGGTGACAATTAAAAACGAATTCCAGTTGTTCAGCCGTATCGCTATACCGAATGCAGAAGCGAATAACAAGATAAACAGCAGCACGATAGATGCCGCACCTATAAACCCGATTTCTTCTGCAATGATGGAAAAGATAAAATCATTTTGAGGTTCAGGCAAGTACAAAAACTTTTGACGACTATTCCCGAAACCATGACCAAATAATCCACCTGGGGCAATTGCGAATAAAGATTGTATACTTTGAAACCCCGTACCGAGAGGATCGTTCCACGGATCAACGTAGGATTTAATTCGATCTAGCCGATACGGTGCAGCTAGAATGAGTGCAATAAAAGCACCGAGACCTGAGACGAAAAGAAAAATAAAGAATGACAATGGATAGCCTGCTAAGAAAAGAATAACAAAGGCAGACACTATCATGATGACGGCAGAGCCGAGGTCAGGTTGCAACATGATTAACGTTGCGGGTAATAAAATCCATGCAAAGTGCTGCCATTGCCAGGACTTCTCTTTATGTTTCTTCATACCGCTTGCTAATTTCCCTAGTAATGCAACCTTCACGAATTCAGCCGGTTGCAAACTGATGGGGCCGAGAGCGATCCAGCTTTGAGAACCGTTTCGTACCGCTCCAACACCTGGTATCAATACGGCTACCAACATCAAGGTCGAAGCGATATAGCAGTAGGTCCAGAATTTAGGATGAGATGTTAGTGGGCTCTTAACCAGTACATACGCAACAGCTAAGGAAATAACCATGTAAATACCTTGCTTGACGATAAATGGAGAAGAATCTTGATAATGTACTTCTCCCCAATAAGATCCTGCCGATTGCACAAATACTAATCCAATCAGCGACAATAGTAAGGCGGTTGTCAAAAAGATTATTCGGTAGGTTCTTTCCAGCGTTCGCATCCTTCCTCAAGTTATTCAGTCACTTCTTCAGTTTTCTTTCCAACTATTGCAATGAATTTACAACTTCATTACGGCCTCGACAAATTGGTCACCACGATTTTCAAAGCTCTCATATTGATCCCAACTTGCACAGCTTGGCGACAATAAAATCACATCGTCTTCACAGCTACATGCGTATGCCTTTTCAACAGCCTCATGCATAGTAGATGCCCGGGTCGCCTCTGTGACACCACAAGACTTCGCAAATTCCGCAAAACGCTCTGCCGTCTCCCCTATCGTCACGACAGCACGGACATTTTTCATGTGAGGTCGTAATTCTTCAAATGAATGACCTCTGTCAAGTCCGCCCGCAATCAAGACGATTGGCATCTTAAATGAGGAAAGTGCACTTTTTGTTGCTAATGTATTGGTTGCTTTTGAATCATTGTATATTGTACGGCCATTCGCTTCGCGAACAAATTGCATGCGGTGGCGAACACCAGTGAAAGAACTTAAGACATTTTCTATCGCCGTTTTTTCACACCCTGACAATATGGCTGCAGCTGTTGCCGATAAGATATTTTCTAAATTGTGACGGCCCGGTAATTTGATATGCTTAATTTCTATGAAAGGTTCACCTTGCCAATAAATCCATTCGCCATCCGCTGAAATACCTTCTCTAGCTTTTCCAAGTACAGAGAATGGAACTTTTTCAGATTTAAATGATTCTATTGCTTCTTTGATTAACCTTTGATCTGCATTGAAAATCAAGTATTCTTCTGAAGTTTGATTGCGAGCCACTTGCAACTTCGCATCTAAGTATTCTTGCATCGATCCATGATAATCCAAATGCGCTTCATATAAATTCGTGAAAATCGCTATACGCGGAGTAAAGCTTTCTGTTCCAGCTAACTGAAATGAAGAGGCTTCAAGTACAATCACTTCATTCGCCTGAGCTTTTTCCGCCACTGTACAAGCAACAGTTCCAATATTGCCGGCAATCAACGGATTTTTCTTTGCCATATTGAGCATATGATAAAGCAATGTGGTGGTTGTCGTTTTACCGTTCGAACCCGTAATAGCAATGACCGGTGCTTCACTGAGAATACCTGCTAATTCTACTTCGGTCCAAATCGGGATTTTTCGTTCAACAGCACTAGCAATTAACGAATTGCTATAAGGAATCCCCGGATTTTTCACAATAAAGTCAAAGTTTCGTTCTAGTAAATCACTTGGATGCCCCCCACCAATGACTTCAATTCCTTGAGTTTGAAGTTCTATTGCCTCTTCATTGCCTTCTAGCGACTTAGAGTCATTGACTACCACTTCCGCACCTAGACGATGAAGCAAACCTGCTGCTGCCACTCCACTCTTCGCAAGGCCGACTACAAGTACTTTTTTCCCTATGAATTGTTCTGTATTCTTCATCTACATGACCTCCAAGAAGACTGGAACGAGGGCAGCAAGCAATGCCACACCCCAGAACACAATCACTACTTTCCATTCAGACCAGCCTGATAATTCAAAGTGATGATGAATGGGACTCATTTTAAAGACGCGTTTTCCTGTCATTTTAAAACTAATGACTTGAATAATAACGGAAAGTGTTTCTACTACAAATACAATTCCAATGATCAACAACAATAATTCTTGTTTGATTAATACTGAAATCATAGCGAGCGCGCCGCCTAATGCCAATGAACCTGTGTCTCCCATGAATACTTTCGCTGGTTTGATATTGAATAATAAAAATCCAAGCATCGCACCTGCTACTACGAATGCGAATAACGCAATATCGTTTTGCTCATACACTAGCGCCAATACACCGAATGCAGTGAATGCTATAGTCGATGTACCACCAACGAGACCATCCAATCCATCCGTCAAGTTAACTGCGTTAGAAAAACCTACGAGCCAAAAGACCAAAAAGGCCACATAAAATACACCAAGATCTATTCCAAGTTCCGTGAAAGGAATCATTACTGCAGTTTCGAATGGTCCGAGTTTCAGTAAGAAAAAGGCAACAATCGCAATGATGATCTGTCCAATTAATTTCTGAAGTGATGTCAATCCTAAGTTGCGCTTCGCCACTATGATGATAAAGTCATCTAGGAAGCCGATGATTCCGAAACCGGTCAGCACGATCAATAACACAATCGTATGAGTAGTTAATGTGTCGTTTATGTAAGATAAAGCGAGTGTTGAAATCGATATGGAAAGAAGGAAGATGAGCCCGCCCATTGTGGGCGTGCCCGCTTTCTTCAAATGCGCTTTCGGACCCTCTTCCCGTATGCTTTGACCAAATTTCAACCTTCTAAGTAATGGGATGATGATCACCCCGATAATCGCTGATACAAAAAATGCGACAGCGATTATCGTAACTGTGGTGCCGAGTGTCATGTTAAGTTCTCCTTCTACTATCAATTGCCTGTCAGTGAAGCATTGCTTATTCCGTGTACAAATGAATCGTGTCTTCCACGGTCATCAAAGTATGGGGAGCGGGTAACTGTCGAATCACTTTCTTACCTTTTCCATGCCATTTAACTTTGAACGTGTAATTTTGAGACAGCAATTCTTTTTCATTCATTCCAAGTAAATCGGGTGAACGGAATGTGATCGCGTCTCCCCATCGGTATTCTTTCTCTAACTGCTCTTTTCTTCTTTCAATATTAGCAATCGGAGCAATTTCTTCAATGATACGTCCTACGATTGGTGCAGCGATAACTCCTCCGAATTGAATGGAGTTCTTTGGACTATCGATAGCTAGATAAACGAGTAGTTCGGGATCGTCTGCAGGCGCGAAACCAATGAAGGAGACGATATAATCGCCATCTTTATAACGACCATTCTCTACTTTCTGTGCCGTCCCTGTTTTACCACCTATTCGAAGACCATCTGCAAACGCATTACGACCCGATCCGTTAGCTACAACAGATTCAAGCGCATGCCGCACTTTAGCTGATGTTTCTTCACTGATTACTTGTCTTTTTAATTCTGGTTCAAATTCTTTTAACGTCTTACCTTCAGAGTCTTTTATTGATTTCACGATATATGGCTTATAGAGTTTGCCGCCATTAATAGCTGCAGCGACTGCTTGCACTTGTTGGATTGGGGTGACAGAGATTCCTTGCCCGAACGAAGTAGTTGCCTGTTCCACCGGTCCAAATGCTTCTTTGGAAAACAGAATACCTTTCGATTCACCAGCAATGCCTGATTCTGTTGAGCTACCGAAGCCGAATTCACGAATGTAACGATCTAATCTTTCACTTCCAAGTCGCTGTCCCATCGTAATGAATCCAGGGTTACATGAATTTTCTACGACTTCCAAAAATGTTTGATCTTTATGACCTTCTCGCTTCCAGCACCGTAACCTAGCGTTTGCAACGACTTTATAACCAGGATCATAAAAATTTTCCTTCTCCAAATCGATGACGTCTTCTTCCAAACTAGCTGCCAATGTAAGAATTTTGAATGTGGAACCTGGCTCGTACGTCATCCATACAGGCAAATTCCGATTATAGATAGTGGAATCGGCTGATTGATATTCTCGTGGATCAAAACCAGGTACAGAGGCCAGTGACAATAATTCTCCTGTTTTTGGATTCATGATGATAGCCAGTGCCTGTGTTGCATCATATTTTTCCATTGCTTGGATCAGTTCGCGTTCCACAATTTGATGCATTTTCAGATCGATAGTCAACTCCAAGTTCGAACCATCTTTCCCATGTTCGAAACTATCTTCTACGTGTGGCAATGCAATTCCTTTAGCATCAGTGAACAGTCGTACTTTGTCTCCTGTTCCGTTTAGAATTTCATCATATGCATACTCAATACCTGCCAACCCATCACCATCATAGCCGGTAAAGCCAATCAAACGCGCTAACAGATCATCATATGGATAATGTCGGACGAAATCTACTCCTACATACAAGCCGGCTACTTGTAGTTTAGTAATTTCATCCCCTTGCTCCTTCGTAATATTTTTTCCTTCTGGAGCTAATTTCACCATATATGTTTTTTTCTTCAGCTTTTCTTCCAAAGTTTCTGGTGGCATTTTAAGGATTTTTGCAATTGCAGGTATGTCGCTGGAAATGTCGGGATTTTGAGCCGGCATGAAATACAGCGTAGGTGCTAGTTTATTACCGACAATCAACTTACCACTTCGATCCGTAATATTTCCACGCATAGCACCAAAAGGAATTTCAATATCCCAATTTTCTTCTGCTTTTTCTTTCAACCATTCATGCTTGATGATTTGGACATGAAATAGTTTTCCTATTACGAGTAGTAGACAGATAAGAAAGCATAAGAAGGCTGCACGTAAACGTTTTTTGGACTGCATATCAATAAATGAACGCAATGACTCACTACCTTTTTTCTATTAAGGTATGCTGGGAAATCGCGCGCTATACATTAGCCACCCATGATTTGCTCCTCTTCGTTTTCTTCTTTATCTTCATTACTCTTCTTTTTATTATACTGCTGCCTTGGCGTCCGAAGTTCAACGACAACTGGATCATTCTTGTTTACTGACGTTCCTTCCGTTACGCTTTGTCCAACAACATAGCCTTCACCGTTGATTCGAATATCCAGCTTTGAAAGGTTCGTAAAAGAAAGTACCATCTTTTTAGACCAACCTGTCATGTCTGGGAATGTGGTATCTCCTCTTGTTTCCAACAAAATCATTGAGTCCGCCGTTAATTTCGTGTCAGCTTTTGGTATTTGTTTAGTTACCTTGCCACCTTCTCCGATTAATACGGTTTGGAAGCCATCCTCTGCTGCCAATGAAGCTGCTGTTTCCGCATCTTCCCCTTCATAATCCCCAACTTTTTTCACAGGTATCAGTTGTTCATCGTCAGGAGCAATGTTCAAATATTTCAAGCTGTTTTCCATAATCGGATTAAAGACTTTTGATACAGGATCGGAGCCTTGTTCTCCTGCTTTTAATTTAGGTTGCTGAACGGTTACATAAATTAGAAGCTGCGGGTCATCAATCGGCGCCATTCCAAGGAACGAATATAGGTAGTTACCGTAGCCAGACATATACCCTTTTCCATCTGTTTTGGGAAGTTCTGCTGTACCGGTTTTACCACCTACTGCGTAATTTTCCAGATGATACTTTTGTGCAGTACCTTTTTCTGAAGTTACTGTTGTTGCAAGAATTTCACGCACTTCTTTAGCAGTTGCTGCGGAAATTGGTGTTCCACTTTCTTCAGGTTCGTGATTCTCCAGCACTTCATTCGTATTCGGGTCTATGATTTGGTCGATTACATATGGTTTCATCATGACACCGTTATTGGCGATAGCAGAAGCAGCCTGTATCATTTGTAGTGGTGTAACTGTAGAACCTTGCCCATAAGAAGTCGTCAATCGTTCAGCAGGATAATTATCTAGTACAACGCCCGACGCTTCATTCGGCAAATCAATCCCAGTCTTTTTACCAAAGCCAAATTTGTGAACGTACTCAATGAATTTCTGATCACCGATTCTTTCCAGTAAGTATGCCATTCCCACGTTAGAGGAACGTTGTAAACCTTCCATAAAAGTAATCGTTCCCCAACCTTCCACGTTCACATCACGTATCACTCTGTCGTAGATCCGGTAAGATCCAGATCTGAAGTAATCATCTGGCTCCCATTTATCTTCTTCCACCGCCGCTGCCAATGTGAACATCTTCATTGGAGAACCTGGTTCAATAGTCTGCTCGACTGCATCATTCAACCAGTTTTCTGTTAAACCTTCTCGTGTCATCGGATTAAACGTCGGTCGCTGACTCATTGCTAGGATTTCACCGGTTTTAGGATTCGACACAAGAACAAGCATTTTCTTCGGAGAATACTCTTTTTCTACTTGATCCATCGCTTCTTCAACGAAATTACTGATCGTCTTATCCAATGTAAGTTTAATCGTCTGACCGTCCTGTGGTTCTTCAATTTGTTTGCTTGCAGTGGGCAATAAATATCCCCAACCATCAGATTGATAATTCACTTTTCCATCTACACCTGTTAGTTGCTTGTTATACGTTTTTTCAAGCCCCATTTTCCCTTTGGTGACGGTTAGGTTGTTTTCCATTTCTTCTTTTTGGGCAAAGCCCACTAAGTAAGAAGCGAAGCGACCGTTAGGGTAGAATCTTTTTTTACCTTCTACAAACAAAACACCCGATAACTTTTTTCTATCGAGTTCTTCCTTCATTTTCATCATCGTTTCGCGGTTCAGATCTTTGCCCGCATGACCAAACTCAATTTGCCATGTGCCTTCTCTAGCATTTTTCATTTTATCGTAAATTTCACGTTCTTTTAACGGTAAATACTTGGCCAGTACTTTAGCCGTCTCCTTATAATCCACCACATGATATTTTCTTTTGCTGTTTTTACTAGCAGCTTCATTAAGGACAGCAACTACATTATAACTTAATGTATCCGATGCAATCGGCTCATCGTTTCGATCCACAATTGCCCCACGGTTTGCTTGTAAAACTGCATGTTTTTCATATTGGTTCGAGGCGATTTTTGCTAACTCTTTCCCATCTACTTGGCCCGTCATCTGAATAAAAAGAATTCTGCCGAATAATATGAAAAAGAGCCCTCCGAATACTACAAACATTAGAAAGGCTCCCCATTGAAAGCGAAACTTCTTCATCGTCCAGGTACGACCTTTACGTTACCTTCGTTAAGGTTCAAACCATTCTCTTGTGCTTTTTTCCAAATACGTTCGTAAGTGGATTTGTCACTCACTTGAATGGACAATTCATTATTCTGTTTTGCAGTATTTTCAATTTCAGTATTCATCAACTGCACTTCTTTATTTACAGTGTTTATATCAGAATGTGTCTGTAAAAGCATGGAAGATGATCCGATTGTAAATGCTGCAAATAAAGTGAACAATATCTTTTCACCCTTAGAAAAACGCTTTTTTACACGGCGGACAACCTGCGGCTGATTTTGGTCAGTATGTTGTTCGATCTCCGGTGTATATGGCGTATTTAAGTTCCGTTGTTCTAGTCCCATGGCTCAATTCCCCTTTTCTATTTTCTCTCTATAATTCGTAATTTCGCTGATCTGGCACGTTTATTATGCTCTATCTCTTCATCTGTAGGGATGATCGGCTTTCGCGTAATAAGACGGAAATCCGGATCCATGCCCTCAGGTATAATAGGTAAGTTTGGCGGCAACTCCGGCATGGAAGAAGCCTCCTTAAAAATCGTTTTACATAAGCGGTCTTCAAGCGAATGGAAGGTAATTACGCTAATCCGACCATCCTCACGTAATAACGTAAGGGCATCGGTTATAGATTGTTCAGCTGCTCCTAGCTCATCATTTACCGCAATTCGTATAGCCTGGAAAACACGTTTCGCAGGATGGCCTCCAGTTCTTCTGGCAGCTGCTGGTATTCCTGTTTTAATAATCTCAGCTAGTTCTCCTGTTGTACGTATAGGCGCATCAGCGCGTGCTTCTTCAATTTTACGAACGATTTGCTTAGAGAACTTTTCTTCACCATAGCGGAAGAATATTCTGACCAAATCTGAATATGACCATTCATTGACTACTTCATAAGCCGTCAATGGCGCAGATGTATCCATACGCATGTCCAGTGGAGCGTCATGATGGTAACTGAAGCCACGCTCAGGTGTATCCAATTGCGGAGATGAAACTCCAAGGTCATATAAAATCCCATCTACATGAGAGATTCCCAATTTTGCTAATTCATTTTTCAAGTCTTTAAAGTTTGCATGGACAAAGTGTACTTGTGCTGTATAGTTCGATAGTTTTTTTTGCGCTGCTTCAATAGCTGTCATATCTTGGTCGAAGCAGATTAGTTGTCCCTCAGATGAAAGAAGTTTAATAATTTCTTCACTGTGACCTGCACCACCAAGTGTGCAATCCACGTAAATGCCATCTTCTTTTACATTTAAGCCTTCGACGGCTTCATGAAGTAATACTGTTGTGTGGTTAAACATGGTTATTCCGCCTGCTTTCAAAATTCAAAATCAATAAGGTTTTCTGCAATGTCATTGAATGATTCCTCAGATTCCTCGTAATACGCTTCCCATAGTTCTGCAGACCAGATCTCAATACGGCTGGATACACCGATAATCATACAGTCCTTTTCAATCTTCGCGAATTGTAGTAAGTTTGCAGGTATATTTACTCTCCCCTGCTTATCTAGACTGGCTTCGCTTGCTCCTGAGAAGAAAAAACGAGTGAATGCACGAGCATCTTTTTTTGTAACCGGCAACGCTTTCAATTTTTCTTCAAGCTTTTGCCATTCATCCAGTGGATATCCAAACAAGCAATTATCCAGTCCACGGGTTAAAATAAAGCCTTCTGCTAATAGCTCCCGAAATTTCGAAGGAACGATCAGTCGACCTTTCATATCAATTGAATGCTGATACTCACCCATGAACATATAATTCACCCCACTGTATGAAATAATGTACCACATCCCCCCACTTTCCTCCACCCACTATGCTGTTTTTCTTCGCATAATTTTTAAAATGTGTCAATAGTACTTCTTTCTGATTTACATTCCTGCCCGTATCCCGAAAAAACTACTTTTTTCGCAATTTTCATTCGTTATCACCATTGAATAACGTTTAGTTTCAATTGAGACTTGTTTAGTGTGTGAGATAGGCCGGAAGCTCCAATTAGAGATGCTTAAGGCATGCAGAGAAAGCGGGGTGGGCAACAAACCACATACTAGAATTAGTATGGGACACAGTGTTGTATTTAAACTTATTTAAGTTCAAGTTTAGATTTAGTTCATCCACAAAAAGATATCAGCCATTACTTCAATTCACCACACGAAGTGACTATATTTTTTACACAGGAACTGAAACGTAAGAAGTGCGGCACTAAGAGGATCTACTCTCTCCGAATCCCCCGGAATATGACTTTTCTAAATTGACAACCCCACTACAACAAATTCACATTCTTTTACACGCAAACTAAACCCGCCATTCATAGAACGAATGACGGGTTTAAGTGGTTTCTTATAAATAGACTAGTTGATGTAATCCATTAAACGTATAAGGTTGTTTCAGTAACTCATCAATCAATCCTTCACCGAACTGGTTCAAGTAAAAGTATGGCGAGTAGAGACGCTCTTGCAGGGAACCTTCCGGAAATAGCTGTTCCGAAATAACGTGATAGCGCTCGTATTGTACGTGATGCTTCAGTAAAATGGATTGCTCTTTTTTCTTCTGTAAATAATCAAATTGACTCTTATGGAATTGTAAATTTTTATCGAGAAGTTGTAGTAGTCCTGGATCTGACGTTTCGAGATGCGACTGCAACTGTTCATACTGCGTTTGTAATTGACTCTGGGTTTCCGTCAACAAACGATCGAATTGCTCATCTCGTTGTTGTTCTAGCCACTTTTCCAGAAGTTCCGGTAATTCGTGATTCATTACTTGGGTCATTGTAATTTCCGTCAGCTTTAGCGCTTCCTGGACTTGTCTGTTGACCAACGTAATAGAAAGCCTTGGTACAATTACCGGCATATTGATACCCATGAGATGAAAAGCTTCTTTCAATAAAGACCAATAGGCAATTTCACCAGGTCCGCCGACAAATGCCAATACAGGAAATACGAGATCTTGCATAATAGGTCTTGTGGCTACGTTGTTACTTAGCAACCAAGGCTCATTTTTTGCAAGTTGATGCATTTCTTGTGCTGTAAAACTGATCCCCGCTTGTTCATTGACGAATTTCCCATCTTTTCTTCGGAGTAGTACCCTCCCCGTGTCATGAACATAAAATAGATTAGCATCTTGCACATCCGATTCAATTGGCTTTGCATACCCATCTGCTTGAAGCTGTTGTTCTGTATAGTAAATGCTCTTCGCCATTGCTTCAGTGTTCTCAATCATCTGTGAGAAGTAAGGCGATTCCAGTTGTCGCAATGGTTTATAAGCTGCATCCATAAATAATAATCCATGCGCAGTAAATAGTTCATTCATCAGTGAAGTGAAGAAATCTGTGAAATTCTGTTGTTGCTCTACAGTTTGCAGCACATCATTCAACAATTTTTGCGTATAAGATGTCTCTCCATAGCTTTTAAAAATCTTCTTAATATACGCGGTCATTTCTTTTTGATCATAACGTGTGTCTGAAGCCATCGTTTTTAAAATGGTCTGTTGTTTAAACTGCCGCTTGATCGCTTTTCCTGCCTTCGCAGTGTATGTATGATTGATTTCGTTAATATCATGATCTTCTCCAGCAACCCAAAAAACAGGAACTACAGGTTTCTCTAGTATTTCTCGTTGTTTTTGTGCCAATAAAATCACGGATATAGCTTTGTGAACAGAATATAAAGGACCTGTCAAAATCCCTGCTTGCTGCCCGCCAATAACTACTAACGCATCTTCTGAAAGCTCTTGTATATACTGAGCAGCCAAATCGGATATTCCAAATGGCTTCATATAACTTTCTACCGCAGCAGCTAGCTGTTCTCTCTGAAAAGATCGTTGCTGTAATTCTTCCGCTCTTTCTTCATACCCTACTGGTGTCATTTCATATTTAAAATATCTATGGAAAAATTGTGGATCATGACGATACGATTCCATCAATTTACTCTTTTTCGGTAACTCCATTGTGTCCAAGTCCATTCCACAAACCCCTTTATGTACTATAATACCGCAAGTATATCATCTGATCCAATTAGGTTGAATTCATACGCTTACGAGTACACTTTAGTTCAAGTAGCGGATGATCTGCACCGTAATTCCAATAATGAACAGTAAAAAGTATGCTACTGTTAAGAGTAGAAAATACGCTCGCCATGTTCTGCGTAACACCCAAGAAGACCGAAACTCTTTTTCCCTAGACCGTTCTATAACTGCAAATCCGATAGCAATTAAACACACTACTCCGATCAACAAAATAGGTAGCCAAACATCCCAAATCGCACGAATCAAAATCAAAACGGTCAGTACCATAAATGGTGTAGTCCAATCTACCGCCCATCCAATTCTCTTTTTTTTAGGTAACCCTATTTTCTTCGCAACAATAATTAATACTACTAAAATTATAAAAGGGAACAATAATAATGCTCCAAGTATATTCGTCAACATCCGCCACATTCACTCCTGTTTATTCCAAGCAGTGCAGTCTCAAGCATTTGTAAAAAAGAAGCTCTGCCACCTTTTTGATTAATTTCCTTCAACACTGCTGTCAAAATAGTCTCGATTTCCATATTCCGTCCTTTTATTCTATCTACAAGCATAGAAGATTGATTATAGGCTGTTTTTCGGCATACCTCTTCTATATCACTATAGCTCAATAAATCACTATACTCTTCAAAGTTACTGAGTAACTCTTCACACAACTGGCGGAATAACACATGGAAGTGAGGGTTTTCTAACAACAGTCCATTCCTGATTTCCAATAATGCCGTTAGTGGGTTGATCGCACAATTGATCAGTACTTTACGAAACAATAACTGTTTCGCATTTAGTTGCGTAGTAATCGGAAAATTTTGCGGGTCTATTTCTTGCATCCACTGTATGGTCGGAGCAATCCGGTCATTTTCGACGATGTTAATAGGTCCAATACCGTTATGTGAAACTGTTCGGTCATCTATTCTTGCAGCACCATGCTCGACTGTCGCAAACGACACATGCCCAAGTGGATACTGCTTAATTAGCGACAGATGTCCAATTCCATTTTGAATGAACAATAAATCCGGTTGTACCGGTAGAGCGCTGATTTCAGACAATACAACGGGTAACGCATCATACTTCACAGCAATGATCCATAACGCCTCTGTTGGCAACTCTTCAATATGTATGGTTGAATCTACTTCATATGTAAAGTTTTCTGGCCCTCTCACCAGACCACTACGTAAATGCTCTGCTTGTTCCTTTCGTCTTACCCAAAAGGTTACATTTGCCTGATGTTGAGCTAAATAGGACCCAATTAATAATCCTATAGATCCCGCTCCTACCACTACAAATCGCATAGCTTTCCTCCTTAAAAAAGAGACCCAGTGAAGGCGTCTCTGTTGATATGTTTTATTATACAGGATAGACAGGATGTTTTCTCGAAGAATTCATAAATTTTTTCGTTTCATAGTATCCGAATCTCTCAGCTAGCACTGACCGTAGATTATGAGGCGCAACCACTTCATCAATGATAAGATCTGAGGCCATCTTATAGATATCGATTTCCTCTTTATATTCTTGCTGCTTCTCTTTAATAAATGCAATTCTCTCTTTTGGATCCGCTATGGCTTCAATTTTATTCGAGTATACCGCATTGACAGCTGCTTCAGGACCCATTACAGCGATTTGTGCAGTCGGCAACGCAATACAGACATCTGGCTCAAAAGCAGGACCTGCCATCGCGTACAAACCAGCCCCGTAAGCTTTACGCACAACGACCGAAATTTTCGGTACGGTGGCGGAGCTCATCGCCATAATTAACTTAGCACCATGCCGAATAATTCCTTGCCGCTCCACTTTCGTCCCAATCATGAACCCTGGCACATCTGCCAGGAACAGCAACGGAATGGAGAAAGCATCACATAATGTAATGAACTTCGTTACCTTGTCCGCTGAATCCACAAACAGCACGCCACCTTTTACTTTGGGCTGATTCGCTATAACCCCTACAGGCCGTCCGTCAATGCGTGCAAGAGCAGTAATAACCTCCGGTGCAAATAACTTCTTAATTTCAAATAAACTATTGTCATCTACTAATTGATCGATAGCCTCATACATATCGAATGGCGCATTTTGGTTCTCGGGAATAATTTCCTCCAATGAACGTCCTTCCTTCACCGCACGAGGTTCTGCAAATTTCGCAGGCCCTTCAAAATTTCCAGGGAAGTAAGAGAGATATTTGCGAGCTTCTACAATTGCTTGCTCCTCAGTAGCTACTAGCACATCACCACAACCACTTACAGTACAATGCATGCGGGCGCCACCCATTTCTTCTAGCGTTACCTTCTCACCTATGACTTTTTCAGCCATCCGTGGTGAACCTAAGTACATCGAGGCATTGCCTTCCACCATGATGACAATGTCACAGAAGGCTGGAATATAGGCACCGCCTGCTGCAGAGGGCCCAAATAGAAGGCACAGTTGTGGGATGACACCCGATAAACGCACTTGATTATGGAATATACGACCGGCCCCACGACGATTCGGGAACATGTCTAGCTGATCTGTAATACGCGCTCCAGCGGAATCCACTAAATAAAGTAATGGTACACGAAGCTTTTCAGCAGTTTCTTGAATACGGATAATCTTCTCTACTGTTCTTGCACCCCAGGAACCCGCCTTAACTGTAGAATCGTTAGCCATGACACAAACTGTTTGACCATCGATTTTCCCAGTAGCTGTAACGACGCCATCTGCAGGCAGATCTTTCGTTTCACAGTTTGCAAATTTTCCATCTTCTGCATAGTTACCTTCATCAAATAAAAGGCGTAACCGCTCTCTAACGAATAACTTAGCTTGTTGTTCTAATTTCTTATGATATTTTTCTGCACCACCCGCCATAACACGAGCGGTGATTTCTTGAAGTTTTTCATTATACGCAGTCTTGGTCGATTCGTTTGTCAAGGAACTCCCCCACCTTTCGTTACGATTGAATGGTAACTAACACTTCGTCTTCATCTACAAAATCGCCTTCAGCACCGTGGATCTTATTCACCGTTCCATCCACTTCAGCTTCTAGCGGAATCTCCATCTTCATGGATTCCAAAATGACGACAACTTGTCCCTTCGTCACTGCGTCTCCTTCTTTCACTTCAATCTGGAAGATTGTACCTGCCATAGTTGCTTTTACTTCTTGCATATCATCACTCCTCATTTTCTAAGTACTAACAATTATTGAAAATAACTTCTTTATAGATAGTGTATCTTAATCATGAAACCGTTTACAAGTGAATTCTAAACAGTCCCGACAATGTATGCTTGTCGGGACTGGAACTTTACTTACTTTTTGTTAAAAACCTTTGAACTGCTTCATGATGTGCATCACTTTCCCAAAGAACGGAACAGACGCGAGCTTCTTCTTGCATAGCGTGCTCAAGCCCGTTTGTTTTCCATTTCCTAGTGGCGATGGATTTATACGCACGATGTACATTTCTATGTACGTTTAGCTTTGGAGCTAGAAACTGATCAAGCGCTACTTCGGTATCCCCCTCATACACTTCAGTTGCCCAGCCAAGCTCTAGTAATTGTTCAGGTGAATGAATGCTCGCTCTACTCGTAAACTGCAGCAAACGGTCATGTGGACCATTTTTCTCAAATAATAATGTAGCTCCTCCCCACCCAGCCGTTATGGCCAGTGTACCTTGAATGAATCCGGCTCTTGCATGTGATGCAACCAAACGGTAATCACAAGCTGTTGCCAATTCACAGCCCCCACCAACTGCTGCTCCATTTACTAGCGCTATTGTAGGCATCGGTAGTGTAGCGATCCGATATAAAATACTAGCCCCCCTGCTAAGCATTGGAAACGCATCCTCTGCTGTGTGAAAGCCGTGAAAATCACTAAGATCTCCGCCTGAACAAAATGCCAGGTCACCTTCTCCTGTAATAACAGCAAAAGAAATTTCAGGATCATCCTCAATTTGATCTAGAAAGGATTCAAGCCCTTCCATGACATCATAATTTACCGCGTTTCGCATTGCAGGACGATTAATTGTGAAATAAGCTATGGATTGATCGATCTTTATAGAATAAGACAAAGAAATTCCCCCTTTTCCATTTAGCATACCATTTTTGCACAAAACAAAAAAGACTACCTTGAGCCATGGTCTCAAGGTAGTCTTTATTTCGTTGTGTAGAATCTAAATTATTCGCCTACAACGTCTTTTCCTTTGTAGTGTCCGCATGATTTGCAAACGTGGTGTGCCAATTTCATTTCGCCACAGTTGTCGCAAGTAGTCATACCTGGCGCTTCAATTTTGAAATGAGTTCGACGCATATTTTTCTTCGTTTTAGAAGTTCTTCTCTTTGGTACTGCCATTGGGGGGCACCTCCTTATAAGGGTTTACTCTTTATCGGTTTCAAAAAAATTAGCCAATCCCGCTAAGCGAGGATCCACTTTTTCTCCTGCTTCTTGTCGTTGCGCTTCCAATTCCTCATCGGTTGTATAGGACCAACCTTTGCCTTCCACCTGCTGCATCTCATCTGCATTTTCGCAGAGTACTTGCATCGGGATTTCAAGCAAAATCAGTTCTTCCAATACAGGAGTAAAATCAATTATTTCCCCATCAACCGGATGAATTTCATCATCCGTCTGAAGTGTCCCCTCGTCCCAGCTGAATTGCTCAACTGTTTCAATGGAGAATGGATAATCGACGTCTTCCCACGTACGTGCACAAGGCAAAGTCATTGAACCTTCTAGCCGAAGTTGGCATGTTAACTTTTTCTCACCAATTGTACATGTTCCACTTACTCGAACAGGCTGAATTGCCCTAATTTCTTCATTCCGATTTTTCACGGAATCCAAATTCACTGCTTCGTCAAACAGTAGCGGGCCTTGCCTATGTTTCCGTAATTGATGAATGGACCATTTCATGTCTATCACCTCAAGACAACAATGTTGATTATAGTATTTAAAATAAGGGATGTCAAGATATTTTCTTGTCACCCTAATAAGTTTAACGTTATAATTCATTATACGCAAGTATAGAGGAGGATTCCATTGATAGCTACTGGTATTGTCGTCGAATATAATCCTTTCCATAATGGCCATTTATTCCATCTCAATGAAGCTAAAAGACTCACAGACGCAGATGTAATCATCGCGGTAATGAGTGGACATTTTCTTCAGCGCGGTGAACCTGCGATTGTTGATAAATGGACACGAACGCGCATGGCCCTCGCGAGTGGCGCAGACCTCGTCATCGAGTTACCTTATGCTTTTTCCACAGCCCATGCACCTCAATTCGCGAGAGGAGCTGTTCAAATCTTAGACGCCCTTCAATGCGAGTATATTTGCTTCGGCAGCGAAGAAGGACACATCGCACCATTTGTGCATAGTTTGGACACTATGAACACACATAAGAAACTTTACGAAGAAAAAATTAAGTGTTCGATGCAAGAAGGTCTAAGTTACCCGAATGCATTGCGGATTGCTTACGAAGAAATTTCACGCACTACTGATGAACCACTCGCTGATTTATCAGAACCGAATAACATTCTTGGTTTTCATTATATGCAGGCTATAAAAGAAATCCGGTCGACTATGATGCCTATCACGATTGAGCGGAAAGGCACACATTATCATGATGATGAACTACCTGAAGATTCTATTGCTAGCGCTACAGGAATACGTAAAGAACTGTTTGCGACTGATGTCGCGCACGTTCAATCTTTCATGCCTTCAGCTTCTTTTGAGCTACTTCATCAACAGCCTCATCAAAGCTGGGATCATCTCTACCCATTTCTTCGGTACATGATTCTTCGTGAAGGACCTGAACAATTGGCGTCCATTGCAGATATCACGGAAGGAATTGAATTTTCTTTATGGCGCGCTGCAAAAGAACACGCCACTTTCCAAGAATTCATGAAAGCTGTGAAATCCAAACGTTACACATGGACACGAATACAACGAATGTTAGTACATGTATTGACCGGTTATCGAAAATCAACCCGTGCACAAATTACCAGTCCGTCTTATTTACGATTACTTGGCATGTCTAAAAATGGAAGAAGTTATTTACGCACAGTGAAAAAAGAAGTGACTTTGCCAGTTGTAAGTCGTGCAGGTTCACACAAGGACCCTTCACTACTGATGGATATTAAAAGTACAGACATTTATATGTGTGGTATGCAAAGAGAGCCAGGTCTAGATTTTAAAAATCCCCCCATTTTGTTGTGACACTTTACTTTTCTTCTAGCTTTTCCAAGTAACTTAATGCATCATCAATCGTTTTCACCGGGACAACTTTCATTTTTGCACCAATTTTATCCGCAGTTGCTTTCGCTTCATCATAATTTGAGAGAAGCTGCGGATTCTTCTTTTTCACTTCTTCCGGTAATTCATCGTCCGGCGCGAAGAAGATTTCGATACCTTCACGATCAGCTGCTATGATTTTGAAATCAATTCCACCGATCCGTCCCACTGAGCCATCTTCAAGCATCTCGCCAGTTCCTGCAATATTATAGCCTTTTGTTAAATCGACATCCACCAGGCGGTTCATCAATTCCAGCGTGAACATCAAGCCTGCTGAAGGCCCACCGATTTCTTCTGTACGGATATCTACCTTTGGTTCTGTTTCCAATTTGACCTGCTCTTCAAACTCTATTCCAAGACCTACTCGACCATCCGTCTCCGGAAGTTCTTTTAATTCTACTGGAACATCCACCTTCCGTTCTCCACGTTCCACTTGTAAATGTACATTCTGACCTTTTGACATACCACTAATCTCTTGTATAAATGCATCTGTTGAAGCGAGCTTTTGTTGATCAATCGATTGAATGACATCCCCCACCTTAAGCTTGCCTGCTGACGCTCCTGCCGGTAATACACCCGCCACAAAGACGCCCGTGAACTTTCTATTGATTGGCAACCCTGCCTTATCAAACGCTACTGATATGGCATGTGTTTTAGAATCAGCCATTAGTTTTATCTGACGCACTCCATACTCTTCATCACTTTCACCATGCCTTCTCACTTGGGTAGCCGGCATTAGCTTCATTTTATCTGAGAACTTTGACCAAGCATACGTTACAGGTGTTGCCTTGCCAATTGCAATGGTCATCAAACTAAATGTTCCTACGTCGTCCGTATCCCCGCCAACTACTTCTACGAGTGGTGCCAAATCATATGCTCCGCCTGGTCGAGAAATATACATATCTAACGGATAAAGTGCTAAAACAACTACCACTAGCAGGATTACCGCGGCTATCGCCCATTTACGCATTTTCATAAAAGCTCACCTCCATTAATAGCCTGTACGAATACTACATATATATTACGGTAGATGTTCATGTATTTCAAAAATTAGGAAGGAGTGCGACAGATGCCTTTTATTTATAATCCTGCCGTATCGAACAATGAGTAACGTACTCTTCATCTGGGCGCTAATTTTTTTATTTATTTTGCAGCCAGATGTCGCACATGAAGGAGCCGTTTCGGGTGCCCAATTATTCACTCATGCGTTACTTCCCTATTTGCTACCATATATTATATTAACGCAGTGGTTATTGAAAATGCCTAGCAAGCAAGGCACTAGTCAATGGAGTCGATACATAAAAGCTTATGTGCTCGGTTCGTTTGGAGGCTTTCCGGTAGGTGCCGTGACCGTTAGTGAAATGAAAAAGAATGGAGAGATTTCTGCAGCTGAAAGTAGTTTGCTTGTTGCTTCTTGTCATGCACCAGGACCTATGTTCATCATTGGCTTTGTTGGTAACGAATTATTCGGTAGTACTACAAGTGGTTGGAAATTGTTAATTGCCATTCATCTAGCTAATATCGTATTTTTCGTATTGGCCATGTCGCTTCTGGGTAGCCGATATCAACAGGCAGCTATACCCATCATCCCTCAACAAGATCATAAAACATCTCCTTTGCTGCGCTCGATCAAGGATAGTTCATCCGTTATATTGTTAGTGGCCACCACGGTCATCTTCTTCTCGTCTCTCGGTAATGTGCTTTCGCATTCCATATCTTCCGTCATCACTGTGGATATGGGAGTGACAAAAACTTTATTGCTTGCTGTCTTCGAGATGACTTCAGGCGTCCAGTCTGCTACCGAGCATTTTGCCGGAGATGCGATGTATCCAATGCTCATCGCGGCCATTCTATCAATTAACGGTATGAGCATCCACATGCAAGTCATGACGATCGCCAAGAGCGCTGGCATACGAATACTCCCCTATGTAATTGCAAGGGTCTGGAACACGTTACTCGTCCCTATATTGTTCATTTGGATTTATTGAGCAAGTATTAAAAAAGGATGCCCTTCAAGGACATCCTTTTTCATATTTACATTACCATCCTTGCTATTCAAACTTTCTCTTCAGTGCTACATTGACATGTGGTGGTACGAGCGTGGAGACATCTCCGCCATAACGTGCCACTTCTTTAACGATACTTGAGCTGAGGAATGAATATTGACTCTTTGTCATCACGAAGAACGTTTCAATACTTTCGTCCAGTACCCGGTTCATCGATGTAATTTGCATTTCATACTCAAAATCTGAAATAGCGCGTAAGCCACGAACGATAACGGATGCGTTAATTTCTTGTGCGTAATCAATCAACAGTCCTGAAGACGTGTCAATCTTGACATTGTCATACTTTGATGTAGCTTCATGAATAAGTGCAACACGTTCCTCCACTGTAAACAATGGTTTTTTGGAAGAATTATTCATTACGGCAACATGCACTTCCTGGAATGTTTTTGCTGCTCTTCCTATAATGTCTAAATGTCCATTCGTCACCGGATCGAAACTTCCCGGCACGATTGCGATTTGTGTCATCCTGTTAGCCTCTTTTCTTGTAAATCGTAATAGCAGTACTTCCATAAATAGCAGAACTGATTTGACTATATGTATCGTAATGTTCGGGCAAGTCTATATGTTTATCATGTTCACAAATGATGGTTGCATTTTCTGCTACTAACCCTTGTGCTATTACGTCTTTAATTACATCATAGTATTCGACCGTTGCATAGGGAGGATCTACAAATAGCAGATCAATAGAAACTTCTTTAGACTTAAGAACTGTAGCAGCCTGGCGTGCATCTCTCTTTTCAATCTGCAGACATTCTTCCATGCGGCACTTTTCTGCATTCGCTTTAATAATAGCGCACGCTTTAGGATTCTTTTCAAATACAATCGCCTGTTCCATCCCTCTTGATAACGCCTCAATCGCAATGGAGCCACTGCCGCCAAATAACTCGACCACAGTTCCTCCATCGAAATAAGGACCGATTTTGTTGAAAACAGACTCTTTTACTTTGTCTGATGTCGGACGCGTAGACGTGCCTGGCAAGGATTTCAAAGACGTACCTTTTCTCGAACCGGAAATGACTCTCACTCTTTTCCCATCTCCTTTATCATCTTTTCAATTTGTTCGATAGAAATGGTTTCATCCGACTTATCTATTAATACAAAGAAGATTCGTCGCAACCAATTTTCATCAAAATACAACTTTTTATTAATTGAGGTATAAGGCTTTTCTGTATAATCAAATTTGCTACCATTCATGACGTAGAAAGGCTCTAATTTAGAAAAACGATAGGTGCGATTTGGACCGTCGAAATAAATTGACTGCTCGTTTGAACGTATTGAATAGCCCATCTTCGACAATAACTCTTCTGCTGGATAAAAACTTGTACCTTCCTGTACTATTACCTTCACTTCTGGAACTTCTTCTCCATCAAGTAATACTGTCCGTGGATCAAGTAGCAGAAATGGATAGTTATATCGCTGTTCCTTCATTGTCATATGAAAATACTGCGTGTCGAATGCAAGTATTTTTGACAACGATTGATCCAAATCGGATGACGAAAGTTTTTTACCTATTTTCTCTTGGATGTTTTGGCGAAATGTTTGATATTGCTCTGCCGAGATCGATTCTTTCAAACGAGTAAACGCTGCTTGTTCCGCTTCCGTTCCTACTGGAGCATCTCCAAGTATAGATGCAATCATACTGCTCATAGATGGTTCGTCCGCTTGTAAAATGAAACGTGAATGGACACTCATCCTGGCTACTTGTTTTATTACTTGCGATATATTGCCCGTTTTCTCCACAATAAAGCGCTCTGCATACAGCGGCCGATTACCTGAAGCTAGCACTACGCTCACATGATTTCCACCGATGGCTTCCAACATTTTAACTAGCCGGTCATTATACTTTTTATCGATACCTTCACCGAAAATTGTCAGCTTGTTTGAAGAGTATGCAAGCGGCACATCCTCTGGTTGCCAATACAGTTCATTAACAAATCCTACGCCACGGTATAAACGGTAGGTAATACGCTCCTTGTTTTCCTTTCCTACACGTTCTAATCCCGTTATCCACATGCCGCCAACACTTTGCTCATCAGTCACATGAAGGACAGTCGTCAATGGTTTTGCACCCTGAAGAACCACAAACGGCTTCTTAAATAGTTTACGTCCGGTAAGGGGTGTTTTCTTCGGCAATTTATAGACAACGGATTGTTGATCACGTTCTCCTTCTTCGAATGCCACATTAGAATCATTTAGTCGAGCACATGAAGAGGAATCCTCTGCTTCGCATCCACGCTCTACGCTTTCTTCTGGCCAAATAATCTCGTGTCTACCTTCCGACAAGTTATAAAAGTGGTGACGAATGTACAATCCATCTGCACGATTGATGACTTCAATTTCCTGACGAAACGTACCTGAATCCGCGCCTTCTCCATTTGCATTGACCGATTGGCTGTAATGCAAATAAACGAGTCCACCGTTTACTGCCGCCAAAAGAAATACAAGCCTTATAATAACTTTCAACGTACAACACCTCATTGCATGGTATGATGGACACGAACCATTACTAATTGCCTGAAAGGAAGCGCTTGATTATGATCCAACAACGTTTTATCGAACTAGGGGAAGGCTATAGCGACATCTACGAATTACTCGAGTTAATGTCTACGAACTCCCATCGAATTTACAGAGCCTATATTTTTTCATCTAAACATGAATCTAAAGAACAATTGTCATTGGCAGTTTCTTTTTCTCCTGCAACTGAAAATAATCATTTCATGCCGATCTATATTTGCAGAGAAGGAATTCGCTATTCTGCAGACAAACCATCCAAACGTTATGACTTGTTTGTTAAGCATGCAGAGTCGCTGAATAAAAAGCCTGTCAGAGTGGAAATAAAACATTCATCCGAATTTGCTGAGAATGAGCTATTTTACCAATATATTACTGGGATCTTACGCTTAAATCACTTGTTGCCGCCGCTAAATTAATAAGCGGCAGCAAATTACAAGCCTGTTTTATAATCATATTCTTTTGCTTTATCGGGCTTTGCATTTTCATATATCGTGCTGACGAAGGGCCGCTGTGAAGGCAATACTTTCCGTACAGCCGACAAACGCTCCAACTTAGTGATCGTTGTTTCCACGTCTTCCATATCACAGTAAAGCACAACGTATTTCATTCGCTTTGAAATATAATGAACATGCCCAAATTTGCGCAGTGATTTTGCTTGTTTTAAATGATGGAGATAGACAATTATGCCTTGTCGATCAATCATGATTCTCCCCCTCTTTCTTACTCCATACAATACCATAGGTGAGAAAAGTCCTGCAACCTTGCACAGAAATTGTTTGCATGGACATAAGTGAAATTAAGCTGATCTTTCATCTTTGTTTGTACACCTTCTCTGGAATAGGTTACACTTAAGAAGACATTTATCTGAATTCAATCGGTCTATTCTTTTATAAGACGACTGGATACAAGTATTTTCTGTTCAGTTGAAGTATAAACATTGGCTAAACAAAAAAGTGAGGACTTACTATAATTATTGAGGAGGTTTTAGATTGGGAAGGAAAACAAATGTTGCATTAACTGTAGGCGCTGCAAGTGTGGCTGCATGGGCGGCTTCAAAAGTGATAGCAAAACAAGAACCTCGCACCGAAAAGAAAGCGCTTCGTTTTTCGGAAATAGCTGTTTTAACTGACGCACAACGATGCCAAGATACAGCAGTGAATTCACTTACCGCTTATACGGAAATAGCTGATTTAGGTGTTCACGGCTTCACGGTCGATGTACGACTTACGAAAGATGAAGAAATTCTTTTAGTGCCAACCCAAGAACTTGTGCTTCCCGATGAAATTGCCGACTATACATTAGATGAAATCCATATCGAATCTAGATACGATCATGATCTTGATACACTGAACGGAGATCTATCTGTCGTGTCGTTACGTGAACTGTTGCATAAGTTCCCGCAACTCTTACTTGTAATCTCTATGAGTGATTGCCCTACAACATATGAAGGAAGTTTAATCCCTTCCAAATTGTGGCGATTACTAAAAGAGACGGATTCTATAGAACGCGTTGTAGTAACGAGCCAATATGATGAACAAATTGATCGTTTTAATCTATATGCGCAGAATTCTGTTGCTTTAGGTGCCGGTAGTGAGGAAATTAAAAAAGCATACGTCGCTTACACGAGTAAATTCGGTCACCTATACCGCCCCAACGCAGATCTATTCTGCCTGTCCGAAAAACTAGGTGTGTTTCCGCTTGCTTCAGAAGGCTTCGTTCGCTTCTTACACGATCTCAATATAACTGTATTTTATGAGTTGGATGAGACGGACGAGCTTCCAAAACATGCTAAATTGGACGTTGACGGTTTTATAACAAATCACCCAAAACAATTATTGACGTTCTTCAATGAAAACTAAAGATACAAAGAGTCTAGTTGGTTTATCGAGTGTCCACTAAACACGCGTACAACTGGTACTTCGCTTCAGGTGATCATCCCCTTTGCCACTACCTTTATTTAAAAAGTACCCCCCTGCAGAATTATATCTGCAGGGGGGGGTACTTGTAATTATGAAATACTCTATGCTGAACAAGAACAGCTGCCACCTGAGCCGCAACCTCCGCCGCAAGAACTGTTAGAGAAAGTCCCATCGCCAGCTGGTACTTTCACAGCCTCTGATACGGACTGGCCAATTAGGATACCTATTTCGTCCAACAAATCCTGCACGTCGTTTTCCGCCAGGCGCAAGGCAGCCACTTCATCTTGTAAATCCAGTTCACGCTTTTGAAGACGAATTTCCTTCATGATTACTCTATAATCTGGATGATAGCGACCAAAGCGCTGCACGTCCTCGTATTGTTCTTTCATTTTAGTGAAATCTATGATCTTTTTTCGTAGCTCAGTGTTTGAATATACACGGTCACGTGCGTCTTGATAGGTTTTCACCACTTCAGAACACAGCAGCATCTCGGAAAGTTCTTCCGCCATATCGATGACTCGCATCCACTCATCTGTCATCATCACCATTTGCCGCACCTCCTATCACAACTATCATAACAAAAAACTGGCGTCTCGACTATTCATTAAGATTTTTACTTTTTGGCATTTCTATAACTAAACGATTTTTTCACTTCTTCCATATCGCAAAAATGCATCTTCTGATTCTCTATTTGCTGTATTTGTTCATGTCCTTTACCTGCAATGAGTACAATCTCACCTGGTTGTGCTTGTGTGACAGCGTAGCGGATTGCTTGGTGACGATCGATGAAGACTTCGACAGGTGTTGCAAATCCTACCATGCCCGACAAAATATCCACAATAATTTGAGACGGCTCTTCTGTTCTCGGATTATCTGAAGTCAAAATTACGTGTGAACTGTAGTGAGCAGCTACTGCACCCATTTGCGGCCGTTTTTCACGGTCTCTTTCCCCTCCACATCCAAATACAGTAATCAGCCGTTTTGTGGACTCTGACAATGCCTCCAACACCGCTTGCAAGGCATCGGGCGTGTGCGCATAATCTACATATACTTCAACCCCTGCCTCTTCGTACTTCTCTAGGCGTCCAGTCGGAAGTCGCAGAGCATGCAAATGAGGTTTTATCGCTCGTAATGAATAACCGAGCGCCATTAGAGCCCCTATAGCCGCTCTAGCATTCATTTCATTATGGTGACCTAGATTAGGGAGTAGTACCTTTGGTTGCTGCTTGCCATTAATATGTCGTCTGCTGAAATAAATGGGTGGTTCAGACAACCCCTCTCCTATAACGCGACAAGTTTCGTCATCTTCATTGATCACTAGCTGATCAGCCAATGGAATTAGTAGCTTTTTTGCATCGATGTATCGCTGTCTACCTCCATGTTCAGCGTAGTGATCCATTCCAATATTTAAAAAAACACCTACAGTTAACGGACAGTGCGCTAAACGATTAGTGGATAACCCAATCGAAGATGCTTCGAGAACAATATGGGTCACCTGTAGCTCCATGCATCTGCGTAAAATAGGATGAAATTGTTCAGCTGGTATCGTTGTCATGGAATTTTGAATCGTCTCCGTCAGCTTCCCGTCAATATAAAGACCTGTCGTTCCTATAACGGCTGTTTTATGCCCGAGCTCTTTTAATAACTGTCCGATAAAGTGACTAACTGTTGTTTTACCGTTTGTTCCCGTAACGCCGATGATGAGTAATTCCTCAGCTGGATTATCTGAAAACTTTGCGCTTCCATATGAAATAAATAGTGAACTATCGGGAATTAAAACTACCGTAACTTCCACCGGTATGCGTGTTAAGTCTATGTTATCTCGATCGATCACTAGTGTTTTGGCTCCATTTGATATTGCCTCTTCAATAAATGTCATTCCATCAGACACAACCCCTTTCTTTGCTACAAATACATAATCTTTCTTGACCCTCTTAGAAGATTCCGTAATTCCATCAATTGTTCGTCGAATTGAGCCTTGTAATATAGTGCATGGCCAATCCTTAAGTAATTCAGATAATAGCAAGGTTTCTCGCCCCTTCCCGAACATTTTATTCTTCAGAGAATATAATGAAACGAAGCATAAAGTATTCTATGAAAGGCATAAGAAGAATGTCACGAAGAAAGTTGGGATTCTATGATTATCCAGAAGTTTGGAGGAATTGCCATGCAGAATCAACAACAACGAGCAAAGTGTATTCAGCATATTCGACAGGCCTTGTCGAAACACCGCGCTGTTATCGTTGTAGTCTCTGCAATGGGTAGAGAAGGCGACGCCTATTCCACAGACGATTTGCTTACCCTTACGGACTCCTTCTCGAAATCCAGCGAAGCGAGAGATTTGGCTGCTTCATGCGGTGAATTAATCGCTGCAGCCGTAATATCTGCAGAATTATCTACGGAAGGGATAGACAACACGATTATCTATGGACAAAATACAGGCATTCGAACATCGGGAGAATTCTGCAATGCAACGATTGATAAAATTAATAGTACACATATCGTCAGTACACTTCAAACTCACTCATGTATCATCGTCCCTGGATTTCAAGGGATGAATATACAAGGAAAGTTTATGACTCTTGGTAGAGGTGGCAGTGATTTGACAGCAATCGCATTAGCTTCTGCATTGCACGCCCGCCATGTAGAGTTTTTCAAAGATGTACCCGGTGTTATGTCTGCAGATCCTCATACTACATCTAACTATAAGCGATTCGATCGGCTCTCATTTGATGAATTCCTCCCATTACTAAAATGTAATCGACCCGTTATTCAGGAAAAAGCAGCGGTTTATGCAAAGCAAAAAGCGATGCCCCTTCATATACGAGGCATCGCATCAAACGAGGAAGGTACATGGATCCTTCCTTAGTCGTCATGTATGGAATTTTCTGATTCAGTCTGCGCTATAAAAGACTGGGTGTAGTATTTATTATAAACACCAATGCCGGTATGCGTGAAGTTCGGATTCAGTAAGACATCCCGGTGTTTTGGAGAATTTAACCAGCCATGCACAGTTTCAATTGCATCGATATAATTAAATGCAATGTTTTCGCCTGCCTTGCCTGGAGTTAGTCCAACATCTTTTAAACGCTCGGCAAACACTTTTACAGGTCCTTCCTCATGAGAACTATATTTACGGAATATCATTTCCTGGCTATGCTTTCTTGAAAGTGTGGCCAGCTTATCACTATATGATAAAAGAGGTAATTGATGTTCTTCACGCACTTGGTTAGTCAATTCAAACGTCTGTCGCTCCATCGCACGATCTACTTCAGTCTGAACAGTTGAGGTTGGTTTTGGCGCTTCGATCATTTCTCCAAGATAGGTCATATCATAAGGTTGGTGTTTCACTAAAGTACTCGGGTTAATGAACCGCACACCTTCAATTCCGCCATCTACTTGATCTATATATAATTGCACAAATAAATTCTCATATGGTATCAGGATACGGTTTTTAATATCGTCGCTATTTAATGAAAAGGTATAAATATTTTCTTGAATCGTTACATCAATCTCTGATTCAATCGGTGTAAAGCGATGAATCTCCTGTACATTTTGTCCAATTTTAAACGGCGCTACATCTGATGCGCCATCAGCAGTATATATTTGATTCACTTTCCCATTCAAAACCCCCGCCATAAAACGTGGTTCTTCCGTATATACCCACCATTCATACTGAAAACTCGATGGTTCAATCCTAGAAGGTTTGCCAAATTGCTCTTCAATCTTATCGACTTTCTGTCCGACTAGTACTGACATGCCTTCTTCAGGTCTCGGCATACCTTCCCCACCGATCGATGGACCTTTTTCAGGCACTGCAATCGGCGATCCATGTTGTACTGGTGACTCTAGCGGTAGATTTTCACTTACTTTATCAGTCATGAAATAATAGACTCCCATTACAATCAAAAGCAAAACAAGAATCTTCCATCCTACTCTCCACATGTTATCTCCCTTTCCACTTTATATGCTACTCCTATAATAGTATGACGTATCGGTAGAAATCATCTCGACTGAATATTTAGTCAAGATGAACATCTAGTCAAAAATGGTAACTTTCTTATATTGTACAGAAGACACACACTATAGTCATCTATATAAGCCGGCAAAGAAAGCGTTGACACAATGTTGTCATTGCAAGTAAAATCGATTTGTTTTATGATATAATAGTATACGTATTCGTCAGGACGAACATAGAGGGGGATATACAGATGTATGTTGAAAATATTGGTCTTAAAGGCCTTATAGCAGATTTACGAGTAATGGAAGAAATTATGAATAAGAACAATCTTGAAATTGACGGTCAATGGGATTATGAGCGTGTAACTTTCGACAAGAAGTATATTGTAAAAGAAGGTACATACTATTTGCGCGTTTTCGGTGAACTCGTTGAAGGCGACATCGATGGTAGAAAAGCTACCGTTCGTCTAAAGCAACCAGTTCTAGGAAAGCACTACTACCCACACGGTGTGGAGTACGGCGAAGAAGAAGACTTCCCTGCTAGCTTAGTTAAGGACTGCGAACTAACGTTAAAGAAAGTATATGACGAGTTAAAGCAATATAGTTTGTAATGATATGAAAAAGCCGAAGAGCTAAATGTTCTTCGGCTTTTCTACTATTACTCCACTAATTTGGTTATAATAAAAACAGTATCTATGTGGAGGACGATTACTTTTGAAATTTCTTACAAAACGAAATATCATGATTGCATTCAGTATCATCATACTATTGGTCATTATATTCTTTATTTTACCCGTTTCCATTCCCATTATTTTGGCGTTGCTAACGGCACTTTTTTTAGATCCACTTGTAAAATGGGTAGAGATACGATTTAAATGGAAACGTAAAGTTTCGGTCATTGTGAATTTTATTGTTTTTGTTGGAATCAGTGTGCTATTACTTTTCTATACCGTCACCACACTTATCGGTAAAATAGTTCATTTCACAAAAGAAATTCCGAACTACTTAAATTCCCTCTCAAGTGTATGGATTAACACACAAAGCAAACTATTTCAGTACACGGTAGGCATGCCTGAAGATATTTTGGCTATGCTCGAGAACGAATTCAATGAAATTATTGAATCCATTCGCATTTCGATTATCACACTTTTGAGTTACGATCGAATTTTGGCTTTGATTTCGGATATTCCAAATTTCCTTGTCAGCTTTATTGTGTTCATGATCGCACTATTTTTGTTCATGTTGGAATTGCCCAACTTGAAAAAGACTTTTTATTTTCATTTAACAGAAGCAACTGCAGAAAAAGTACACTATATGATGAGCAGATTACGGTTTGTCATACTAGGATTCGTCAAAGCCCAAATGCTTGTCAGTTTAATCATTCTAGCCGTTTCCTTTATCGGCTTATTAATGATTATCCCTAAATATGCTGTAGTTATGGCTTTGGTGATCTGGATTATTGATATTATTCCGATACTTGGTTCCATCATTATTTTGGCACCTTGGTCGATCTATCAGTATATTTCAGGCGATATCGCAATGGGTACAAAATTAGCAATATTAGCCGTAATACTATTAGTTATCAGAAGAACTATCGAGCCAAAAGTAATGGGTTCCCAAATCGGCTTGTCTCCATTGCCTACTTTGATTGCGATGTTCATCGGTTTGAAACTATTTGGCATCCTCGGTTTCTTCATTGGACCAATGCTCGTCATACTTTTTAATACTGCAAGAGAAGCAGGCATCATTAAACTGAATTTCAAGATTTAATACTAAAAGGGATTCCTCAATGAAGGAATCCCCTTTAGTATGTATAGCGTACAACAATACAAATTCGCTAGATAAAAAAATGAAGTCATTCCCTTTTGGGTGTGACTTCATTTTTTTACGCTAAATATTAAACACCAAGAATCGCATTAAATACAGAAGTAGTTTCTCCACCTTAGTAAAAGACATACAGAGACAAGTATACAGCGACTCCTGTAATGGCTGTGAAGAACCAGATAATACTTGTGGACCGATTTTACGATGCCGTGTCAGATTGTTCTTCAAACCTACATGGATCGTAATAACTCCGAAGATGGCCCCTGTCGTTGCAAATATGATGTGGAAAACTAAAAATACTGTGTAATAAATTTTCAAGTCATCAGGTCCACCAAAAGCTGTATTGCCTATAAATACCGTTCTAGAGATATAAATGATAAAGAACAGTACTGCAGACACAACTGCTGCGATCATCGTTTTTTGGTGCGCTTCTATTTTTCTTTGTCGTATCAAATTCCAACCAATCGCAACCAAAATAGCAGATAAGATGATGAAAAACGTACTGATAGTCGGTAATAGTGGTAGTCACATCCGACACTAACTCCTCTTAGATCAATCAGCCATGCATGGTTAAGTTCTGGCGTTTGAGTAAATCTTGTCTAGTAATTTCGTCCGCGTTATCTTTTTCATACTGTGACCAGCTTAAGAAAATGCGTCCGATAATAACTACATAAACGAGTTCTTGGATGACTTTCATCAATATACCGCCTAATTGCTGATCATAGAGCGTAGGCATATTTGTAAATAGCTCAGGTCCAGAGATGCCAAGGCCTGACAGTCCAGCTAGAGTTCCGCTTGGCACACAGAGCGCCATCGCTTGCAGCCATGCTTCACCACTGCTGTATGTTTCGTACACAGGTACGTCCACGAAGATGATTAACGAACAAGCGGGTGTAATGAGCAAAGCGCTCAATATTACATAACCGATTTTTTTCAAACCATGTAATTGTGGTTGTCCTTTTACTGTATTCACTACAGGCCACCAGAGAAAAATAGCGGAGAAGAAAAGTGTGATGGTGAAAATAGTGTGTAATGGCAAACTTAACTTCACCTGATCCAATATAAGTGGATAGTGATACATTGAGAACATAAATGTAAATACTAATAAACTAATTAGCGGCTTAGTCAATATCATGAATATTTTTTTGAAAATCGTCAACGATAGTAGCTTTTCCCATACCCAGTGCGGTATACCGATGATGAAGAACGGTGCTACGATTAAAAGCAATATAGCCATTTGAGCCATATGGACGGAAAATAAAATATGACCGATTAAATCCATTGGTGAACCTTTGACAATATACAACAATACCATGGAAGATAAAAAATAAGCGGCTTGTTGTTTAGTCAACGGTCTTGAACCTTCGAAACGATCTCGCCATTTAACTGTTATGAGATAATATAGAACGATTCCAAGTGCTATAACTATTAAAAAATAAGGACTCCACAAAGCCCTAAACCCAAATATACTTAACGGCAAAACAACCACTCTCCTTTAATAATCAATTCGATGAATCTATTCTGTGTATAGTGCTGATGCATTCACTATATAGTCCATCACAGCACTAAGTTAACGATAGTCTTTCCTACTGCCTATTATACGAGCTTATAACGCATAACTCAATGTACGAACTTTGACAATTTCACCTAAAAGTGAATAGAAAAAGAGCTTATGGAAGAATCCATAAGCTCTTTTGTTGCTTACCACCAAACGATTGTTACAAATGTAAGTGGGATCAAGAATCCTAACACTGCACCTGTAAACATAAACATTTGTGGAATGCCGTGTCCTTTTTCATTCATATGCATGAAGTAGTAAAGTTGAAGACCAACTTGTACAGCTGCAAAGAGGAATAATGTTGGAATGATAAAGAATTTTGAGAAACCAGCAACGTCATTTAGATGAGCAAACACCATAGAAAATGATACAAGTGTTAAGAAAATCATCAGAGCAAACATCGCAACTTGGCTACGCATTGATTCCTTTGCTCGACGTTGAGACAGTGACTGTTCAGCAGGAGATCTTTTAATCATTTGAACTTCTGACATCAACCGACCACTCCCATCAAGTAAACTACAGTGAAGATGAATACCCAAACTACGTCAATGAAGTGCCAGTAAAGTGAAAATGTATAATATTTAGTTGCGTTATACAAGTTCAATCCACGCTTAGAGTTACGGAAGATCAACAAAGTGATCCATACCAAACCAACTGCCACGTGGAATCCGTGAGTTCCTACTAAAGTATAGAACGCGGAACTGAATGCACTATTACTGAACGTAAATCCTAATTGAACGTAATGAGAGAACTCATACACTTCTAACATCAAGAATCCAAGTCCTAATAATGCTGTTATACCTAACCAAAGTTGCATTTTTTTGAAGTTGAAACTCTTCAAATGATACATTGCATATACACTTGTTAGTGAAGATGTTAAAAGAAGCATTGTCATAACAAATACTAACGGTAATGTGTATAGTTCTTGCGTTGTGAAACCAAAGCCACTTGGACCTTTGTTTTTCAAAGCCATATACGTTGCGAACAACGTAGCGAAGAGAATTGTCTCTCCACCAAGGAATAGCCAGAAACCAACGAATTTATTCTTTGCTTCCAAAGTAGCTCTCTCAGGATGAGCAGGCCATGTTTCAGGGGTGAATTTTGTATTCAAATCCATTAGTTACGCCCCCTTTTAATATTTTCTTGATCCTGCAAGATTTGCTCTTTTGTTACATAATAACCTAGATCATCTTTCAATGAACGAGTTGCCATTGTAACGAATGTGAAAGCAAGACCAAAGATCAATACTCCTAATCCCCATGAAGTTTCTTGATGGAACATTGCACCGAATCCAGCAATGAATAATCCAAGAGTCATCAACATTGGGATGATTGAACCGTGCGGCATATGAATGTCCGTAATAGGTTCAGCTGGTGTAATCATTTCCTTACTACCTTCCATCTTCTCAATCCATAAAGTGTCTAAACCACGAACTAATGGAGTTGCTGGGAAGTTATAGAAAGGTGGTGGAGATGGAATCGCCCACTCAAGTGTACGTCCGTCGCCCCAAGGATCGTTTCCAACACGCTCATTTTTAATAGTTGTCATAATGATGTTGATCACCATAATTGTAAAACCAATTGCCATTAATAGCGCACCGATTGTACTTACGAAGTTCGCAATATTCCAACCTTGTCCATCCATAAACGTCCAAACACGACGTGGCATTCCCCAGAAACCTAACCAGTGCTGAATTAGGAATGTCAAGTGGAAACCGATAAAGAAGAATACGAAAGTAATTTTACCTAATAATTCATTCAACATAGTACCGAACATTTTTGGCCACCAGTAGTGAAGGCCTGCAAAAATAGCTAGTACTACCCCACCTACAATTACGTAGTGGAAGTGAGCTACGATGAAATAAGAATCGTGTAGCTGATAATCAAGTGGTGCTGCCCCTTGCATTACACCTGTTACTCCACCCATTACGAATGAAGGAATAAAACCTAAAGCATAAAGCATTGGAGTTGTAACTTTAATACTACCGCCCCAAATTGTCAGCAACCAGTTAAAGATTTTAACACCTGTAGGTACAGCAATCGCCATAGTAGCTACCGCAAATATTGCGTTCGCTGTCGGTCCAAGTCCAACTGTAAACATATGGTGAGCCCATACCATGAATCCTAGGAAACCGATTAGCACTGTGGCGAATACCATCGCTGTGTAACCGAACAGACGCTTCCGAGCAAATACAGAGAATACTTCAGAGAAAATACCGAATGCAGGTAAGATCAAGATATATACTTCAGGGTGTCCGAAGATCCAGAATATATGCTCCCAGATAATCGTGTTCCCGCCCATCGTATGATCAAAGAAATTACCATTAAACATACGGTCAAACGTTAGGAAAAACAATCCAACAGTCAACGGAGGGAATGCGAACAAAATCATCGCAGACGCAACAAACGTAGTCCATGTAAACAAAGGCATACGCATATACGTCATCCCTGGAGCACGCATGTTAATGATCGTTACTAGGAAGTTAATCCCCGCCATTAACGTACCGCCACCCGCGATTTGTAAACCGATTGCATAGAAATCAACGCCATGCCCTGGCGAGTGAAGTGATAACGATGCATAAGATGTCCATCCAGCATCTGGAACTTCACCGAACAACCAAGAGATGTTAAGGAATAAACCACCAAATGCGAACATCCAAAAACCTAATGAGTTGATGAATGGGAACGCTACGTCACGTGCTCCGATTTGAAGCGGCATGATCGCGTTCATAAAACCAAAGAGAATCGGCATTGCTGCTAAGAAAATCATGGTCGTTCCGTGCATTGTAATTAAGTCATTAAAAAGCCCTGCGCTTACGAGATCGTTGTTTGGTGTAATCAATTGAAGACGAATGATCATCGCTTCAATACCACCTAGAACGAAGAAGAATAATCCCCCGAGGAGATACAGAATTCCGATCTTCTTATGGTCGACTGTTGTCAGCCAATCCCATAGCGTTGCGCCAAAGCCACTTTTTTGAGCAACTGAACTCACTGTGTTACCTCCTATTCAATTTCCGCTTGAAAATTATTTTGCAACTTTTAAGCCCATCAAGTATTCAGCTAATGCATCCAAGTCTTCATCAGAAATTTGATCTTTACTGAATGAAGGCATCGTATTGCCAGGTTTATGTTTCTGTGTATCTCGAATCCAGTCTTTCAGATTCTCTTCATCGTGTTCAAGGAAACCTGCTACACGATTACGATCACCGAATGAAGCCAAGTTGGGTCCTTGTGCACCAGACTCACCTACACCCGAAACTGCGTGACAACCGATACAGCTTTGAGAGAAGACTTCTTCGCCGTCAGCATTAGCAACAACAGGTTCTTCTGCTGTTTCTTGCATACCTGCTACCCAGCTGTCAAATTGATCTCTCGGTAATGTTTTTACTTTAAAGTCCATCAATGCGTGAGAAGGTCCACATAGCTCAGCACATTTTCCGTAGAAAACGCCGTCTTTCAAGCCTTCAGATTCTTTCTCAAATGACAGATAAAATTTATTCACGTTTTCAACGTTCGTATCTAGCTTACCGCCAACTGACGGAATCCAGAATGAGTGCTTTACGTCCGCTGCAATCAAGTTGAAATAAACTTTTTCATCAGTAGGTACTACTAGTTCCTGAGCAGTCACAATACCTAGATCAGGATACTCGAACTCCCACCAATATAACTTTGCAGTAACGTCTACTACTAAGTTTTCAGCGTTACCATCATCATCTACTGCTTCCATTGCTTTCACATCACCTAATTTATACGTGTAGTGAACGGTAGGAATAGCAAGAATCAAAAGTAATACTATTGGAATGAATGTCCAAAGCAGCTCAAGTGTGTGACTTCCTTCCACTTGCTCTGGTATGTGATCTTCACCCAACTTCGAACGTCTGAAGCGGAATAATGCAACAGTGTAAATAATTACTACTACAATGATAACCAGTAACATAATTCCGGATGCTAATAGCAACAACTTGAACTGGTCATTAGCGACTTGTCCTGCTGGTTGGAAGGTTGAAATTTCTTCATTACCACAACCTGCCATGAACAAAGCGAAAACCGCTAGTAAAGAAAAGAGACGCCACTTTTTGAGTCCTTTAATCATCGCTAACTAATACCTCTCTTTCTAAAAAAATGTTTTTCTACTATGGAGAACTGAGTGCCCCTTTATGATGAATTCCTGTTTTAAAGAAAGAATTCCGATACGTTAGATGAATATAGAGAAAATAATCATGGATACAAACAAGATTGTCATATAATTTAAAGAATATACAAACATCCCCGTTGCCCACTTCAAATCTTCTTTAGCTTTAAATCCTTTAATAGCTAAATAAAGCCACCCAACATTCAACAGTGTTGCAAATACTATAAATCCGGTACCGAGCTGTGGTAACAAGAAAGGTAATGGAAATAGTAACAATACCCACATGAGCATCGACTTTTTCGTCCGCTCAAATCCTTTTACTACTGGTAACATCGGAATGTTAGCCGCCCGATACTCTTCTGTTCTACGCATAGCCAACGCATAGAAATGCGGTGGTTGCCATATGAACATGATAAAAAACAATGCCCATGCTCCCATTGGCAGTGTAGGATCAACAGCTGCCCATCCGATTAGGGGTGGAATTGCTCCTGAAAGACTTCCTACTACGGTATTGCTTACGTGCTTACGTTTAGACCACATGGAATACAAAACAACATAAGCGAATACACCCAAGATGCCAAGCCAACCTGCCATAGGTGAAGCAGAGAATAATAATACTTCTCCAGCCACTAGGAATGTAACGGCTAACGTCATCACAGCGGGAGCTTTAAATCTACCTGTTACTGTCGGTCTCGATTTCGTTCTCGACATGACGGGATCAATATCGCGATCAATCAAGTTATTCATAGCACCTGAAGATGCAATGATCAATCCAGTACCCAGAATCGCAAATACCAGTAGATCGAAGTTATGGAGAAAACTTATACCAGTGAATTGAAATGCCAAAAAAAGACCGGTGAACGTAGTGATCAAATTCGAGTTGACAATTCCTATTTTGATCAGCGCCAAAAAGTCTTTCCACAAGGTAATTGTCTCTACTTTTGGATCTGCAACTGTCGAAAGCGTTCGACCGTTTGACATAATAACCCTCCTTTCATAGTTTTCAGCAAAGACCCTATCACCTACTATATCTAAAATCGTCCGAAATTTCCAGACCATTTCTCAATTTATAGCGGTTTGTGCAACCTTTGTGTCTTTATCCTTCACCTTCTATATAGTAATGCATTTCTGACTCTCATTTGTGAAGTTAAAGAGACTATTTTATGAACAATTTGTGAAAAGCCTTACACATCAGTGGTTTATTGCCTTCATGCATTGTGTTTCCTTCAGTTTTTCGTTATCATAAAGTTTGCAATAGATGCTTGGATTCTACAGAAACCCTTGAAATTCAACTATATATCTATATATAAGTATTTCTGGAATTCGGGCAAAAATTTACGTAAATCGACCTTTTAATGGTCAATTCAATAGAAGAAGGTGTTTCGTACTTGCGATACAACAGATATTTAAAATGGTTTGGTGTGGCTTCCACGATCGGAATGCTCGCGATCTTACTTGGTGGAGCGCTAGTTACCAAAACCGACAGCGGTATGGGGTGTGGAAGGCATTGGCCAGGGTGTAATGGACAACTCATTCCAGACGTCATCACAGCAGAAGTATTAATTGAATTCTCACATCGGTTAGTTACAGGTTCGGTAGGTATTTTCATCGTCATATTGGCTGTATGGTCATGGAAAGCACTTGGTCATGTCCGCGAAACAAAGTTTTTAGCTTTTATGGCAGTATTTTTCTTAATTCTACAAGCTTTGATTGGAGCAGCGCAAGTATTATGGGGACAAGGTGATTTTATACTGGCCTTGCACTTTGGGATTTCACTTATATCCTTTGCATCCGTCTTCCTACTGACTTTATTGGTTTTTGAAGTAGACCAGAAGTTTGACGCAGATAAAATACGTATAGAGAAATCATTACGTTTCCACACTATTGGCGTAACCATTTACTCATACGTTGTGATCTATACCGGTGCTCTTGTTCGTCATACTAACTCAGGTCTTGTATGTTCTGACTGGCCTTTGTGCCGTAACAACGAATTCAGTTTACCGAACAATATGTATGAGTGGATCCAGATGGGTCACCGTTTAGCTGCAGCATTGATTGTCGTATGGATTGGGTTCATCGCTATCAAAGCCATTAAACAGTATAGTGATCAACGTGTGATTTACTGGGGTTGGATTACAGCATTTGGTCTAGTACTTGCACAAGCAACAACAGGGATGATTGTTGTACTGACTAAATTAAATCTCTACTTTGCATTGTTGCATTCATTATTCATCACTTTACTATTTGGTTTGTTAACATATCTAGTTCTTCTAGTATCTCGCAGCCGACTGAAGAAGTAACACAAGAGCGCGTAGTAGCTATTTACAGGCTGTTGTTCATTTTTGTATACAAATGTAGCAAAAAACAGCTTCCACTGTCCTAACGACATGTGGAAGCTGTTTTTTTAATGTTCTAATTCAATTAATAAGTCTCCTGACGAGATAGAATCTCCAGGACCTACATAGATCGCTTTCACAACTCCTGCAAAAGGAGCTTGAATCGTTGTTTCCATTTTCATAGCCTCTGTAATCAACAAGTGTTCGCCGCGTTTCACTTTCGCGCCAACAGATACCGCAACTTGTAAAACAGTTCCTGGCATAGTGGCTGCAATATGCGTTTCATTTGAAAGGTCAGCTTTTTGCTTTGCATCATCTTTTGTTTCCACTTGTAAATCTTGGATAATGATCTCACGTGACTGTCCGTTTAACTCGAAATACAGCGTGCGTGTTCCGTCCGGATTGGGTTCACCGATTGACACTAATTTGACGATAAGTGTTTTTCCGAACTCAATCTCTATCTCGATTTCTTCACCTAATCGTAAGCCATACAAGAACTCTGGCGTATTGATGACAGAAACATCATCGAACTGTTTTCTCGTTTCGATGTATTCTTCGAAGACTTTCGGATATAGAACGTAAGCGAGCGCATCGTGCATAGTAGCAGGCTTTTCCATTTTTTCCGTCAACTTCTTAAGGACCTCTGAGAAGTTAACTGGTGCCAATAACTCACCAGGACGTACAGTGATTGCATTGCGGCCTTTTAATATTACCTCTTGTAATTCTTTCGGGAAACCGCCATAAGGCTGGCCGATTGAACCTTCGAAAAACTCAATAACGGATTCTGGGAAATCAATAGATTGTCCTTTTTCAATAACCGTATGCTCGTCCAATTCGTTTTGTACCATGAACAACGCCATATCCCCTACTACTTTTGAAGAAGGTGTCACTTTAACAATATCTCCAAAGAGGAAATTCACGCGAGAGTACATTTTCTTCACTTCTTCCCAGCGCTCTCCAAGCCCGACAGCTTTCGACTGCTGTTGCAAGTTAGAATATTGACCACCCGGCATCTCATGTACATAGATTTCCGAATGAGGACTGTTCATACCACTCTCAAATGGTTTGTAGTATTTTCGCACGTCTTCCCAGTAATGCGATAATTTTTCTAATGACTCTGTATTTGCACGTACATGACGTTCATTATTTTGCATTGCATACGCAAGTGAATTGGCAGAAGGTTGTGAAGTCATACCCGCCATGGAACCAATTGCTGTATCGACAATGTCTACTCCGGCTTCTATCGCTTTGGCATACATATAAATACCATTACCGCTCGTATCATGTGTATGCAAATGAATTGGCAGACTTGTTGACGCTTTCAATTCTGAAACTAAACGATAAGCTGCTTCAGGCTTTAGCAATCCTGCCATATCTTTGATTGCCAGCATATGAGCTCCAACTGATTCGAGCTCTTTAGCCATCTCTTTGTAGTAATTGACAGTATATTTTGCACGATTGTCGTCCAGAATATCTCCTGTATAACAAATCGTCGCTTCTGCAATCTTTCCTGTTGAACGTGTTTCATCAATTGCTACTTCCATACCTTTGATCCAGTTCAAGCTGTCGAAAATACGGAAAACGTCAATACCTGACGCAGCCGACTCTTTAATGAATTCACGGATGACATTATCAGGATAGTTTGTATAACCAACCGCATTAGCACCTCTAAAGAGCATTTGGAACAAGACATTAGGTACTTGCTTGCGTAATTTCTCTAATCGGTCCCACGGGCTTTCTTTCAAGAAGCGGTACGCTACATCGAATGTCGCGCCTCCCCACATCTCGAATGAGAAGAGATCTGGTAATAGATGCGCACTTTCTGTTGCAATTTGCGTTAACTCTTTTGTTCTCATACGCGTAGCCAGTAAAGACTGATGTGCATCCCGGAAAGTAGTATCTGTCAACAGTACATCTTCTTGCTTTAACACCCATTCGACTAAGCCATCTGCACCTTGCTCATCCAGAATCTGTTTCGTACCTTTTTGTATCGGCGCATTATAATCAATTTTCGGAATACGTACCGGGTGCAAAACTGGACGTGTTGGATCATCAATGCCAGGGAATCCGTTTATCGTAACATTTCCAAGATACGATAAAGCTTTCGTTCCTCTATCTTGCTTTTTGGCAAATGTAAATAATTCTGGCGTTTCATCGATAAAGCTCGTATTGTAATTGCCCGATAAAAAGTTTTCATGGCATACGACATTTTCAAGGAAAGGTATATTCGTTTTAATTCCCCGAATTCTGAATTCCTTCAAATTTCTGTGCATTTTGCTTGCAGCATCCCTAAAAGTTGGAGCCCATGTTGAAACTTTCACTAGTAATGAATCATAGTAAGGACTAATAACAGACCCTTGATACGCATTTCCGGTATCCAAGCGAACACCAAACCCGCCACTAGAACGATAGACCATTACTTTGCCTGTATCAGGCATGAAGTCATTCAACGGATCTTCTGTTGTAACACGTGATTGAATAGCATAACCAAATAACGGAATATCTTGTTGCTTTGGTATGTTTATCTGTTCAGAATGAAGAGTTTCACCTGCTGCGATTAGTACTTGTGACTGAACGATATCAATTCCTGTAATCATTTCAGTGATTGTGTGTTCTACTTGAATACGCGGATTGACTTCGATGAAATAGAAGGAGTCGTCAGCTACTAAAAACTCTACTGTACCCGCATTGATATATGATACATTTTTCGATAGTTTAACAGCGGCATTGCAAATCTCATGGCGTAACTCTTCTGTCAATGATATAGAAGGAGCAATCTCCACTACCTTTTGATGGCGACGCTGAATAGAACAATCACGTTCGTACAAATGGACTATTTCTCCATATGTATCACCTAATATTTGCACTTCTATGTGTTTTGGGTTCGTAATGTATTTTTCGACATAGACTTCATCAGAGCCAAATGCAGATTTCGCTTCAGATTTCGCCCGGTTATAAGCCTCTTGCACTTCTTCCGGTGATTCGACGATTCGCATACCTCGTCCTCCGCCACCTAATGAAGCTTTAATAATGATCGGATAGCTATGCTGTTCACCAAATGCTGCAACTTGTTCTACGGAGGTAACCGGTCCATCACTACCTGGTATCACCGGGATATCAGCCAATATTGCTTGTTCTCTAGCCTTTACTTTATCGCCAAACATTTCTAAATGGCTTGAAGTTGGACCAATAAAGATAATCCCCTCTTCTTCCAGACGTGCAGCAAACTGAGCATTTTCCGCTAAAAACCCGTAGCCTGGATGGATCGCATCGACATCCGCTTTTTTGGCGATGTCGATAATTCCTTCAATATCCAAGTATGCATCGATAGGTTTCTTGCCTTCACCCACTATAAATGACTGATCTGCTTTGTAGCGATGTAGTGATGCACGATCTTCAGCTGAATAAATACCAACTGTCGCAATGCCTAATTCTGTACACGCTCTAAATACACGAATTGCAATCTCGCCGCGGTTCGCGACTAGCACTTTCCTAATCTCTCTTCTCTCCACCAACATATCAATCCCCTCTACTTGTTCTCTCATACTTCGCAAACATTGAAACGTTCATCAGTATGCCTAGCGCAATCGACAAGAACACAACAGATGTACCACCATAACTAATAAATGGCAACGTAACTCCTGTTAACGGTATCAATCCTGTCAATCCCCCTAAGTTTACCAATGTTTGAATCGCAATCAAGCTACCTACTCCAGCTGCGAGCATTCTTGCATGGGCGTCTTTTGTACGCAATGCAACAGTAAACGCTCTCATCACGAGGAAAAAGAGACCTCCAAGAACAAGTGTTGTTCCGAGCAATCCAGTTTCTTCAGAGATTACTGCCATAATAACATCAGTATGGGGCTCAGGTAAATAGCCAAGTTTCTGAATACTGTTCCCTAAGCCTACTCCTTTGAGCCCTCCAGCACCAATTGCAATGTATCCATTGACTATTTGTAGACCTGAACCTTGTATGTATTCAAAGGGATCTGTAAAGGCGAGAAAGCGCCCCATACGTGAAGCAGTCATGACTGTATCCCACTTAATCCACAGTACAATACCGATCAATACGCCAAGTAAAGCAAAGAAACGGCTGATGATCAAATAGTTTTTCACTTTCATCCCGCTTGCCATGATGACCGATATAGCAACAAGAAATAAAATCATCGTCGCTCCAAAATCCGGTTCCAACAGAACTAATAAAAGTGATGCTGTTAAAACAGAAAATGTCGGAAAAATAGTAGTTTTAATTTCGTCCAATGTTCCTCCGTAGTATTTATTCGCAAATACACCCGAGAAATATATGATAAACGCAATTTTCGCTACTTCTGTTGGTTGCAAATTCCCTATTCCAAACGGTAAGGAAAGCCAACTTTTAGCTCCTACAGCGTCACCAAATCCGATGAACTTGACAAGGATTAATAAAGTAAACATGATAATTAGCGTGCCATATAAGAACTTTTTATTTCGATAGTGTCGGTAAGGAATTATGGACACCATTAGAAATGCCGGTATGGCAATAGCTAAGTTCACTAATTGTTTTTTAAAGAAATGGGATGGTTCAAAATTATAAATATTCATGGCCCATACCATGCTTGCACTGTAAATCATAATCAATCCAAATAAACAAAGCAGTAAATATACGATAAATAATGGATAGTCAAAATTGCGTAAAATTCGATTCATATAAGTCTTCATTTTCTTTAAACCTCATCGTCCTAAATAAAAAACTCAAACCGTTGGAGTAGTTTGAGTCTTCCATTTATTTATTTGTATACAGTTCGTGTAGAACATTTAACTCTTTTTCCAAAACAGAGATTATTTCACGGCCCTTGTCATGCTCGACTAGACCAAGCTTAACAGCAAAATCAATCTCACGAGATAGTCCGTACATTTGCGTATCAAGTACTTCCTCATATAGTGGACATTGCGGCATCGTTAAATTATCCATTTGAACTTTAATCAGCTTTGCAATTTTCTCCGCATCGATTTGCAGTTGTTTCATGGCTTGTTCTTTGTACGTATCTTGAACTTCTATATCCATGGAGACGCCCCCATTATTCATTATTCCCGCAAGGTGTTAATGTCTAAATTGTATCTTTTGCTCTTACAAAATGCAAGTGTTACCCAATGAAAAAATTGAACTGAAATGAATTCCTTTTCACTTCTTCTATGAAAAGGTATACTAAAACTAGTGACTATGGATTGAGGAGGATATATTTTGGAACTTATTATACCAATTACGGGAAATGTGAAACATGCAATAACTTTAGATCCTACTGTTTGGATATTTGATGATCGACGTATCGATCTGGATGAATTCTTCTCAGAGGGTTTTGTCGAAAAGGATGAAATGGAAGAGTATAAAGAAAAAATGGGTAAGCACTGGTCCAGAGAAATTATGGAAGGCGCTACTTATCCACCCACTTTAAAAAGTGAAAAAAGATTTGAAAAAGATAAGATGTTGTCAAGCAGCTTCGGTATTGTATTAAAACCATTCATACACAATGCTGTACCATCAGCAAACGCAACTACGTTTACACTCTTTACTAAAGATGAAAAATACACCTATCCACTTGAGGAAGCAAGCAACATTATTTTCAAATTCAGTCATAAGGGTAAGCCTCTTCGTGAAGACGGCCCTGTACATGTTCTGTTTAAAGACGGATCGAATCAAGATTCACCGATTCGTTATGTTCTGGCTATCCAAGTAGATTGAAGGGGAAATTCCAATGCGCGTAAAATGTGTCATATGTGACCAAAACGATCAATTAGAAGATAACAATCCGCTTGCCAAAAAATTACGAAACCGCCCCATACATACGTATATGTGTCCAACATGTAAAGAGCGGATCAGTAACTTGACAGAAAAACGAATTGCGACTGGTAACTTTGTTTTCCACCGTAGTTCAGATCCTACCGAAAAGGATTTTTAATCTAATAAAAAGACTCCGTTACTGAGTAACGGAGTCTTTTTTATGTTCATTCATTCGTCGAACACGATAGATAATGAGAATGGCAGCAGCCACGAACAGTCCTTCTACGATTGGAAGGAAGAAAGCTAAGAATGTTAGTATTATACACCCAATAAATAAGAATGTATAAATGATCACATTTCGACCAAAACTGATCTTTCTCGCAAATCCAAGCTTATACACAATAGCAGACATGATGAAAACGAGTGCAAACAGAATATAGCCGGCTGTCGTGAAATTGGGTGAATACTCATAAATTATGCGAGCGGTTCCCGACAACCGATTGTAGACCATTTCTGAATCCTCTACTCTCATTCCATACATTCCCTTCTATTTCTATTATTCGCCAAGTTTCTTCTTTTTATTTATACGTTCACGTTCACTCTTGTCTAGAACTTTTTTACGCAAACGAATAGTTTGTGGTGTAACTTCACAGTACTCGTCATCGCCAATATATTGCAATGCTTCTTCAAGCGACAAAATACGAGGTTTCTTCGTTGTGACTGTTTGATCTTTCGTAGCTGAACGAACATTAGTAGCATGCTTGATTTTCGTCAAGTTGATCGTCAAGTCGCTATCACGGTTACTTTCCCCTACTACCATACCTGCGTAAATCTCCGCGCCTGTTTCTACAAACATTGTTCCACGGTCTTCTAGCTGCATTACACCGTAACCAGTAACTGTACCGTTCTCCATGGAAACAAGTACACCGTGACGTCTGCCACCAATCTTACCTGTAGTGATTGGCTTATAGCTGTCAAACGTATGGTTCAGAATACCATATCCGCGTGTTAACGTAAGGAATTCTGTTGTATATCCAATCAATCCACGAGCAGGAACAAGGAAGATCAAACGTACTTGCCCATTTCCGTTATTGATCATATCCAACATTTCACCTTTACGTTCACCAATTGATTCAATAATAGAACCCGTGTGTTCTTCTGGCACATCAATCTGTACGCGTTCAAAAGGCTCGCAGCGCTTGCCATCGATTTCGCGGATGATTACTTGCGGCTTAGAAACTTGAAGCTCGAAACCTTCACGACGCATGTTTTCGATAAGAATCGACAAGTGAAGCTCACCACGACCGGATACAATCCACTCGTCTGGTGAATCTGTTTGTTCTACACGCAATGAAACATCAGTCTCAAGCTGTTGATCCAAACGTTCTTGTATCTTGCGCGCAGTTACCCATTTCCCTTCACGACCTGCAAAAGGACTGTTATTCACTAGGAAACGCATTTGTAACGTAGGCTCATCGATATGAAGTTCAGGAAGAGCTTCCTGGTGATCAGTCGGACAAACTGTCTCGCCGACATCAATGTCACCCATTCCCGAAACGGCTACTAGGTCACCTGCGTATGCTTCTTCAACTTCAACTCTCTTCAAGCCTAGGAAACCGTATAATTTGGTTACACGTAAAGTCTTTACAGATCCATCACGCTTAAGAACTGCGACTTGTTCTCCAACTTTCATCGTTCCACGGAAAATACGTCCAATTCCGATACGACCAACGTAATCGTTATAATCAAGTAGTGATACTTGGAACTGAAGCGGCTCATCACGATTGTCGATCGGTGATGGAATGTTTTCAAGAATTGATTCATATAGAACACGTAAAGTGTCTTCTTGTGTTTCAGGATCAGGAGAAAGACTTGCTGTACCATTGAATCCGGAAGCAAATACAACCGGGAATTCCAATTGCTCATCGTTTGCATCCAGCTCGATGAATAATTCAAGTACTTCGTCTACTACTTCTTCTGGTCTTGCAAATTCACGGTCAATTTTATTTACAACAACAATTGGCTTCAGGTTTGTTTCTAGAGCCTTTTTCAATACAAATCGTGTTTGTGGCATACATCCTTCAAACGCGTCAACAACTAAAATTACGCCGTCCACCATACGCAAGATTCTTTCTACTTCGCCACCAAAGTCAGCGTGTCCTGGTGTATCCAAGATGTTGATTTTTGTGTCATTATATTCAATAGCTGTGTTTTTAGCTAGAATCGTAATTCCTCGTTCACGCTCTAGTTCGTTTGAATCCATTGCGCGGTCATCTACGTGCTCATTCGACCGGAAAATACCGGATTGTTTAAGTAATTGGTCGACCAATGTCGTTTTACCATGGTCTACGTGGGCAATAATTGCAATATTTCTAAGATCAGTACGTTCGTTTGTCATTTTTTCACTCCGTTTATCTTTATTTCAGATGTTCAACTGTGTTATTATAGCACAAGATAGTCCAATTAAATAATATTTTAATTTATATGGAGGGATTTTTTTGAAAGACATTAAGTGGATTTTCGTAATGTATTCACTCGGCGCCGTACTTTCCATGTCCGCAATTGGTATTGGAGTAGGTATGCGTAGCATATTAGTTGTCGTTCTCGCAATTGTCGCTCTACTTTTATTAATGGGTAATGGATTTAAAACAAAAGCACGTATGCGTAGAGAAGGCACGCTATAAATAACTCAAAGGGACTGTACATTAAACCGTGTAGGTTTAACAAACAGCCCCTTTTTTATTTTAGTCGGATATATTTTGATAAAATTTCTTCATGTAATCCTGGACGCGTGACAATAAATGTGTCAGATCCAAGGAGGTGCGGTGTCACACCTTCTAAATTTGTTGCTACAGCTCCTACTTCTTGCGCAATGACGATTCCACCAGCTATATCCCAAGGTGCTAGCCGCATAGAAATATACGCGTCAATCCTTCCAGACGATACATATGCTAGTTCAATTGCTGCCGAACCATATGAACGCGTCCCGCGGCAACGTGTGACGAGCTCAATGATCTTTTCGTTTTCCACTCGATGATTGGGAGCAACCCAACTAGCATTGATACCAATAATCGCATCTTCAAGTGGTGTGATTTCCAACTGCGGGAGACGCTCATCATTGAAATAAGCACCTTCTTCCTTCGCAGCATGGTATAGCTCATCCCGCATTACATCATATATGTAGCCCAGCATCCCCACGCCGTCTACATAAATCCCCAATGAAATCGCAAAGTTTCTTCTTTGATGGATAAAATTCATCGTTCCATCAATTGGATCCAGGAACCAAACTACTCCGTCAAGCGAAGTGATCTTATCTCCAAATCCCTCTTCTGAAACCATTTTATGCTCTGGAAAATCTTGTTTTATCCGTTCAACAAAAAAGCTTTCAACTTCTCTATCGATATTGGTAACTAAATCATTAGCGTCTGCCTTTGAATCGATGTCAATTGTACTAAAAAAAGACACGCGTATTTTGTGGCCAGCCTCTTTGATTAACGATTTCGCATACCGATCTATCGCATTAAGATTCATTCTGCCACCTCTTCCCATTCCGACTATCGCTAGTATAACACAGAGGCAACGGAACAAAAGAGATAACAGTTACAGCATATTAAGTAAAAAGACACCCCGTCACATTTTCTTCAATTCTGAAGTAAATGGGGATGTCTTTTATTAAGCCATACTTACATCGAGAATACATTAAGTGTCTCCAATTCATTGTGAATTTCCATCAAACGCAGTTTACTTTTATCTACTTGAACTGTGTCTTCGTCTTGTAGTGCATCGTATAGAGTAGCTAATTCATAATCCAATTCCAATTGTAAAGTTCTCACATATTCTCTCTCAACATCTTCTTTTCGGATAAAATGAACGACCTGTTTCATAAGTAGCACCCCTTTTAGGTAATATTTGACCTTAACCGCCTTAATAGTAAGATATGCAAAAATTCCGACTTTTAGTGGTTAGAAGCCTTGTTATTTTAAATTATTCCCCGTTTACTGATAAGATAAACGTAGTCACTAGAAACTGGAGGAGATTTTCTTGATTCAGCCTTATTGGTCATCAAATGATTTTGATGTTTTTAGCATTGATGGCTTAGATCATCGCATGAAAGCTTTGCAGGAAAAGATACAGCCGAAGTTCATAGAATTAGGTAATCATTTTGCACACCGCCTTTCCGCACACGGTACGGGTGAGTTTTTTCCTCATGTCGCAAAACACGCAAGACGAACTGTAAATCCGCCACGAGATAGCTGGGTGGCATTCGCTCCTGCTAAGCGAGGTTATAAAGCGTTACCTCACTTTCAGATTGGCTTATGGGGCACTCATTTATTCATCGTACTTGCAATTATTTATGAAAATCCCGATAAAAAAGGGATTGCTGAACGTTTAGAAAAAGAAATGGAAGTGATGACTTCGTTACCTAAAGATTTTGTTGTTTCCGGAGATCATATGAAACCTGAAGCTGAATGTATAAATGAAGTGGGTACAGAAGGACTTGAGAAGTTACTGGATCGCCTACAAACTGTGAAAAAAGCAGAGTTTTTAGTCGGCCGTCACCTGTCAAGAGATGAGGCATCCAAAATGAGTGAAGAGCAATTTTATGAGTATGCAGAGGATACGTTCACGAAGTTATTGCCTGTTTATGATGTAGTTATTCATTCCTTTGACTGAAAATCGACATGGCAAATAATAACACACCGTTGATCAATGTTCTAGGCGAATGTTTCCTTTTACGATCAACTAATATGGAATTCCAGAGAAAAGAGTCCATGTAAAAGTGAGATTAAAAATAAGAGGTTGGGACAGAACAGAAAAAACGTAAGGAGGAATGAGTCCTTTACGCTTTTTTTCTGTTCTTATCAGTAAATATTTTTTAGAGTATCAGAGTATACCGGAACGGAGAAAGGCCGACTCCTGAGGGATCAGCGTGCGTCTTGAGACCCTGGACAGAGCAAAGCGAAGGAAGCGGCTCAAGCCACGCCCCTCGGAAAGCGTGCCTTTCGGAGTGCAGGGAAACGAGGTGAGATAGTTATGTCCCAGCCTCTTGCTTTACTTATTTTTTCACCTTTAACAGTTCCCCTGGTTGACTTTCTTTTGCAGCTTTCACTACACGAAATGCTACATAGTCACTACTTTCCTCAAATTCCTTGCACAGCGTTTTTTCTTCAGCCATGGATGGTACTACACTTTTAAAAGCTCGATAATACTTCATGAATTCGTCTCGTTCAATATTCGATTCATATGCTTGCTCTACTTTTGTAAAAAAGTCGACTACTTTAACAATTTCTTCTGTTGACCAATCCGCACGTAGCGGATATTGATAACCTGCCATCTTCTTCTCTCCTTATCTGACACTCCATTTTTCTCGTATAGTGATTGCTTCATTTTTCATTCGTTTAAACAATTCAGCAACGCTTGGAACATCCTCAATCATACCCGCTACTTGACCACCCCAACCAAAGCCCTGATCTTCCATACCATCATGAATGAATTTACGATTTGCCTCCCCACTAATAAATGTTTTCAGTCCTTCGTAACCAGCATCTTCTGATTCTAACTTCAGAATTTTCTCTGTCCATTCATTCGATAATGCACGTGCAGGTGCACCGATTGTTCGTTTGATAATCGTTGTATCTTGTTCACTGCTTGACAAAAGAGTTTCAAGATAAGCAGGTGACGCATCGACACATTCTTTCGTTGCTATGAAACGAGTCCCCATCTCGATTCCTTCTGCTCCGAGTGCTTGCGCCGCCATCCAACCTCTTCCATCACCAATACCACCCGATCCAATGACCGGTATACTGACGGAATCTACAATTCTTGGAATCAATATCATCGTACCTAAATCATCACGCCCTAAATGTCCGCCACCTTCTTGTCCAACAGCTATGACAGCATCTGCACCAATCTCTTCAGCTTTTTGTGCTTGTCTTCTAGCAGCTACTAACACCATTTTCTTCACATCAGTACCTTTAAGCATATTAAAAAGTGGCTCAGGGTTCCCCCCGGTGACAGAGATAATAGTAATCTTTTCTTCGAGTGCAGCTTCCACCATTTCTTCAAATGATCTACCATGATTACCAATTGCAAAATTCACACTGAAAGGTTTATCTGTTTTTTCGCGAACTTTGTGAATTTCTTTTTTCAATGCTTCAGGTGAAGGTAAACTCATTGCTGTGATTTGACCAAGTCCACCGGCTTCTGAAACGGCAGCTGCTAGATCAGAATAAGCTAGATACGCGAGTCCACCTTGCACAATTGGGTATTCAATTCCAAAAAGTTCTGTCACTCTAGTTTTCCACATAAAAATCCCCCCTTTTTTCAAAATCTAAAAAAGCCCATGAGAAAACTATTCCCATGGGCTGTTCAATTCTAGCTGTTTTATTTCGTCATCATGTGAATCGGCTTACCAAGAGCAACTTCTGCTGCTTCCATAGAAATCTCGCCTAGTGTAGGGTGAGCATGGATTGTCATAGATATATCTTCTAGAGTCATACCTGCTTCAATCGCTAGACCAAGTTCTGCAATCATGTCAGAAGCATTTTCCCCAACGATTTGTGCACCTAGCAACAAGCCGTCTTCTTTGCGACCCACAAGCTTCACGAAACCTTCTGTAGCATCCAATGAAAGCGCACGGCCGTTTGCTGCAAACGGGAATTTACCGCTTACTACGTCATATCCTTCATCTTTTGCTTGTTTTTCATTTAAGCCAACAGTTGCCAATTCCGGATCTGTGAAGCATACAGCTGGAATAGCCATATAATCTACTTCAGATTTTTCTCCAGAAATAGCTTCTGCTGCAACTTTCGCCTCGTAAGAAGCTTTGTGCGCAAGCTGAGGACCCGCTACAATATCACCGATTGCATATACATTCGGTACATTCGTACGGCACTGCTTGTCCACTTCGATCAAACCACGGTCAGTCATGTTTAAGCCTAGACCTTCCAAACCGATTTCATCCGTATTTGGACGACGGCCCACTGTTACAAGAACGTAGTCCGCTTCGATTTTCACTTCTTCACCTTTAGCTTCGTATGTGACTACGACGCCGTCTTTTGTTTCTTCAACGCCTTTAGCAGATGCTTTTACAACTACTTCAACGCCTTTTTTCTTCAAGCCTTTTTTAACGATCTGTGTCATTTGTTTTTCGAAACCAGCAAGGATATCATCCGCGCCTTCAAGAATTGTTACTTCAGATCCAAGGTTAGCATAAGCTGAACCGAGTTCTGTACCGATATAGCCGCCACCAACAACGACAAGCTTTTTCGGCAATTCTTTCAAGTTTAGAGCGCCAGTAGAATTAATTACACGGTCAGTAAATTTGAATGAAGGAATTTCAACCGGGCGCGCACCTGTTGCGATAATAACGTTGTTAAATTTATATGTTTGAGCAGAGTCTTCTGTCATCACGCGTACAGTGTTCGCGTCCACGAAATACGCTTCGCCTGCAACTGTCTCTACATTATTTCCTTTAAGCAAACCTGATACGCCACCCGTTAACTTAGAAACAACGCTTTCCTTAAACTTCATAGCTTTAGAAAAGTCGAGTTCGACAGATTTCGCAGTAATTCCCATCGCATCCGCATTCTGAGCATCTACAAAGCGATGTCCAACAGAAATCATTGCTTTAGAAGGAATACACCCAACGTTCAAACAAACTCCGCCGATTGTATCTTTTTCTACGATTGTAACTTTTTGACCAAGCTGAGCTGCGCGTATTGCTGCAACATATCCTCCTGGACCTGAACCTACTACGAGTGTATCAACTTCGATTGGAAAATCTCCTACTACCATGTGATTTACGCCTCCATTAATAAAAGTGATGGATTACTAATTAATTCCTTAAGATAGTTTAACGCTAATTGTCCCGTTACGCCATCAATCACTCTGTGATCAAATACTAAAGATAATGCTAACATAGGTGCCGCTACAATTTCACCATTTTTTACTATAGGTTTTTCAGAAATTCTTCCGATACCTAAAATAGCTACTTCTGGATGATTAATTATCGGTGTGAACCATTGTCCACCTGCCGAACCAATATTCGTGATTGTACAGGATGCACCCTTCATTTCTGCTGCTTGAAGTTTCCCGTCTCGCGCTTTTCCGGCGAGTTCATTCACTTCACTTGAAATAGCAAACATTGACTTACGATCAGCATTTTTCACGACTGGCACCATTAGCCCGCGATCTGTATCTGCTGCAATTCCAATATTATAATAATGTTTTTGAATTAATTCTTCTGTCTCATCGTCCAATGACGTATTAAGTTGAGGGAACTCGCGCAGTGTCGCTACGAGCGCTTTTACTACATACGGAAGATATGTTAACTTCACATCTTTCTCCGCGGCAATTGCTTTGAATTCTTTGCGATGTGCAACTAGTGCAGTCACATCGACTTCATCCAGCAATGTAACATGTGCAGCCGTGTGCTTGGAATTCGACATGGCTTTTGAGATAGCTTTTCGCATAGGAGATAATTTCTCACGAGTCTCTGGGAATTCACCTTCAAAGATAGGAGCTTGTTTCTCTGAAATTGAAGATGATTCCGTGTTTTGCTGTGAATCAGTCGTTTCTTTAACAGGTTGCTGTTGATCTCCCGCTTTAAATGAATCTATGTCTTCTTTTAACACGCGACCGTTTTTCCCGCTACCTGCAACTTGCGCGATCGTCACATCTTGTTCACGTGCATATTTACGAACAGACGGCATCGCGATAACTCGGCGATTTTCATCCACCTCACTAGTAGATGGCTTGACTGGTTGTTCTTTTTGCGTTTCTGCCGGTAGTTGTTCTTCAGATGCTTGTTCAGGTTTCTTGGAATCTACGCTACCAAGCGCTTCTCCTACTTGTTCATGAGATTTTTCTGCACTCGCTTCTTCTTTAGAAGAGTCCGCACTTTCTTCATCCTCTTCATGATCCGGAATACCGTGATCCGGTGCATCAAAGCGGACTAATTTATCTCCAACCACTGCTACAGTACCTTCAGTAACATAAATTTCTTCTACTGTACCTGATACAGGTGATGGAATTTCTACTACGGCTTTATCGTTTTGTACTTCTAGTAATGTATCATCTTCCTGGATTTCATCGCCTGGTTTTACGAACCACTTGACGATCTCCCCTTCGTGTATACCTTCACCAATGTCTGGTAATCGAAATTCATAAGTCACGTAATTCACCCTTCCTGGTTTGTCCAATATGTTTTTAGAATGTCAGAACTTCTCTTGCTTTCGCTGCAATGTCTTTCGCATTAGGCAACCATGTATTTTCGCCCGCTGCAAATGGATATACCGTGTCAGGTGCTGTCACACGTAGCACAGGTGCTTCTAGGCTCAAGATCGCACGTTCAGTAATCTCAGCTACTACGTTAGCAGCAATTCCTGCTTGTCGCTGTGCTTCTTGTACTACGATTGCACGGTTCGTTTTTTCAACAGATTGAATGATTGTTTCTATATCAAGAGGCTGAATCGTACGTAAATCAATTACTTCCACTGAGTAATTTTCTTTTTCAAGTGCTTCGGCCGCTTTTAGGCTTTCTTGAACCATTGCGCCGTAAGTGACAATCGTCAAATCTTTACCTTCACGTTTCACATCAGCTTTTCCTAAAGGTATAGAATATTCTTCTTCAGGAACTTCTTGTCTAAATGAACGATATAGTTTCATATGTTCCAAGAAAATTACAGGATCGTCACTCTTAATCGCAGATATGAGTAATCCTTTTGCGTCATACGGAGTCGACGGAATTACCACTGTTAAACCAGGTTGTGACGCTACAAGACCTTCCAAGCTATCCGCGTGCATTTCAGGAGTCGCTACACCTCCACCAAATGGCGCACGAATCGTAATTGGCGCATTGAAATGTCCACCTGTTCTAAAGTTCATTCTCGCAATTTGTCCACTCACGGAATCCATTACTTCAAATAGAAAACCAAAGAATTGAATTTCCATAATAGGACGGAAACCAGTAAGTGCTAGTCCAATCGCCAATCCACCAATACCAGATTCAGCTAATGGAGTATCAAACACCCGCTCTTCTCCGAATTCTTTGTGAAGGCCTTCCGTCGCACGGAAGACACCTCCATTTGCGCCTACGTCTTCACCGAACAGCAATACGTTTTCATCTGTTTTCAGCTCTGTACGAAGTGCATCTGTAATCGCTTGAATCATTGTTAATTCTGCCATGGGTTATTTCGACTCCTTTCCAACATACGCATCCAATTGTTCTTGTAAGTTAAACGGCATTTCGCCCTTATACATAATTTTCATAAAGTCTGTTGCTTTTTGTTTAGGCTGTCCATCTGCTTTTTTAATAGCTTCTTTAATCTCTTCTTTCGCACGTTCAATTACTTTTTCCTCTTGTTCTTTAGACCAGATACCTTTAGCTTCCAAATATGTTCTGAAACGAACGATCGGGTCACGTTTTTCCCATTCATCATCAATATCAGATGTACGGTAGCGTGTTGGATCATCACCAGCCATAGTATGAGGACCGTAACGGTAACACATTGTTTCAATTAATGTTGGTCCATCTCCATTTACTGCACGTTCTCTTGCGTCACGTGTCGCAACATATACTGCCAATGGATCCATCCCATCTACAAGTACACTTGGCATGCCTGCCGCTACACCCTTTTGAGCGAGTGTTTTAGCCGCCGTCTGTACATCACGATGTGTGGAGATTGCATATTGGTTATTCTGAATGACGAAGATAGCAGGTACTTTATATGCACCGGCAAAGTTCAATCCTTCATAGAAATCACCTTGCGATGTTCCGCCATCACCTGTGTACGTAATGACAACTGATTTTTCCCCTTTTTTCTTAAAGCCTAATCCTACACCAGCTGCCTGTACATATTGTGCACCAATGATGATTTGTGGCGGGAAGATATTGAGTCCATCAGGAATAACGCTTCCTGCATAATGCCCTCTTGACCACAGGAATGCCATGTGCAACGGCCAACCATGGAATAATAACTGGGGTACGTCACGATATCCCGGGAGAATAAAATCATCTTTTTCCAACACATATTGAGAAGCTAACTGGGAAGCTTCTTGTCCTGCTGTCGGAGCATAAAATCCAAGACGTCCTTGTCTGTTTAATGAAATAGATCGTTGGTCAAGAATACGTGTATAAACCATTCGATTCATTAATTCCACTAATTCTTCATCTGGAAGTTTCGGATCTAAGTCCTTATCCACGATTTTTCCTTCTTCGTTCAATATTTGCACCATATCAAATTGGCTCTCGATCAGTTGAAGCGCTTTCACTGGATCATACTGATTACCTTTTTTAGCTACCATATCTTAATCTCTCCTTCATATCTGTATTATATATTTTTCAAATAAAGTTAATACAACTTCTTATATTTTTTAGTATACGCAAAACCGAGCGCTTGGTCAACCATTGTAATCAAAGACTTTCACTCTTTTTTACACTTTTCAAATAACATACTGTACTAATACAATATCGTTTCTGTATTGGTACAACAATGTTTTTTTAGCGACACACACTACGCAATCAGCATTCATAGAAGTCTTCATTTGGCATCCAGATAGCAATTTTAAATTACAAGTCCCTCTACATTCCTGAAGACTTTTTTATCCCAAGTTACCGTATACGTTTCACTTATTTTTACAGTTTTGACTCTAAACTTTACATTTCCTCTTTACTGCTGTTTTAAACTTTTTAAAGCGCGGGCTGTTATTCTGTTTACTTCCTTAGTCGCTTCATTCAATTCCGAAAGTAACTGTTGACTGGAAGTAATTAAATCATTTACTTCATTGACATGCTTTTGCAGTTCATGCTCACGGATAGATCGATCTTCAATTTGTGTATATAATTGCGCCTGACTGTCTATGAGCTTTTTGTACTGCATTATGAATGTTTCATGTATTTCAGAACGTTCATAATACAGTTCCACCACTTCATCTAATTGATTAGTTAAATCTACTTGCTCGATCCATGCTGACATTTGGTCTACAACTTTCTTCGATTCACGTAAAGCACTTTCCTCTTTCTCTAACAATAAAGCTCGTTCATGTGCAGACTTTTTCAACGCGCCTACTCGCTGTTTCACTTCCTGATATTGATGTTGAGTCAGTTCCATTGTCTCAATGAACAACACTTGTTCTTTCTGCTCTTTCTCAAATAACTTCCTTCCAAAGTTGTTCCCTTGTTTTTCTTTTTCATTCATCGCAATAAGTAAATCGGTATATTGTTGAGTTACTTCCGATTCTCGGGAACAACCATTTAGTAGAAGGAATATGAACAATACACACAATACTTTCTTCATTAAATACCCTCCTGACGCTTTATATACTTTTCTCTTTCACCATTTTTCTCATTCGTTTATACTGTATAATAGGAAGTTGGTTATTATGATTATATACCCTTAATATACATCGGCTACCCGTATACGAAAGACTATACAATATCTAATATATCCGAGAGGAAGAGTAGAAATGATTTTAATGAATGATATTATCCGAGAGGGTCACCCTACATTGCGTTTAAAAGCAAAAGAGGTGAGCTTTCCTCTAAGTAATGAAGACCGTCAACTATGCGATGATCTGTTGGAGTATGTCGTAAATAGCCAAGATGACAAGTTGGGTGAAAAATACGGCTTACGTTCAGGGATCGGATTGGCCGCCCCACAAGTGAATGCATCCAAAAGAATTTTCGCTCTGCATATACCTGACGGTGATAATTTATTGGAAAACTTTATAGCTATTAATCCGAAGATCATTAGCCATTCTGTTGAAAAAACCTATATAGAGACCGGTGAAGGCTGTTTATCAGTAGATCGTGAAGTGCCCGGTTACGTTCCCCGTTATGCAAGAATTACCGTGAAAGCACTTGATAAGGAAGGAAATGTTATCAAGAAACGTTTAAAGGGATTGCCCGCAATTGCTTTCCAACACGAATTGGATCATTTGAACGGCATTATGTTCTATGACCATATTGACGAGAGCGCTCCATACAAAGACATCCCTGGTGCGACAGCATTTGACAGAGAGTAAAGCACTTAAACTTGACAGAGCAAAGTTTTTCTGTTACAGTCTTGTCAAGGAGTGATGATGCCATGTATAAACGTCTAAAACGCAAATTGCTAAGACGACTTAATGGCCTGCTCGGTAAAAAGACGATTGCTTAGACTTTTACGCCCGCCAACTAAATTGGTGGGCTTTTCTTTATTTTAGGGAAATTGCATGCTATTATTGATGATATGTATTATTAGGAACGTAAAAAGGAGAGTTAAACATGATTTTCAAAGTATATTACCATTTAAACGTACACGAAGTCCCAGTCCGCGAGAACACACTCAGCTTGTATGTAGAAGCTGAAACAGAAAAAGAAGTCCGTGATCAACTGAAAGATCGCGATCTTATGATTGAATACGTGCAAAAGCTGGAAGGCGAGCATTTAACATATGAACAAGCCTCCCCAGACTTTCACGTTGAGCAGGTCTAATCAATGAAATCTATTAAAAACAATGAAACAGCCGTTTTCGCCCTAGGCGGACTAGGTGAAATCGGTAAAAATACGTATTGTGTACAATTCCAAGATGAAATCATCATTATTGATGCCGGAATCAAATTTCCTGAAGATGAATTGCTAGGTATCGACTATGTAATTCCAGATTACACGTACCTCGAACGCAATATCGATAAGATTAAAGGACTTTTCATTACACATGGTCACGAAGACCATATCGGGGGAATTCCCTACCTGTTACGCAAAGTGAATGTTCCCGTCTATGGCGGAAAACTAGCAATTGGATTACTTCGCAATAAGTTGGAAGAACACGGATTGTTGCGAACTACGGAAATTCATGAAATTGAAGAAGATGATTTTATCAAATTCCGTAAAACAGCAGTATCATTCTTCAGAACTACGCACAGTATTCCTGACGCATTCGGTGTGGTGGTTAAAACTCCATCCGGTAACATCGTCCATACAGGAGACTTTAAGTTCGACTTTACACCTGTCGGCGAACCTGCTAACTTGCATAAGATGGCCAAAATCGGTAGTGAAGGTGTACTTTGTTTGCTATCAGACAGTACAAATGCAGAAGTACCTAACTTCACAATGTCTGAACGCAAAGTCGGAGAAAGTCTAAATGATATTTTCCGTACAGTAGATGGCCGGATTATTTTCGCTACATTTGCATCCAATATCCATAGATTGCAACAAGTGATTGAATCAGCGCAGATTTTCGGCCGTAAAATCGCTGTCTTCGGTCGTAGTATGGATAACGCAATTACCATCGGTCGTGAACTCGGGTATATTGATGCACCGAAAGATTTATTCGTCGATGCTCAATCGCTCAACCGACTTCCCGCTAATAAAGTCATGATTTTATGTACGGGTAGTCAAGGTGAACCGATGGCTGCGCTATCACGTATCGCAAACGGTACACATAGACAAGTTCAAATACAACCTGGAGATACTGTTATTTTCTCTTCTTCACCAATTCCAGGTAATACACTTAGCGTGAACAAAGCGATTAACTCACTATTCCGTGCAGGTGCAGAAGTTATTCACGGTCCATTAAACAACATCCACACATCCGGTCACGGGTCACAGGAAGAGCAAAAGCTCATGTTACGTTTAATCAAACCTAAATACTTCATGCCAATTCACGGTGAATACCGTATGATGAATATGCACTCTCAACTCGCAATAGACTGCGATGTCGAGCCAGATAATATTTTCATCATGGGTAACGGTGACGTACTCGCACTTACTGACTCGACAGCCAGGCTTGCTGGACGTGTACCGTCCGGCGATGTTTACATCGACGGAAGCGGCATCGGTGACATCGGTAACGTCGTACTACGCGACAGACGAATTCTCTCAGAAGATGGTCTGGTCATCGTGGTAGCAACAATTGATACGAAAAAGAATCGCTTGGTATCCGGCCCAGATCTTATTTCACGCGGATTCGTCTATATGCGTGAATCAGGCGCCATGATCAACGAAGCACAATATATGCTGTCCAAAACATTACAGCGCAAACTGGCTGCTAAACCTGATTCCATCAACAACCTGAAGGGCGACATCATTGATACACTTGTTCCGTATTTATACGAGAAAACGAAGCGTAAACCTATGATCCTTCCCGTCATCATGGAACTCTAAAAAATTCATACAAAAAAGCAAGTGCACGTTAGCACTTGCTCCAGACTGAAGGCAACTCCTATAAACTAGGAGCATGTCTTCAGTTTTTTATTTAGTTTATTTTCATATACAATAAGTATTTCATGGCAAATCAACAGCGCTCTCCCACAATCCACGCTTAATGCAATGCCCTCCGTTCAAACCGATGAATATCCAGATCAGAACCAATTACAATCAGGACGTCATTAACCTCTATCTGTTCAATAGCCTGTGGAGACACTAGTATATGCGTTCCACGCTTGATCGCCACAATATTCACACCGTACTTGGCACGAATGTCCAAATCGATCAGCGAAGAGCCTGCGATGTGATTATTAGCCTGAATCTCCACGATGGAGTATTCATCGGACAACTCTAGATAATCTAGTATATTATTTGAAACCAAGTTATTCGCAATTCGCTTCCCCATATCCCGCTCGGGGTGAACGACTTGATCTGCTCCAATTTTACGCAATACTTTTTCATGATAGTCATTTTGCGCTTTCACTGTAATACGCTGTACACCGATTTCCTTTAAAATTAGTGTAGTCAAAATACTCGCTTGAATATTTTCTCCGATTGCGATTACCACATGTTCGAAATTCCGAATTCCTAAAGAACGTAATGCAGCTTCATCTGTAGTATCGACAGCTACAGCCTGCGTGGCAATATTCGCGTATTCTTCTACGCGTTCTTCTGACTTATCAATCGCCATAACATCTGCTTCTAGTTCAATCAGTTCCTTAACAATACTACCTCCGAAACGTCCTAAGCCAATTACTACAAATTCCTTTTTCATCTACTTACTCCTCGCTATTGCGAATAGTTATACGTCTTATCGCAATCCCATTTTAAATTTTAGGAATAACTCATTATACACGCCAAGTGTTTCTAAGCCTAAATTTTCATACACCTCAAGGTTTTTTCTTGCTTCTTCGTCAGGATAAAATCGTTCATCACCCGTTGTTTCTTCATCCATAAACAACAAAGCTGAACTATTCGGTGTGGAATAACCTACGTAGTCTGCATTTTGTGCTGCCACTTCAGGATCAAGCATGAAATTAATGAATTTATACGCTCCTTCAACATTCGTAGATGTTCTCGGGATGACAATATTATCAAACCATAAATTTGAGCCTTCCTCCGGCACGATATAGTCAATGTCGTCGTTCTCATAGATCATGTCTGCCGCTTGGCCAGACCATGTCAGTGCAACGGACGCTTCATTATTAACCATTAATTGCGTGACTTCATCACCTATTACAGCTTTGACGTTAGGCCCCATCGTTTCCAGCTTGTCTGTCGCCTCTTTTAGCTCCTGTAAACTTGTTGAATTCAAAGAGTAGCCAAGTGAATTTAATGATACGCCAATCACTTCACGTGCACTATCTACTAAAATAAGCCTTTGACGCAATGAAGCATCCCATAAACTTTCCCAACTCTCAAACGTCTGACCTTCTAATAAGGAGGCATTATACGCGATGCCCACAGTTCCCCAGAAGTATGGAATCGAATATTGATTATCTGGATCAAACGGCAAATTCATGAAGTATGGATCAATATGTTTAATGTTCGGGATTTTCGAGAAATCCAGTGGCAGTAATAGATCCTTCTCTTCCATCATCTGCACAGCGTATTCAGAAGGGACTGTCACATCGTAAGCAGTTCCTCCTTGTTCGATTTTCCCCATCATTCCTTCATTCGAATCAAATGTTTCATAAATTACTTTAATACCCTCTTCCTCTTCGAATTGTTTCAGAAGATCTGGGTCAATATATTCGCCCCAGTTGTACACAGTAATTGTATCTTTGCCTGCCCGCCCCGTCTTATGCTCGAGCTGATAATTAGTGAATAACAAGAGACCAGAAACGAGTATGATCACAAACGCACTGCTAATTAGTCCTTTCATTTCTTCCCCCCTGAGGTGATTTCGCTTTATTTCCGATTATATAATAACCGAGCACTAGGACCATCGTGAGTAAGAAGATCAAGCCGGACAGTGCATTGATTGTCAAAGTGATTCCTGTACGGGCCATGGAGTAAATTTCCACGGATAATGTCGAGAATCCATTTCCAGTTACGAAAAAAGTAACGGCAAAGTCATCCAATGAATAGGTTAACGCGAGGAAAAATCCTGCGAAAATACCCGGCTTAATATAAGGCAGTATGACACGTGTCAGTATATCTTTACGTGAAGCTCCTAAATCCAGTGCTGCATCTATTAATGTAGTACTCATTTCTAGCAATTTTGGCAACACCATGATGACGACTATCGGTATACTAAAAGCGATATGAGAAATTAACACCGAAGCAAAACCCAATTTCACCCCGATCAGTGTGAATAATATTAAGAATGACGCACCGATAATTACATCTGGACTAACAATCAATATATTATTCAGTGACAATACCGTCTGACGTGCAGATTTATTTTTCATGAAGTAAATGGCAAGCGCACCAATCACACCAATCGTGGTAGATAGTAGTGCAGATAATAATGCGATAATGATCGTATTTAAGACAATGATTAGAAGTCGCGTATCCTGAAATACCGCTTTATAATGTTCTAAAGTGAAGGATTCGAAATTCGACATCCCGCCTCCTGAATTAAAAGAGTAATATATGAGATAAAAAATCGGAGCATATAAAATTACAAAGACTGCTGCCAAATAAATTCTCGGCAAGATTCCCAGTTTCCTCATTTAATGATGCCCCCTTTTTTGCCCGATGTCAGTACCATAATTAAGAACATGAAAATGATTAAAAACACAGCAATCGTTGAACCCATTCCCCAGTTTTGTGTAACGAGGAATTGTTGTTCAATCGCAGTACCGAGTGTAATTACTTTATTACCAGCGATTAAGCGCGTAATCATAAACAGAGATAGTGCCGGAATGAACACAACTTGTACACCCGATTTCACACCATCAGTAGTCATAGGCCAAATCACTCGTTTAAACGTTACCCATGCATTTGCTCCTAAATCTTTCGAGGCATCAAGTAAAGTAGGATTGATTTTATCCAAGGAATTAAAGATTGGCAATATCATAAAAGGAATAAATATATACACAGAAACAAACACGAAACTAAAATCAGTGAATAATATTTGCTGACCACCTATACCAACTGCTTCTAAAAAGGCATTAATCGGTCCATACTTCCCCATCAACCCGATAAATGCATACGTCTTTAACAACAGATTAATCCATGATGGTATGATAATGAGTAACAACCATAATTGCTTATGTTTCGTCTTTGTCAAGAAGTAGGCGGTCGGATACGAGATCAATAGAGCAAAAAACGTTATGAGAAACGCATACCAAAACGAACTCATCGTTAATTTGAAATAGATCGATGTAAAGAAGTTCCGATAGTTAGCCAAAGTTAAATGACCCGAAAGATCGAAAAACGAATAATACACAATGACAACAATCGGTGCTAGTACAAATAATAATAACCATGCTGCATACGGTGTGGCATATATAAAGCGTAACGGGTTTTTATTCCTCATCTTCCGCCACTCCAAACGATTCCAGACGTGCATCAAAGTCTGCTTCAGATTCATTCAGACGCATAACATGAATGTCTGCCGGTTCAAAATCCAAACCGATTAACGTCCCCACATCCGCTGGTTTCGTTGAATGGACTAGCCACTCATTACCATCAGAATCATACGTTGAAAGTTCATAGTGTACTCCTCGGAATAATTGCGTATCTACGGTGACGCCTAATTTTCCTTCTTCTACGGTTGTCATTTCTAGATCTTCAGGACGAATGACAATATCGACCTTTTCATTGGGGTAGAATCCGCCGTCTACGCAGGCAAACTGTTTCCCAGTGAATTCCACTAGATAATCTTCAATAATTCTTCCTGACACCATATTTGATTCACCGATAAAGTCTGCCACAAAACGGTTAATCGGTTCATCGTAAATATCGATCGGTGTCCCTGACTGTTGAATTTCACCATTATTCATGACGAAAATTTCATCGGACATCGCAAGTGCCTCTTCCTGGTCATGTGTGACAAAAACAAAGGTTTTACCAAGACGCTGCTGGAGCTCGCGCAATTCATATTGCATTTCAGAACGCAATTTCAAATCTAGCGCGGACAATGGCTCGTCTAGTAATATCACTTCAGGGTCATTAATAATCGCTCTAGCAATCGCAACGCGCTGACGCTGCCCACCTGACATTTCAGTGATTTCTCGTGATTCGTACCCTTCCAGATTGACGAACTTCAACGCTTCTTTAACTCGGCGGTCCACTTCATTCTTTTTCACTTTTTTTATGCGTAAACCAAATGCAACATTCTCATAAACATTCAAATGAGGAAACAATGCATAGTCTTGAAATACCGTGTTCACTTGGCGTTCGTTTGCGGGTACAGAATTGATTTTCTTTCCATTAAAGAAAATCGATCCATCTGTCGCCTCTGTAAAACCTGCGATCAAACGTAAAATCGTCGTTTTCCCACATCCTGAAGGTCCAAGTAATGTATAAAACTTACCGCGTTCCATTTCAAATGAAACACGATCAAGAACAGTTGTCGATTCATTGTAGCGTTTTGTTACATTCTCAAAGCGAATAATCGGTTCGGTAGTCAATAGATTTCCTCCTTATGTAACGTATTATTTCCTATCATAAATGAACAGTTGTAAACTTACTTATTATACACAAAATGATAGTGAAATCAACTATCTATAAAATGTCGAATAACAAAACAGCCTGCAGGAAAATGGTCATGAAAATTGTTTTTTCGCAGATGACATAGTAGAATGAAACCATATATTAAGGAGGGATTCAGTTGGAAGACCATTTATTTTTTTATCTGGACTCTGATGCCAAGCGGAATCGAAAAGCCGAGCCCGCAACAAGAGAAAATTATCTAGAAGGAATTTTTCTAGTAAACAATAAGAAAATCCGAACGTGGAAAGAGATGGCTTCTCATTGCGTAGAGTGCATGGAACCATTACATTATAGCGATGAATTTGACGCACGTTACTGCAAAGATTGCGATGAATGGCGAGAAATGATTTGCGATCCGAATTGCAAGACGTGTCAAACACGCCCAGTAAAACCTTCTGACTGCAAACAAGACTTTGAGTAAACAGATACTCAGATCCTAAATATATAAGGTTTACCGCTCTTTATAATAATTGTTATTATCTTCAAGTCACTCTAATTGAATTTAAATTGGAACTTTGTTATTCTAGATAAGACTTGTGCAACACAGTCATGTCGTTGTACGAAAGACTAATTGGAGGTTTTATATAATGGCTGAACGCATGGTAGGTAAACAAGCTCCAGATTTCACAATGGAGGCAGTACTAGCTGACAAATCTTTTGGTAAAGTTAGTTTACAAGAAAACATGAAAAACGACAAATGGACAGTTCTTTTCTTCTATCCAATGGATTTCACTTTTGTATGCCCAACTGAAATCACTGCAATGTCGGATCGTTACGATGAGTTCGAAGACTTGGATGCAGAAGTAATCGGTGTTTCTACTGATACTATCCACACTCACCTTGCTTGGATCAACACGGATCGTAAAGACAATGGCCTTGAACAACTAAGATACCCACTAGCAGCAGATACTAACCATTCCGTTTCACGTGAATACGGTGTATTGATCGAAGAAGAAGGTATTGCATTGCGCGGCCTTTACATCATCAATCCTGAAGGCGAACTTCAGTACCAGACAGTATTCCACAACAATATTGGTCGTGACGTGGACGAGACTCTTCGTGTACTACAAGCACTACAAACTGGCGGTCTTTGCCCAGCAAACTGGCGTCCAGGTCAAAAAACTCTTTAATTTTTGGACAACCATCCCCACGCGTTACACTAATCGTGGGGATTTTTTTATCACATAATATATACCCACTTAGCTAGGAGGAATTCTTGATGAAATTACGTGAACAAATGCCTGAACTTCAAGGTGCTACTACTTGGTTGAATGGTGAAACTTCTAAATCGGAACTCGTTGGAGAAAAACCGACACTTATCCACTTCTGGTCTGTAAGTTGTCACATGTGCAAAGAAGCGATGCCGGATGTAAACAATTTCAGAGATCAGTACAAAGATGAACTGAATGTTGTGGCTGTACACATGCCTCGTTCAGAAGATGACGTTGATCTAGAACAAATCAAGAACGTAGCAGCTGAGCACGATATTACACAACCGATTTTCGTTGATAGTGAATTAAAGTTAAATGATGCATTTGAAAACCAATATGTTCCTGCGTATTATGTCTTTGACAAAGATGGTCAGCTACGCCACTTCCAAGCGGGCGGTAGTGGTATGAAAATGCTTGAAAAACGTGTGAATCGTGTACTAGATGAAATGAAAAAAGAAGATTAAACTTACGAACGACTCCTCGGCTAAAGGAGTCGTTTTTTACATCTACTTTCCTCTTAATATGGCATACTAAGCACGTTGCAGACATTGCCAATTTATTTATGATACGATTAGTAAAAAGTTTTTGGAAAGTGAGCTACCGAATGAATAAACTCCCTACAAACATCGCACTTTACATTCTCATGTTCAATATGTTCATTGCCATGGCTGGTGTCGGCTTAATTATCCCCATTATGCCTGAATTTTTAGCTACTTTTGGAGTGGCAGGACGCGCACTTGGACTATTAATTGCGATGTTCTCTTTTGCACAATTTATTTTCTCACCTATTTCAGGAAACCTTTCAGATAAATACGGCAGAAAAAATATTATTATTTTCGGATTGCTTATCTATGGTTTTTCTCAACTAGCTTTCAGTTTATCAACTGAACTATGGATGCTCTACGTTGCACGATTCTTTTCAGGCTTCGGTGCCGCCTTTATCGTACCGCCTACAATGGCATTTGTGGCTGATATCACATCAACTAAAAACCGTGGTCGAGGAATGGGATTACTTGGCGCTTCGATGTCTTTAGGCTTTATGATAGGTCCTGGAATCGGCGGTTTTTTATCTAAAATCAGCTTATACTTCCCATTTTATTTCGCCGCATCGGCATCTATTTTAGCAGCGATCGTGTCTTTATTGCTTCTACCAAATCCTAAGCCTGTTATGCAAGGGATCACAATGAACGAAAACATCTTTCAGCAAATGCGTAGATCCACACAAACTCCTTATTTCGTCATGCTGATTGTCATGTTTGTATTTTCATTCGGATTAGCTAATTTTCAATCAACCATCTCGTTATACGTAGACCAAAAATACAATTACACACCTTCTCAAATCGCAATCATTATTACGGTTGGCGGATTTGTCGGTGTCATTATCCAGACATTTGTCATCGATCGTTTGTTCAAACGTTTTGGGGAAATGCGTATCATTCTAATCAATTTAGTCATAGCAGCTGTTGCTATGTTAGGTATTTTATTCGTCAACACATTCTTCACTATTCTCTTGGTCGCAACGATTTTCTCTACTACCACTGCGTTATTACGGCCGGCAGTCAACACGTTAGTCTCGAAACTTGCCGGTAAAGAACAAGGCTACGCGGCAGGTATGATGAATGCCTATATGAGTTTAGGAAATATGATTGGTCCTGCTACAGCTGGATACATATTTGACATAAATATGGAATCACCCTATATAGTCGGCACAATCATTCTACTACTTTGCTTTATTCTTGCGTTGACCTGGGCAAAGAACAATAAGTCACTTATAGAGTCTGCAAGAACACCATAAACAGTATCATGATAGAAGCCCGTAGCAATATTCCAGATGGACGCTTTCCACTAGTTACAAACTATGCATAATACAAAAAAGCGAAGACAAACTCTATTACTACTAGAGTTCGTCTTCACTCGAGGAGGCTGGGACATAACTATCTCACCCCGTTTCCCTGCACTCCGAAAGGCACGCTTTCCGAGGGGCGTGGCTTGAGCCAAGCGAACAACGAAGGGTTCGCTTTGCCGTATTTCTGTGTACTTTGCAGAAATTAAG
>NZ_PDYL01000011.1:0-134216 GCF_002743035.1 Sporosarcina sp. P12(2017)
ACGGGAGAATCTACTATCTGCCCTTAAACGGGTAGAACGCAATAAAGGTAGTCACGGTGTAGACGAAATGCCGTACAAAACCTACGAGCGCATATCGTACAACATTGGGATACCATGAAAAGGAAACTTATAGAGGAAACCTATGAACCGCCGTATACCAAACGGTACGTACGGTGGTGTGAGAAGCCGGGAGTTAATCACTCCCTCCTACTTGATCACAATATCTTAAATGAAATCAGTAAAAATTGCTTGAAAACCTCTATATATTACTAGTTTATTGCGGTACAAAATTTTCTGAATATTAGGTAATGTTACAAGTGTATTAATTAAAAGGAGGTTGTAATTATTGTTCAATAGGTCAAAGCTAGATTATTCAACATTCTTTAAAGTACTTGCTATCAGTTCTTTGGTAGCGGTTACAGCGGGATGTTCGCCAAAACTAAATGCGCAAAGTTCAAGTGCTGCTAGTGGTAAGTTGAATTCAAAAGTAGGAGACAGGTCTACTGAAATAGAAACTATGGAGGTACCTTCTAAAACGAATATTGTTTATATGGTGTTAGACGACTCAGGTTTTTCGGATTTAGGGAGCTTTGGTTCAGAAATCAAAACACCAAACTTGGACAAACTTGCCAATGACGGTCTTAGATACAATAACTTTAACGTAACACCTCTTTGCTCACCGACAAGGGCGTCATTGCTGACTGGGAGAAATCATCATGCAGTAGGAATGGGGAGTGTAGCCAACTTCGATTATGGCCCTGAATTCCCAAATAAAAGAGGATCTATTGTACCTGAAGCCGGAACGATTGCCGAGGTACTCTCTGAAAATGGTTACAACACATATGCTCTGGGTAAATGGCATCTTGCTCCGACATCTCAAGTAACACCTGCTGGCCCTTATAACAACTGGCCGATTGGCAAAGGATTCAATCGTTTTTATGGTTTCCTAGAAGATTCAGCGGATCAATATCGCCCTGAGTTAACAGAAGACAATCATCCTATCCCTGTACCTTCTAAAGAAAATTATCATTTTTCAGAGGATATCGTTGATAAATCCATACAATATGCAGTAGATAATATTTCAGTAGCTCCGGACCACCCTTTCTTTATGTACATGGCGTTTGGAGCACAGCATCAGCCACATCAAGTTCCTGAAAAGTACATTGAGATGTACGACGGTGTTTATGACGAAGGTTGGGACGTTATTCGTCAAAGACGATTTAATAAGCAAAAGGAGTTAGGGATCATACCAAAGGATACTGAGCTTGCAGCAACAAACATAGGCGTAGAAAAATGGGATGATCTATCGGAAGAAAATAAAAAAGCTTTTATACGTATGAAACAAACGTATGCTGGATTTTTAACACATACCGATGAACAAATTGGTCGATTCATGGACTTTCTAGAGGAAAAAGGTGAACTGGACAATACAATGATTGTCTTTCTTTCAGATAATGGCGCTAGCGCTATTGGTGGAAAGCTAGGGTCGGTAAATCAGTCTATGGCGTATAACACAATTCCGGAAAGTATTGACGATATACTTGATAATTATGAAGAAATGGGCGGTGAAAAAGCAGGAACGGACTATCCGGCTGGCTGGGGACAAGTGAGCAATACGCCGTTCAAATTTTATAAAAACAGTACTTACGCTGGAGGGACGCATACGCCGCTGATTATTAGTTGGCCTGAAGGTATTAAGGATAAAGGTGCAATTAGATCGCAATATGTTCATGTCAGCGATATAACAGCGACTATTTATGATTTGCTGGGTATCGAAGTTCCAGAAACCATTAAAGGTGTCGAACAAATGCCATTGAGTGGTGTGAGTTTTGCGAAATCGTTTACCAACAGTAATGCAGATTCTGCCAAAAAAACACAGTATTTTGAAGTTAGTGGACATCGTGCTATTTACAATGACGGTTGGAGAGCGATAACCATGCATGTGAAAGGTGAGCCGTTTGAAGAGGATAAATGGGAACTTTATAAGGTAGATGAGGACTTTTCCGAAATTCATGATTTAGCGAAAGAGGAACCTGAAAAGCTAAAGGAAATGAAAGAGCTTTGGAAAAAGGAGGCAGAAAAAAATGGTGTTCTGCCAATTTCCGATTTGTTTCTCGAAGCATTTGCAAATGTAGCAGATGACTCTCCAAGAGCAAAGAGTTCATTTATCTATTATCCCGAAATGAGTCACTTAAGTGATTCGGCATCACCACCAATAATCAATCGGTCTTATACTATAGACATACCTATTAAGCACGAAGACACTGATGAAGGTGTATTACTTGCACTTGGGAATCACAAGAGTGGATACACTCTTTACATTAAAGATAATAGACTTGTATACGAGTACAATGCAGGATTCAAAAGATACAAAACTATTACTGAGAAAAAACTGAGTGCAGGGGAACTCGATATTAGATTTGCATTCGACAAAACAGGAGATTATGCAGGTATAGGCTCAATATACGTCAATGATGAAAAGTATGCTGAACTAAAAATAGATAAGACTTTACCTTATAAGATCTCTTTTGAAGGAATGGATATTGGAAAAGATTCGCTATATCCAGTTAGTCCTGATTACGCAGATCAAGGTGAGTTTGCTTATTCAGGATCTATTGAAAAAGTTATATTTAAAATTAAGGATGATTTATTAACGACAGCAAAATAATATAGTATAAAGCGGGTGGGTTTCTAAAATGGTGAAGAAGTGTTGTCCTACTAGAGAAAAAACATCGATAATGTATGAAGATGACAAGTGTATTTCTAGTCCGCTTAAAAGATTGACAAAAGAATTCCATCACTTCGAAAACATGATTGAGCTAGCTGGCGGAAGCTTTTTAATGGGAACTACAGATATAGAGGGATTTAAAGAAGATGGGGAGGGACCAGTTCGTCAGGTTCAGCTTCAACCTTTTACACTAGACAAATATACTGTTAGTAATGCGCAATTTAAAGAGTTTGTAACAGCGACTGGTTATCGCACAGATGCTGAAAAATTTGGCTGGTCATTTGTTTTTCATTTATTAGTGTCGGATACAGTAAAACGACAAATACAGCAATCTGTGCAACAGACGCCTTGGTGGTTACAAGTTTATGGGGCATGTTGGCATATGCCTGAAGGGGTGGATTCATCTATCAGTAATCGGCTGGACCACCCTGTCGTTCATATATCTTGGAATGATGCACAAGCCTATTGTGATTGGAGCGGCAGGCGGCTGCCTACGGAAGCAGAGTGGGAGTATGCTGCACGCGGTGGGCTTGTACAAAAAAAGTATCCATGGGGCAATAAATTGAAGTTTAAAGGTAAGCACAAGTGTAATATATGGCAGGGGGTATTCCCTTCCGAACATGCAGCAGGTAGTAACTTTGCTGGTACAATGTGCGTGGACGAGTATGTTCCTAACGATTACGGTTTATATAATATGGTGGGCAATGTTTGGGAATGGTGTTCGGATTGGTTTTCAAATACACATTTGTCTAGTACTCCGCTTATAGATCCGACTGGTCCTCAGACTGGAACGGATAAGGTTATTAAGGGTGGTAGTTACCTCTGTCATAAATCATATTGTAATCGATATAGAGTGGCAGCAAGATCTCACAATACCACGGACAGTTCAACGGGGCATATGGGTTTCCGGTGCGCCGCGGATATTCTATAGAAAAGTTGAAAGACGAATCGTTTTCTGATTCGTCTTTTATTATTGTAGGCTATGTAAAGGATGGAGTGAAAAGGGTAGATTAAACCATCCCCACAAAAACTGCTAGTCATTAATCATTTATTAATATATATTTACAGTTACTAACTTTCGATAATGCATGTAATATTCAGATTAGTAAGCGGTTACAATAAATAAGGGGGTATATTTATGACAGTAAAACAAGCAGTTAGATTACCTATGACCGGAGCAGAATACCTTGAGAGCTTAAGAGATAATCGTGAAATTTGGCTACACGGGAAAAAAGTAGAAGACGTAACAACTCATCCCGGCTTTAGAAACAGTGCACGCTCTATTGCTAGCCTTTATGATGCATTACATGATCCAAAACATAAAGAGATTTTAACACGGGAAACAGATACTGGTAACGGTGGATATACACAGCGTTTCTTCGTACCAGATGAAACACCTGAAGATTTGTTTAAAACGCGGGACGCAATCGCGGAGTGGGCCAAAATGTCTTATGGACAAATGGGACGTTCTCCAGATTATAAAGCTTCATTCTTAGCAACGTTAGGCGCAAACCCAGAGTATTACGGTGAGTACGCTGACAATGCAAGAAGGTGGTACAAAGAAGTTCAAGAGAAAAACTGGTTCTTCAACCATGCAATTATTAATCCTCCTGTTGATCGCGATAAGCCAATCGACGAAGTGAAAGATGTCTTTATTCATGCGGTAGGTGAAACGGAAGAAGGGATTTTAGTGAGTGGTGCAAAGATGGTTGCAACAGGTTCTGCACTTACAAACTATAATTTCGTTGCTCACTACGGTGCACTTGCAATTCCTAGCGAAGAATATGCACTCGTCTTCGTCGCAGATATGAATACACCAGGCATTAAATTAGTCTGTCGAGCATCTTATGAAATGAATGCAGCTGTTACAGGAAGTCCTTTCGACTATCCACTTAGTAGCCGCTTCGATGAAAATGATTCTGTACTAGTTTTTGAGAACGCTCTCATACCATGGGAGAACGTGTTAGTTTACAAAGACATTGAAAAAGCGAATACGTTTTTTGCTGAAAGTGGATTCCTTCACCGTTTAACTTTCCACGGTGTAACAAGATTCGCCGTGAAATTGGACTTCATTTCAGGTCTACTTATTAAGGCATTACGGGGGAATGGAACGGATTCATTCCGCGGTGTCCAAGCCCAAATTGGTGAAGTCATTGCATATCGTAATATGTTTTGGGCAATGAGTGATGCAATGGCATTGAATCCTGAAAAAGGAGCTAACAATACTGTTTTACCTAATCTAGAATATGGCTTGGCATATCGTGTGTTCATGTCTGATGGTTGGTCACATGTGAAAAATATTGTAGAGACAGTTGTTGCGGGAAGTTTAATTGTACAGCCGTCTAGTGCTGCTGATTTTAAAAATGCTGAACTGCGCCCAATCATTGATAAATTATACCGTGGATCAAACGGTATAGAAGCTGAAGAAAAGATCAAAGTGATTAAGTTACTTTGGGATGCAATTGGAACTGAATATGGCGGTCGACACGAGTTATATGAAAGAAATTATTCTGGTAACAACGAAAATATACGCTTGGAAAATTTAATAACCGCAAAAGCTAGTGGTCAAGCACAAAAGTTTGAAGATTTTGTACAGAAATGTATGGATGATTACGATTTAGATGGTTGGGTCAATCCGACTTGGATTAATAACGACGATGTACATGCTTATGGAAAAAAGTAAGTTTTTAAAAGTGTGAAACGTAAAATAGAGGAGGAAATTATAATGTTAAAACAAATATCAAAGAAAAATGAACGGGTAGAAGAGGTATTTAACTTATTCATAGCACATGTACAAAACTTTTTAAAAGAAGCAAACTTGAATCATGAAGAGTATACAAACTTTGTGGATTGGGCAGATCGCTTAGGTCGTGCTGGAGAACTACCACTTTATGCGGACGTATTCTTAGAAAGTCATGTTTTAAGAGCGATGTATACAGACAAGCCTGGAACGCAGCCTTCGCTATTAGGACCCTATTTTGTTGAAGGAACGCCTCTCATCGAAGCTAAGCCGGGACAACCACTTGTATTGACACAACGCCCTAATGAAGCTGGAGATGTCATGTACTTTAGCGGAAGTGTTAGTAGTACAAATGGAGAACCACTTGCCAAAGCAAGAGTAGAAATGTGGCAAAATGATGCTTCTGGTAAGTATTCAGCATTTGATTCGGAGGCACCAAAATATAATTTTAGAGGACATTTTTACACAGATGAAAATGGAAACTTTGAAGTTAAAACAATAGTACCTCTTCCGTATTCAATTCCGACTGATGGACCGACAGGAGAATTTTTAGAATATACGGATCAGCATCCGATGCGACCAGCACACTTACATTTAATGTTTGAGGCAGAAGGTCATGAAACACTAATTACCCAAGTGTTTTTCGAAGGCGATGAATGGTTGGAAACAGATGTAGCAGACGGTGTTCGCTTAGACTTAATGACAAAGATTGAAGAAAAAGACGGGTGTAAAGTCTCCTCTCTAGACTTTGTAATGCGCACTGTATAAGTAAGATTCAAGAGCAGAAGGGTTTTATCCTTCTCTCTTTGTACAATTGAGAAAGCGAGGCGACTATTATGATTTGTTTTCAAGACAATCAACTAGAATTGAATCAATCTATTGTGACGATTGGCGCATTTGACGGGATTCATAGAGGACATCAAGCTTTGATTAGTCAAGCTAAGGCACAAGCGGATCGTTATGGGGTACCACTAGTTGTTTACACATTTGATCCCCCACCCAAAGTTTATTTTCAAAATCAATCCATGCTGACTTCGCTACCTGAAAAGAAAAAGTTTCTTGAAGAGTTAGGTGTCTCCTATACCGTTTTCGCTTCGTTTGATCAGGTGTACGCGTCAAGAAGTGTGCAAGACTTTATCGATGAATTAAGTAAAATTAATCCGAAAGAAATATGGATTGGACCTGGCTTTCACTTTGGAAGTGGGAAAAGTGGTTCGATTGAAGATTTAACCAAACATTTTAATGCATTTCAACATCCTGTAGTTACGTGTTCAAAAGGTGAAGTTATCTCGTCTACACGAATCCGTGAACTTTTCAGACAACAAAAAGCAGAACAAGCTTATTACTTATTAGGTAGGAAGCCGTATGCTTTAACTAATGCACAATAAAATTATTATGGGGGGCATATGAATGGATGTTAAAAAATTTAGAAACTGCATGGGGAAATTTGCAACTGGCGTAACCGTTGTGACGTGCAAAACAGAAAATGGATCTCATGGATTAACAGCGAACTCATTTACTTCCGTATCACTAGATCCTCCTCTCGTACTAGTGTCAGTAGACCGCAAAACAAAAGCATTTGAACATATGAAAAATAATGCATTTACTGTTAATATTTTAAATGCTTCCCAAGAGGATGTTGCCATGCATTTTGCTGGACGACCGAAAGAGGTAGCACCTTTTAACTGGATTGAAGGTGAACACGCTCCTCGCCTTAAAGAGTCGCTTGCTTATATTGAATGTAAGCCATGGCAAGAGTATGATGGCGGTGATCATGTGTTATTTATAGGTGAAGTACAGAACTTCGTAAATAATGAAGGAGATGCCCTGACTTATTTCGCTGGTAAGTTTGGAAAACTAACAAAAGAGGTAGTAAAAGTTTAATCATAGCAAATTTGAAATTGCTTATGCTGAATTGTGATGTCTCAGTGTAAGCGATTTTTTGTTGTGAAATGAAATAATCACTATAGGAACTCCATATACTTTACCACTCAGTCCTAAGTCTGATGTAAACTTCAGTCATCTGATCGACTCAACTTTATTGAGTATCGCTTATGATAGAGTAAAGGGGTGTGAATATGCGGAAAATACTGATAGTTATTGCGGGCGCAGTACTGTTAGGTATAGTGAGCTTTTGGGCATATGACTGGATGAAATCAGACCGGGTCTCTGGTGCATTGTCAATTGAAAGAGATAACGCGAAGTCGCTGGATGTGGCTATTCGTTTTGGTGCCGGTAATCTTCTAATTGAGGGCGGTGCAACGCAATGGGTGGATGGGGACATTGATACGAATGTGAAAAAATGGTATCCATCCGTTACGTATAAGAATAAAAGAGATGTTGGTTATGTAGAGATTCAGCAGAAAATGAAAGGTCTCTCAGCTTTGCGGAAGCATCGAAACGATTGGAATCTTCAACTGACAAATGAAATACCTGTGAATCTCGATGTCGAAATGGGTGTATCCGATTCAGAACTGATATTGGCAGGAATCCATCTCAATCATGTATCAATTGACGCTGGTGTTGGTGATACGACGATCAATCTTGGCGGGGAATGGAAGGAAAGCTTCGACGGGGACATCAATCTGGGAGTAGGCGATGCGAAAATTCATTTACCTAAAGAGACTGGAGTTAAATTATCTGTTTCAAAGGGTATAGGTAGCGTGGGAGCGAAAGGTTTAATTTCTAAGGGCAAAGGCATCTATGTAAATGAAGCATACAATCATTCCAATACTAACATTCATTTGAAAGTTGATGTTGGTGTAGGTAGTGTGGATTTCATACTTGTTGAGTAGCGGTTACTATACAAATATTCTATGTGAGTGTAACAAAATGTATGGAATCCTTTTAAAAAGAGCCAATCTTTGAAACAATAACGGATTGACTTGGGTTCTTTCCCTTTATTGTTCATACTTCTATTTATTCTCTCGCGAAATAACACTTACCTTTGAACGAGGAATATTTCAAGTTGAAGAGAAGCGGTAATCTCGAATAAGAAAGTTTTGATATAAGCAAAGATGATAATTTTATTCATATCCAGATGAGTAGGTAGAAGAATAATTTATAGCCATCATCTTTGCATATGAAGTACTGTAGTGAACCTGGACATAATCCAATAAGGAAAAATAATATATAAAGGGCTGATATATAACTAGCCGGAAGTAAGAAGAAAAGGGTTGGATCATCGTTCGTTGATGATCCAACCCTTTTCTAATGGGGTTTTTGATACATTCACCCATTAATAACATTTAGATTCCGAAAATTATAAAAACTATTTACAATTTGAAAACTAGTCTTTATAATCTAAACATGTACATTGTCGACAATCAGACAAATAATCGCGGTTAAGGAGGAGTGGCATGAATAAAGATTTATCAAAATTTTCATTGAAGCATCGAATAGCACAAGAGATTCGGAATTTAATATATGAAGGTAAGCTGGTTCCTGGAGAGAAAATTACTGAGAATCGTTTATCACAGAATTTAGGGGTCAGCCGGACTTCTATCCGAGAGGCAATTTTGCTGTTGGAGCTGGAAGGACTGTTGATTTCTTCACCTTATAAAGACACTAGGGTCGCCACAATTTCACAGGAGGAAGTAGTGGAACTTCTTCTCCCCATGCGTGTTCGAATTGAAACATATGCATTGAAAAAAGGATTTGAAAATTGGGGAGAAAAATATAAAGAAACAATTAGAAGAATTGTAGAAGATATGAGGAAAGCTGCTAATTATGATGACTTGCTGACTTTTATCGAATTAGATATCCAACTGCATGAATTAATTGTAACGGCTTCCGAAATGGAAAACGTTATTAGGATTTGGGAAAGTATCGTGCACAGAATTCGTTTACATTTTGTCTATCAAAATAGCAAATCAGGTACATTGGAGAAATGGTTGAAGGAACATGAAGAGCTGGTGGATATCCTGATTACGGCTGAAGATATAAATGTGGCTGCGGAGGCCTTACAAAAGCATATTATCGATACGAATATACCTGATGTCTATTTGCTGAATTAAAGAAGAAAAGGAGAAGATTATATGAAAAAGCTTGAGATATCCGATGTGCGGATTTATGTTGTGGAGACACCGGAAGCGAAATACAAAACATCTTCCCATTACTCTGACCTTACAATTACAAATACAATTGTAAGAATACGGACAACGGATGGATACGAGGGATGTGGTGGAGCGATATCCTGGACGGAAGGTCATGCCGATTTAAGTTTGGCGGAATCCATCCGTCACTTACTTCCTTTTTTGATTGGTAAATCAGCTTTACAGCGTGAGGAAATCTACCAATTGCTGGCCAGCCGATGTGTTCAAATGACACCGCAGGCACAGTCGCCTATTGATATCGCGCTATGGGATCTTGCCGCAAGATATGCACGAATGCCGCTATATCAAATGTTGGGAGGGGCAAGGGATAAGATTCAGTCCTATGCCAGTACACCTTTTCTTCCGAGTATAGAAGACTATATCGAACATGTGCATGATCTGAAAATGCAGGGCTACCGATATATTAAGTTTCATACATGGTGCAAAGCAGAGGAAGACTTGGCATTGGTCTATGCAATCGAAAAAGAATTCCAAGGGTCTGGATTAAAATTCATGTTGGATGTAGAAAGTTCTTACACGAGACAGGAAGCACTCAAAGTAGCTGTTGAGCTGGAGCGCCTTGGGTATGTTTGGTTCGAGGCTCCGTTGCCGGATACAGATTTGAAAGGTTATCAGGAGTTAAGGACGAAGGTGAATATTCCGATTATCCCTGCAGGAAATACACTGCTGCATTTGAATCAATTGGAACAAGGAATTCAACAAGACTGCTGGTCCAGTGTGCGAGTCGATGCCACGTTGGCGGGAGGTATTTCGCAAACGAAAAAAGCCATAGCACTTGCTGAGGCGAATTCTATGACGGCGGAATTGCAATCATGGGGTTATACTCTTTCCCAAGCCGCCAATCTGCATCTAATGCTGGCCACCCAAAATTGTTTGTTTTTTGAGCAGGCCGTGCCTGTTGAACCATTGGAATTCGGCGTGAAGAATCCTATCCGAACAGACAAGCAGGGATATGTACATGCACCGGAAGGTAATGGACTCGGGATTGAAATGGATTGGCCGCTTATTGAGGAATCCACCATCCATCAAATTACATGTACACGTAATGAGTAAACCTGAAAGTAGTACAGAAACACAAGTCTCTGCTTTACAATGACATCCATCATACGAGAGAGCACTACTGTTCTATAGTATTGCACATTACTCACAACTAGTAATAGTGTCTGTTGAAGTTCATTTATAAAAAGGTGGTAATTACTAATGAGAATAGTGGATATAGAGGTAATTGAGCTGCGCGTCCCTTCGATTGATCAAGAGTGCACATGGGGGGAAGACGCTCTGCTCGTTCGGGTTATCACTGACACCGGACTTGTCGGTATTGGAGAAAGTGACACGTCTCCCATGGTTGCCCGGGCAGTCATTGAAGCGCCTAGTTCTAATTTATACAGTACTGGGCTGAAGTCTTTGCTGATCGGAGAAAACCCTTTGGAAATTCAAAAGCTTTGGGACAAGATGTACTGGGGTTCCAATTACTTGGGCAGAAGGGGGGCTGGTATCCATGCAATCAGTGCAATTGATATTGCATTATGGGATATCGCCTCACAGTTTTATCAAGTGCCGATTTACATGCTGCTTGGTGGAAAGTATCGAGATACTATTAAGGCGTACGGGACATTTATACCCGATGACGAACCCGCTAAAAATAAAAAGATTGTGAGAAAGTTAATTGACCAGGGATTCACCAGCTTAAAGTTTGGAGGAGGCATTTTTGGCGACGATGATGATATGGATTTTGAAATTGTAAAGGCTGTCCGGGAAGAGGCGGGCGCTGAATTTGAACTTCAAATCGATTTAGCTTCTAAATGGGGTACATACGGAAGGGCTGCAAGAATGTTTAAGCGACTGGAAAAATTCAATCTTAACTGGATTGAGGAGCCGATACTGGCAGATGATATGAAGAGCTACAAAAAGCTGTCCGGATTGACAGGCGCTCAAACTGCTGGCGGCGAATCATTAACTACTCGCTATGAGTTTGCGGACTTCTTGAAATATGCACAGCCGGATATCATACAACCGGATATTACCCGTTGCGGTGGCATCAGTGAGATGAGGAAAATCTCTGAACTTGCTTCAATGAATGGGGTTAAACTCGTGCCACATGGTTTCAGTACAGGCATCCTTCTTGCAGCAACTATTCAATTTCTAGCTGCTTCTAAAGACGGTGATTTAATAGAGTACTCCCAAAGTGACAGTCCGCTCTTTACCAGTCTGGTAAGAAATTTGCCCACCGTTGTAAGCGGTAACATTTGTGTCCCAGATTGTATTGGTCTGGGCATGGAATTGGATGAGGAATTGATTTCAAAGTACCGCATAAATTCATGAACATAATCTAAAAAAAATGGGGAATGTATATGACGAAGAAAATAGATAAGTTGCTAATCACTCTGAGTTTGGCTCTTGTATTAAGTATTGTAGGTTTTTTGTACTTAAAGCCTGAAGAGTCGCAGCAGGCAGCCAATAGTATTTTTGGTTCGTTGACTGAATGGTTCGGTTCCAGCACTCTGCTCTTTACGTTTCTGGGTATTATATTACTTGGGTTTGTGGCTGTCAGTAAATACGGAAATATTCGTTTAGGCAATACAGTGCCTGAATATACTAATTTCAAATGGATTTCTATGATGATTGCCTGCGGATTAGGTTCGGCTACTGTGTACTGGGCATTTATCGAATGGGCATATTATATTGACACACCGGGACTAGGTATAGAACCGGGATCACAGCGGGCCTTTGAAATGGCTTTGCCTTACAACATGTTCCACTGGGGAGTCAGCGCTTGGACTTTGTATGCATTAGTCGGTCTGCCGATATGCTACCATCTCTATATACGTAAGAATAAAGGATTGAGCTTGAGTGCAATTGTCAGCTCTATTACAGGAATTAAGCAAAAGGGTATCGTGGGAAGAATTGTGGATATTATGTTTATCTTCATTTGTTTTGGTGGCCTAAGTATTACATTGGGTGTCTCCGTGCCCTTAGTATCTGCAGTATTGAGTAATGTACTAGGTCTGACACCTTCATTTAAGATGAATTTAATATTGATCGTGCTGATTTCCATCATTTATTCATTAAGCTCCTATATTGGTTTACAAAAAGGGATGGCACGGATTTCTGAAATGACGACCAAACTAGCTATACTGTTTTGTGTTGGCATTATTATTGTAGGTCCAGGCTTGTTTATTATCGCAAATAGTACGAATGCGCTGGGACAGATGATGCAAAACTTCGTGCAGATGAGCTTGTTCACTGACCCGATTGGCAAAACAGGTTTTCCACAGTCTTGGACAATTTTCTACTGGTTATATTGGATAACGTATGCACCGTTTACTGGAATATTCATTGCGAAAGTGTCGAAAGGCCGCACCTTACGATCGGTCATTCTAAATACATTGATCAGCGGCAGTGTTGGTTGTTTCTTCTTCTTCGGAGTCATCGGCAGTCTGTCTATTGACCGTCAGATGAGTGGTAAGGTGGATTTGGTTGGAATGCTCGCAGGTGGAAATGATAACGCTGCCATTATTGAAGTTCTTAAAACACTGCCGCTTAGTGGTGTTTTCATGGTATTATTCGCAGTCGTTTCTGTTCTTTTTTTAGCTTCGACTTTAGACGGAGCCGCGTTTACTATGGCATCTACAGCCACTCCGGGTCTGGGTGAAAATGAAGAGCCGCATCCGCTACACCGACTATTTTGGTGTATAATGCTCGCAGTTGTACCATTAACAATGATATTTATAGGGGCGGATTTAAATACAATCAAGACGAGTGCTATCATTACAGGGGTACCCGTTATCTTTATTATCGTAGTAATGGTCGTCGGTTGGATTCGCTGGATGATAAAAGATTTTGGAAGTATGTCAGCAGAAAATATCACAAAGTTCCATACGCAAACAGGTGAAATAGCAGAAGATGCTCCCAAGACGATTGACGAGGAAGTAGAGGGTATTCGTTAAACTGTAATCTGTTCCACACCGCGCGTACTTTACTGCGAAGTCATTATAAGAATCGCATTAGAAAAAGGTAAGCCTTCTCATCAGTCTAACTTGACGAGCTGGCTTATCTTTTCTTTTATTTAATGATCCTGATAACCCATTATATTTATCGCAAGCCTTCATCACATACTGTGTGATTAACAAACGTGAAGGTTTACAGAGTGATAAAAATTCTACACATAAAGTAACCACTAACCATAAGAACGTTATTTATATATCATTTTACTGGGTACGATAACCTTTAAATACAATTAGATTTTGAAAAATAAATGATCTGCAATCCATAAGAAATGCGCATCCCACTAGGTACATCTTTAAATCCTCCAACTACAATGCTAATGTAATTTCTTTTCATATAGTAAATCAACAGTACCCTGTTATCATCAGTGACGAAGATTGCTGTGTGAACCAGTGTAGTCATTACATTATTGCTACTTTTATGACCTTCGATTTTACTCTGCTAGCTTTCTTCCTTTAGCTAGAGAATATAAATATACTGCAGCAGAGAATGGCGGACGAACTTAAAGAAATACGTACTCAAGAAGTATTTACGATAAGGCAAATGAAAGGTTTTGATTTTCCCAGCATCATAGTTTTCAGAATTGTTATGCCTTATAATGAAATTATACAACATAAACTCATTCTATGATTCAATTATCTTTAAAGACAAGAACGGAGGCAAAGTTGAATGGAATCACATCCAACTCCTAAAGTTTATATAATCACAATTACAGGAGCAGTCTGTTGGGGATTGATCGGTTTATTTATAGCGCCACTGTATGCACGTGGATTCACAGCTTGGGATGTAGTAGCAATTCGAGGGATCTTCAGCTTTGTATTTTTATTTGCCATCATGATGCTATTCTATCGTGATCAGTTACGGACACAAATAAAAGATCATATATTCTTTGCGAGTGCAGGTATTTTTAGTCTAGCACTGTTTAACTACTTTTATTTCGAAGTGTTTTCACGTTCTAGCTTGTCTCTTGCGGTGACATTATTATATACGGGACCGTTATTCGTGACGATTCTATCGAGGATCTTCTTTAAGGAATTACTAACTGCTCGCAAAGGTTTAGCACTAGTATTTGCTATTGTTGGTTGTGCATTTGTTGTCGGACTATTGCCGCTCGGATCGGAGAGTATTCCTAGTAAGACGCTGTTCATGGGGATTCTTTCGGGATTTTGTTATGCGCTGTACAGTGTTTTCACTAAGCCGATAACGAAACGCTATTCGGCTCTGACAATTACTACGTACACATTCTTTTATATGGCCTTGTTCATGTCGATGACAAGTGATGTATGGCGCAAGGTTGACACATTCCAGTATGTGGACGTTTGGATTGCTGCCTTACTACTGGCGCTGATTTCCACCGTGGCGGCATATGTGTTATATACATCGGGTCTAAAGTATTTGGAAGCGGGGAAGGCATCGATTCTTGCAACGATTGAACCAATTGTTGCAGTTTTAGTTGGTGTTTTATTTCTTGGTGATCAACTGCTTCCGTTACAGATACTTGGCATCGCACTTGTGTTGTACTCAGCTGTACTCATAGTAGGAAAGCAAGTGAAAAGTAAGAATTTTTATAAAAGAGATCATACTTTTGAAAAATAGAATCTGCGTAAGAACTGCTCGCGTTTGATAGCATAAACAAACGGAATAGTTCCCCCGCAGATACACATCATGATGTGAATTTCGCTATTTCATCAGCTACTACAAATGCCAAATCATCATTCCCAAACAGTTGAAGCACATCCAGCATAGTTTCATTATCTATATGAAGTTCCTCAAATCCATCATCGTTTTCCATGATTTCCTTTAGTGCGGGATTTGGCTGTTGTTCAGGGTATGCTTGCTGATAAAGAGCTTGTGGATTAAGTTGATGATTCACACACCACTGGACAAACAGACGGATCATCAAGTTTTCATCATCTTTATACTTTTGAATGATTTGTTCTTCAATACTTTTAAATTCCATTGTGCAAACCTCCTGGGTCGATTGTTTCTTTTAAGTATAAACGATAGGAAGACTTTCTAGTAATGAATAACGACACCACTTTTTAAATGACTAAATAGAAAAGCAAGTTAGTGGGTTATTGCACTTATATATCGAACTAATCCCTATATAATCATAAATAGACGAAAAATTTTGGTTTCTTATAAAATTTGCTACAATAGTAGTATGACCGCTAGATAATACTACACAAGAAATTTTACGTACAGCTTTGATAGAATGGCGGCTACTATAATCAAGGAGGTTTTTGGAATGGCGGAAGATCGCTATCAACGTGGTTTGGAAAAATTAATGGAACTTACGTTATCGGGTGAGGATAACCCAGCAGGTGAGATGGAAATTGGCGAGAGCTTCAAAGATGTAGCACCCGATTTGACTAAGTATGTAGTGGAATTTGCATTTGGTGATATTTATTCTCGGCCTGGATTGGATAATAAACAGAAGGTCCTTACGACAATTACGGCTCTTGTAGCACAAGGCAAACCACAGATTCAGATGCACATCAAAACAGGTCTTGATGTAGGCTTGACACCGGACGAGATTATCGGCTGCATTATGCATCTGATTCCATACACTGGATTCCCGAGCGTGCTAAATGCTTTATCCGTTGCGCAAACAGTATTTGCGGAACGCGGAGTATCGATTACTAAAACTGACGGGAAGTAAGCTAGCTTATTACGAATAGTACATTTTAAAGTGGTTTCAACCGGTAATGTTCAAAACGGTTGAAACCACTTTTCTACTACTTGAAAATGGACCAACTATTTACTGATCGAATAAGGCTAGAACTGCATGCTTAGCAAATGGAGTATATGTAAGTGCTACTCTGACAAACCTGTCTTTCTTTACATAACTTCACTATAATAAAGTCATGACGATCTATAACGAATAGTAAACTAAATGAAGTACAAGTCTAGAGGAGAGATGTTACATGTTTTCGAAAGAAGAAAAAGATGCGGTCTACAAAGTGATTTACAATAGAAGAGATGTGCGAAGTTTTTTGTCGACTCCCATTCCTGAGGATAAGCTACATAACATATTGAAAGCGGCTCATCACGCACCTTCAGTTGGCTTCATGCAACCATGGAATTTCGTCATCGTTTCATCTGATGAAACGAAAGAAAAGTTGGCTTGGGCAGCTGACAAAGAAAGGCGTGCGCTAGCGATTCATTATGAAGACGAGGGAGAAAAAGAGACAAAGTTCCTTGGCTTAAAAATACAAGGATTGAAAGAAGCACCCATCACTATTTGCGTAACATGTGATCCTACGCGTGGCGGCTCACATGTGTTAGGACGTAACTCCATCCCTGAAACGGACATGTTATCGACTGCTTGTGCAATACAAAATATGTGGCTAGCAGCATGTGCGGAAGGCCTGGCGATGGGCTGGGTGAGTTTTTATAAAAAGAATGATGTGCGCGATATTTTAAACATACCACCCCATGTTGAACCGATTGCTCTTTTATCTATTGGATACACGGAGAATTATCCTACTGCGCCTATATTGGAAACAGCGAATTGGGAGAAACGACGAAGTTTGAATGATTTGATTTTTACCGATCAGTGGAATAACAAATGACGGTTTACAGATGCACTAAGCTCATCAACATTGTATATCATCAGCTGTGAATTAGCTGATGATATACAATGTTTTTTTGTAAGACATACAAGAGTAGTAATTTCACAAAATGACACACATTACTAGCGGAAGAAAAATGTTGCCAAACCTACCTTTATCTAGGTATAAGGTCATTATTAATTCATTAAGTGTAATGAATCTGAGATAAGTAATTTCATAAAACAACTCTTTTTTGTTATATCCTGTCTACGTTTATCGTGTTTTATGAATAAATAAAGTAACTCATTTGATATTTGTCTCTTTATTTTACCTTTTGCCTTCTTCGGAAAGTATATGTATAGTATATAATCGTTCATTGGACGAACAAGTAACCTTATTTTGAAGGGAGAAACATGAGAAAAATATCAAATGTCTTTTACATTACGATCGCATTGATCGTCCTTACGGTTGGGTACGGCGTATTTGCATCGGAAAGCTTCGAAACCATTACAATGAATGCAAAGAATTTCGTCGCATCCTCATTTGGATGGTACTACTTGCTGTTGCTTTCATTACTACTATTATTAAGTATATTCCTCATTTTTAGTCCGTACGGTAAGATTCGACTCGGTAAAGATACCGACCGACCTGAATTTTCTACGGTCACGTGGATTGCTATGCTGTTTTCAGCAGGAATGGGTATCGGATTAGTGTTCTATGGAGCAGCTGAACCTTTGTCACATTTCGTCAATCCTGCTACAGAGGATCCAAACACCGATGAAGCGTTTAAGGAAGGATTACGTGAATCATTCCATCACTGGGGACTTCATGTATGGGCGATGTATGGAATAGTCGCTTTATCTCTCGCTTATTTTCAGTTCCGTAAAGATGCACCTGGTTTAATTTCAGCAACATTGAAACCGATTTTTGGCAAGAAGATGGATGGTCCGTGGGGAATATTCGTTGATGTTCTTGCAGTCTTTGCTACCGCATTCGGTGTTGCGACAACTCTCGGTTTCGGTGCTGTTCAAATTAACGCAGGGCTGAATTATCTATTTGGGATTGAAATTGGGACGTTCTCTCAGTTTATTATTATCGCCATAGTCACAGTACTGTTCATCATATCCGCTTCGTCGGGGCTTAGTAAAGGGATCAAGTATCTATCCAATACAAACTTGGTACTTGCTGTGTTACTTCTTGCATTCGTCGTTGTTTTGGGACCGACATTGTTAATATTGAATATGTTTACTGAATCACTTGGAGGTTACGTAGGAAATCTGGTTCAAATGAGTCTTCGTACGGCGCCGCTTAATGCAGGTAACCAGCAATGGTTGTTTGACTGGACGATCTTCTACTGGGCTTGGTGGATTTCATGGGCACCGTTCGTCAGTATGTTTATCGCACGTGTCTCAAAGGGCCGTACGATCCGAGAATTCATGGTGGGCGTCCTTCTTGCACCTACATTGCTTTGTGCATTTTGGTTCTCTACGTTCGGTACGACAGCTGTTGATATGCAGCGCAGTGGACTAGCGGATATCGCAAGTTCTTCGTCCGAGCTAGTAGTCTTTGAAATGTTTAACGAAATGCCGTGGTCATTTATTATTTCGATTATAGCCATTCTGTTGATTGCGTCGTTCTTCGTGACTAGCGCTGACTCTGCAACGTTTGTGCTCGGTATGCAATCGACATATGGATCGTTGACACCGCCTACTAGTGTGAAAATGATTTGGGGTATTATCCAATCGTCCATTGCATTAATCTTGTTGTCAGTTGGTGGATTGGCTGCCTTACAAAACACGATTATTATTGCCGCCTTACCGTTCTCGTTCGTCATGTTATTGATGGTCATCTCTCTGATGAAAGAGCTACGTAGAGAGAAAACTAAGCGTAGGTAGTATCTTAATTTATTAAATAGTATATGAAGCCGTTGCTGTAGTAAAAGCAGCGGTTTTTTAGTTTACCGTACGGTATGAATCGACTACAGTTAATGGGTAAAACAATGTCAAATATAAGTAGTTCGATAATAAATTTTGAGGGTAGCTCAAAGAAGTGGAATTCATCTGTGCATTTTTTGTATAATGGTAGGACTGGCATCTGTTAAGGGTAAGTATATGTAAAAAACTATTTTTGTACGCAGGTGCAAGTTTTGAAGAGAGGATTTGAACGTAACGATGACTACTAATTTTTGGCTTGATCTACCACGGCCATTTTTCATACTAGCACCGATGGAGGATGTTACGGACGTGGTTTTTCGCCACGTAGTAAGCGAAGCTGCACGTCCGGATGTATTCTTTACCGAATTTACCAATACGGAAAGCTTTTGTCATCCAGAGGGAATCTTTAGCGTGCGGGGACGTTTGGCGTTTACAGAAGACGAACAGCCAATCGTCGCTCACATTTGGGGAGATAAGCCTGAACATTTCCGCGAGATGAGTATTGGGATGGCGGAACTTGGTTTTAAAGGATTGGATATTAATATGGGATGTCCTGTGCCAAACGTTGCAACAAAAGGAAAAGGTAGTGGTTTGATTAACCATCCTGAAACCGCTGCGGCAATTATTCAAGCGGCAAAAGCTGGCGGATTACCTGTCAGTGTCAAGACGCGTCTTGGCTATACAGATATAGAAGAATGGCATACATGGCTCAGACATGTACTGGAGCAAGATATCGCGAACTTGTCAATCCATCTCCGTACCCGCAAGGAAATGAGCAATGGCAATGCACATTGGGAATTGATTCCGGAAATCAAGAAGCTTCGTGATGAAATAGCGCCTAATACGCTGTTGACGATCAATGGTGATATTCTCGATCGTCAAATGGGCCTGGAGCTTGTGGAGAAGTATGGTGTGGATGGGGTTATGATTGGACGCGGTATTTTCAACAATCCATTTGCCTTTGAAAAAGAGAAGAAAGAGCATGATCATAGAGAATTGCTAGATCTTTTGCGTTTACATCTGGATCTTTTTGATAAATATTCTACAGAGCTCGAACCGCGACTATTTAAACCGCTACGTCGATTCTTTAAGATTTACATTAAAGGGTTCCGTGGAGCCGCTGAACTTCGAAATGAATTGATGAGTACGAATACGACAGACGAAGTACGAGCGTTACTGGATACTGTAGAACTCGATTAATAGATTCTAAAAAGCCTCCTTGCCATACCAGAAATACTGGTATGAGCAAGGAGGCTTTTTGTGTAATTGATGTAGTGTAGAATTACTTTTCTTACTTAAATAAACCAAGCTTTTCAATACGGCGAATCGCTTCTTGCAAGCGTTCTTCACTTTCCAACAACCCGACACGAATATATCCTTCTCCGTGAACACCAAATCCATTTCCTGGTGATACTGCGACGTCTGCTTTATCCAGTAATAAATCAGCGAAGGATTCGCTTGTAAAGCCTTCTGGGACAGGTAGCCAAGCGAAAAATGAGCCAGTAGGAGCCGTGACGTCCCAACCGATGCGCTCACATTCCGTTAGCAATACTGTCAGGCGTCCTTCATAGAGCGCAACTAATTCTTCAACGCATTGTTGAGGACCTGTCAATGCTTCAATTGCGGCACGTTGAACTGCCGGGAAAATGCTAGTGAATAAGTGGTCTTGCAATACATTTAATGCTTCTATTATTTCAGAGTTACCGACTGCAAACCCTACTCGCCAGCCTGCCATATTATACCTTTTAGAAAGGGACAGCATTTCAATGCCGACTTCCTTTGACCCCTCAGTTTGTAAAAAGCTAATCGGTTTCTGGCCTTCAAAACCAATTCCACCATACGCAAAATCTTGTAAGACGGCAATCTGATTTTCTTTGGCAAACGCCACAGTTTTTTTATAAAACTCGGGAGTTGCTGTGACGCCTGTTGGATTACTTGGATAGTTTAAGTACATTAGTTTGGCATCTTTTTTCTGAACATCTGTTAGTTTATCGTAATCAGGAAGAAATTCATTCTCCTTACGTAGTGGCATCGTATCATATCGAATACCCGCTAAGCTCACACCTGATAAGTAGTCAGGATAACCAGGGTCTGGCAGTAATAATAAGTCTCCTTCATTCATAATAGCTAAAGGAAGTTCTACGACACCTATTTTCGTGCCACCGAGAACCGCGACTTCTGTTTCAGGGTCAATCGTGACATCATATTCACGCTGATAGTATTCAGCCACAGCTTGTTTTAAAGCAAGTGTTCCTCTAAATGGAGAGTAGCCGTGTGTCGCTGGATCTTCAACGGCTTCTTGCAATGCTTTAATAATATGGGGAGGTGTTGGCTGATCAGGATTTCCGCGTCCGAGATTAATTACATCTCTGCCTTCATCCATAGCCTTTTCTATTTTATTTAATAATAACGTAAAGAAATGCGGAGGGAGATTTTGTAATCGGTTAGATAAAGCCATAGTCTATTCCTTCTTTCTTTGATAGGGTATTTGCGTTAAGTATACATAGATCATACTAGACTTTTCAATAGAAGGTTGGACATTCGATTCCAGATGATTGCGAAGATTAGGCAAAAGAAAGTAATGTTGATAGAATGAGTCGGATATTCTGCTGACTTGTTGTTATTCGCCTTGACAGTTTTGTAAATTCAGATTAGTATATGTTTTACGCATATAATTTAATAGTAATCTCTTATCATGAGCGACTGAGGGAAGAGGCCCGATGAAGTCCAGCAACCCCTTGAATGAAACAAGGAAGGTGCCAAATCCTACAGCATGGTTTTCCATCTGAGAGATAAGCTGAGTGTATTTCAGTACTTCTTTCATTTAGAAAAATGAAAGATTTTTTTATTTAGAAAGAAGTTTTAAAAACTTACTATTTATAACGATTATTTACTTGAATGTAGAAAGAAGTGAGAAGATGATCCAAATTCAACATTTGTCTAAAGTCTATCAGACAAAAGAAAAAGTGGTAAAAGGTGTAGATGATGTATCACTAGACATCGAGACTGGAGAAATATTTGGTATTGTCGGTTATTCAGGTGCGGGAAAAAGTTCTCTCATACGCTGTTTGAATTTGTTGGAGACACCAACGAGCGGCACGATCTTAATTGATGATGTAAATTTAACGAAACTATCAGGGGTACAACTTCGGCAGGCGCGCTTAAAAATCGGAATGATTTTTCAGCACTTTTATTTAATTAGCCAAAAGACGATTTTCGAAAATATCGCATTTGCTTTACAAGCAGCAAAAATGTCGTCAAACAAAAAAGAGGCACGTGTAATGGAACTTCTTGAAATGGTGGGGCTATCCGATAAACGCAATGTATATCCTGCGCAGTTGAGCGGAGGACAGAAGCAACGCGTTGGTATTGCGAGAGCCCTAGCTAATAATCCATCCGTTTTGCTTTGTGATGAAGCGACATCTGCACTGGATCCTAATACAACAATGTCCATTTTACGATTGTTGAAAAAGATCAATAAAGAATTGAATATCACCATTGTGTTAATTACGCATGAGATGAATGTCGTAAAAGAAATTTGTGATCGCATGGCGATTATGCAAGACGGAAAAGTCATTGAAGAAGGACAAGTGTATGACATCTTTTCTAACCCAGTTCAACCTTTGACGAAGGAGTTTATTAGTAGTGTAGTGTCGTATGAAATCCCGGATACCGTCATGTCCACCTTGGCTGGTACACTGATAAAAATCACTTTTAAAGGTGAAGTAGCCATGGAGGGTGTGATTTCCGATACTATGCAGAAGTATAGAGTGAAAGGAAACTTCCTGCATGGGTCGATTGAATATATTCAAGAACGAGCACTTGGGATTTTCTTAATGGAATTGCAAGGTGAGCGTGACGAAGTAGAGCAGGCGATTGCATACATACTCGAACAAAATGCACAAGTGGAGGTGATCCGACAACATGTTTGATCTATCTCACATCATGGAACTCATGCCGGATATTACAAAAGCATTTGGTGAAACACTTTATATGATCGGCATCTCGCTTACAATTGCACTGATTATTGGATTGCCACTCGGGGTTCTGTTATTTACAACAGATAAAGGGTTATTTTTAGAGAACCGTGCAATAAATTCAGTAGTTGGGTTTTTCGTTAATATTATTCGATCCATCCCATTCATCATACTACTTGTAGCCCTAATACCTCTGACGAAACTGATTGTTGGAAATACGATTGGACCGGCAGCTGCAAGTGTGTCGCTTTCCGTGGCAGCTATTCCTTTCTTTGCTAGGATCGTTGAAACATCCATGCGTGAAATAGACAAAGGGGTTATAGAGGCTGCAATTTCAACGGGTGCTTCGCCATGGATGATTATTTGGAATGTGTTATTACCTGAATCAAAGTCGAGTATTATCCAAGGACTTACACTGACACTAATTAACTTAGTTGCCTATTCAGCAATGGCTGGATTTGTTGGCGGAGGCGGAATTGGGGACTTAGCCATTCGTTTTGGCTATTACAGATATGATGATAGTATTATGCTAGTCACCGTCGCCATTTTAATAGTGCTCGTGCAGTTGATTCAATTTGGTGGAGATCGTTTTTCAAAAATGATAGATAAAAGATAATAGGGGAGAGATGGATTATGAAGAAACTAGTACTGGCATTCATTCTTACTGCGTTGGTTGCGGCATTAGCAGCTTGTGGAGGAGAAAAGTCTACTGAAAAATCGGATGATGATAAAAATATTCATTTTGGTGCAACAGCAGGACCTTATAGTGATATGCTGAAAAAAGCAATTCAGCCTGGTCTTGAAGAAAAAGGATATACCGTTAAAATCACGGAGTTCAGTGACTATATTCAGCCAAACATTTCACTGGACAGTGGCGATATAGATGCAAACTTGTTCCAAAACATTACGTACTTAGAAAACTTCGAGAAAGAAAACAATATGGAACTCTCTGAGTTGATTATAGTACCGACAGCGCCATTAGGTATCTATTCAAACAAATATACTTCTCTTGAGGAAATTGAAGATGGATCAACAATTACTATTCCGAATGATCCCGTGAACGCAGCGAGAACATTATATGTATTGGAAGATGCAGGGTTAGTGAAAATGGATGAAGGTATTGATCAATTGACAGCATCTGAAAAAGATATCACAGAGAACCCGAAAAACTTAGTCATTCAGCCGGTTGAAGCGGGACAATTACCTCGTTCGGTTGAGGGGTCTGATTTAGCTGCAGTACCTGGTAACTTTGCCATTGCAGCAAATATGGATTTGTTAGAAGCACTGGCTTTAGAAGATATGCCCGATCGGTTCCGTAATGTGGTAGCTGTGAAAACAGAAAATGTGGATAAGCAATTTGCGAAAGATATTATGGAAGTAGTAGAATCTGAGCAATTCTTAGAAGTGATTGAATCCGAATTTAAAGGGTTCGGTAAACCAGCATGGATGGAAAAATAATATACACATGTATAGTAGCTAGGTAAAAATATACCAGACGTGAAGACAATAGAAAGTGTCTTCACGTCTGGTATTTTACTGCACATTTATTCTGTTTCTACCAAGACAATATCATCAATAATAGGCACATCACGCTTTAACTCGGCAAGCATTTCTTCGTCCACAGAGCCGTCGATTTCACAAATCGTAATAGCGGGACCATCTATTGCAAATCGTTCATTCGCCATACGCGCGATATTGATTCCTTTTCTTGAGAGAATACCTAAAAGATCTGCAATAACACCTTTTTGATCGGTGTGGCGAATTAATAGTGCCGGACGTTCGCCTGAGAATTTTAACGGATAATCATCAAGCTCCTGCACTTCGATTTTACCTCCGCCAAGTGAACTGGCGAGGACTTTTATTTTGTTGGTTGGGCCTGTTAACTCGACCAGTACAGTATTAGGATGATAGCTGCCGAGCACACGTTTCGTGAATTCATATTCCAATCCTATTTTGTTCGCAAGTTCTATCGCGTTCGGAATTCTTTCATCTGTCGTATTGTACCCCATGACACCAGCCAGAAGCGCCAAGTCGGTACCGTGTCCTTGGTAAGTAGTGGCGAAAGAACCCATTAATGAAAACTTCACACGAATAGGTTGTTCGTTCAATAGCTGATGTGCAACGTTTCCAATTCGAACAGCTCCAGCAGTGTGTGAGCTTGATGGACCGATCATGACAGGGCCGATGATTTCATAGGCACTTTGGTATTTAGCAGGAGCACCGCTACTCTTTTCTTTTTTCACATTTTCTTTCCCGAATACTTGGTTTTTTAGTTTTTGACCCGTAGGCGTACCAGCAAGTCCACCGATTCCAGTTTCGCGCAGTGACTCGGGCATGTTCTGTCCTACTTCGTGCATAACGTGGATCACTTCGTCTGGAGGAATGATGCTAACAACCCCTGCCATCGCCATATCTGCGGCAGCTTCAGCTGTGATAGCATGCAGACCATTTCGGATAATACAAGGGATTTCTACTAGACCCGCCACAGGATCACAAACCAGTCCCAATGAGTTTTTCAGTGCGATACCTATTGCGTGACCGACTTGGTCAGGTGTACCGCCAGCAAGTTCCACTAATGTCCCTGCTGCCATTGCAGTAGCAGAGCCGACTTCCGCTTGGCATCCTCCTGCAGCTCCTGAAATGGAAGCGCGATTTGCGATGACTAACCCTAGTGCAGAAGCAGTAAACATAGATAAGACAATTTGTTCGCGGGTGTACTTCCCACTATCGAGCGCATGAACGAGAACTGCAGGCAAAATACCTGCTGATCCCGCAGTGGGCGTTGCGACAATTCTTCCCATATTCGCGTTTACCTCTGATACAGCCAGTGCATTCGCAGCGGTGTGTAGTGTAGTTGGATGAACAAAAGAATTTCCTTTTTCCGCATAATCATATAATCGCTGTCCATCACCGCCTGTTAGTCCTGTGCGTGACATGACAGAAGTAGTCGTCCCTTTACGAACTGCTTCTTCCATCACCGTAAACTGCTCTGACATTTTCTTGATGATAGTTTCCCTCTGCATGCTTTTTTGCTTGATTTCTGATTGAATCATTAACTCGTAAATCCGTGTATGATTCTGTTCTGCATGCTCGATCAGTTGGTTTAAACTCGTGAATGCCATTTGTGTTTGCTCCCTAAAGAGAACCGTTCCATACGAAAAATACTGGAACCGCTCTCGCTGTATTTGATAGTAATTACTGTTATATTGAAAGCGCTTACCTATTATTATTTGTTATTTTACGTGAAATGTCAATCAATCGAAAAGATACTGAAGCATCAAATGTCCAGTATCTTGTATACATTTTAATAACTTTGAAGATCGGATAGCAAATAATGATAGATCAATTGTAAAGTGTTTTTCAATGAGTCTTCATGTGTACATTCAAACGCATGGGAAGAGTCAATTCCCGGTCCAATCAAGCCGTGGATGATGTCGTGTCCTGCCTTGATAGCTGCAGACGCATCAGAGCCGTAACTTGGATACAAATCTAGTTGATAAGCCAGCTAAACAATGTTCTTTTATTGGACGTTTACTAGTTTAGTCTATCGCGTTAGATGTATAGTTTCAACAATTTACAATGAACTGAATAAGTCTAATCAGATGAACTTATGATATAATTAATCAATGAAAAAACTAAGTAAATTTACAATATGACAGGCAAGGTAGGGGACATTTACATGAATGAAGAAACAAATACAGTACAAGAAATTACAGAACTTAGAGAACAAATTATAACGTATGAGAAGATTATAGAGGATTTATCAGCTCCCATTATACCTTCCATTGTACCGGAAACGATTTTAGTTCCGCTAACCGGAGCTCTTTCAGTAGGGCGCTTTATGCATATCCAAAATAAAATTGTAAAAAGAATACCTGCTAACAATATACTGACAGTAGTTTTTGATTTTACCGATATCAGCACCTTGGCAGTAGAGGAAAATATGGGGTACGAGCTACTGAGTGAAAAAATCAATGAATTGGTCAGTGTGTTGCAATTAATGGGCACAGAAACGATTTTTGTAGGATTCTCACCTGAATTTGCTCAAAACTTGATTCTATCCAATGTATCAAATTTTACTCAAATTCGTGCATTTACGAATTTCCGTGAAGGTCTTCGCTATTTATTGGATCAAAAGGGAATGGAAATTGTGTATAAAAAATAAAATAATGTCTGTGCAACAGCGGATTTTTAGTCTACTGTTACACAGGCATTAATTTATTATCACTTACTACGTCGAACGATTAATACATCACACGATGCAGTCAAAACGATTGCTTCAGAAACAGAAACTAGAAAATAATGCTCTGCATTTTTCAGACCTTGAGCGACACAGACGATTACGTCGGCTTCTAGTTCATGAGCAAGTTCTTTGGGAATATTCACTTTAGGATCACCATGTGTGTTTCGACGTGGTCAATTCCATTTTCTTTGGCAAAGGCTTTATAGCTATTCAGCAACTCCTCTATGTGCTGCTGTTCGCGTTCTGGATAAGATGCGTCATCTTCATCAATTGAAAAGGTGTCAATGATGCAAACGCGCATTTTCTTCTAGCTTTACCATCTTTGTTATTTATACAAAGCCAATTTTGCCTCGCTTGAACCATCTACTGCGACTAGAATATCCATGTATTCATTCGCCAAATCTCCTCCCGAAAATCAGGATCAACTTTCTTAAGTCCGATATCATAACGATAGCATGGCAATAATTTGTTTCTCACTATACCATATTTATACACACAGTCTAATTATATAAAGGAAATTAGAATGATATATGAAATTCTGCTTTTATGTAATATATTTACTATAGAAGGAATGCAGTAAATCACCTTGTATAATAATTTACAAATGAATATACTAATATGTATTGATCAGAGCGTATAATCAGTCAGGAGGAACAGAACATGACAAATATAATTAAGAAGTTATCAGCAGAGCAACAAGAAAAACTACTCGAAACACTTCAATCACGTTTTGCTAGTAATATGGATCGTCACATAAATATGGACTGGTCTTCGTTACATGACAGGCTATTAACAAACGTAGAAAAACTATGGACCCTCCATGAAATGGAAGTTACGGGAGGTGAGCCTGACGTGGTAGACTATGACAAAACAACAGATCAATACATCTTTTTTGATTGTTCAGCAGAGAGTCCTGTGGGCCGCCGAAGTGTTTGCTATGACCGAGAAGCTTTGGAATCAAGAAAGAAGAACAAGCCGGAAAACAATGCGATGGATATGGCGAATGAGATGGGTATTGAATTATTGACAGAAGAACAATATAGGTGGCTTCAACAGTTTGGGGAATTTGACAAAAAAACATCGAGCTGGGTGCAGACTCCAGAGGAAATTAGGAAACGTGGTGGCGCTCTTTTTTGTGACCGTCGATATGATCAGGTATTTTTGTACCACAATGGAGCAGAATCGTATTATGCTGCAAGAGGATTTCGGGGGTTACTCCGACTGTGAAATACTAGGGTAATATTGTTTGTGTAATTTCTATTACCATTCTATTTTCCTGTACATTCCATCTGTGGTAAGATGAGAGAAAATCGTGGTTTGATATGGGGATATAGTATGGGGTATAGAGGTAGAGTAGTGGCTGTTTGTGTTGTTATACTGTTTAATATCTTGCGTTATGGCTATTACAATATCTATTTAGGTTATCTGTTTGATGAGAGTTTCTTTGTCTTAACGGGAATTTTCTTGTTCGTTGCCTGGATAGGTGGAAGACAATATGACGTAGCCAGGTTTTACGCAGAGAAAGATCCGCTAACCAATGCATATAACCGACGTACAATAGATAAAGTATTTAAGAAACAGATTTATCAATATAGAAGGCAAGGGAAGAAAATGGGCGTAGTCTTAATCGATCTTGATGAATTTAAAGATATAAACGATACATTCGGTCATCAAACAGGAGATGAATTATTACGTTGCGTTGCGGAACTTATTATGAACATCGCAAAAAAAGAGGACTATGTCGTGCGATGGGGTGGCGATGAATTTGTACATGTCATTCTCGATCTCAAAAAGGATACACTTTCAGACTATGTTCGGAATTTAAGAAGTAAATTATCCAATTTAGACATGGAACAAGTCCAGACCGTCAGTGCTTCAATCGGAATCGCAGTTTATCCGGATGATGGAGAGACTTTTGAGGCGCTTATTCAGAAGGCAGATACATCCATGTATGAGATGAAAAAACATAAGAAATTCCCAATCCTTGTTAAATCTGCCAAGCAGACTTAGTGAGGATTTTTGAAACGGACGAATATCCCCATGCACCCGACAAATCTAAGTTTGATTGAGTGCCGGGCATGTATAGGATAAATAGTATTTACGCTGAAACTGCTCATGTTCTCTCAATAGTCGCCGTAATTTCCACACCTGTCAAAGCTTGCGTTGCTAGGCGGTCTGCTTCGCTGTTCTTTTTGCGTGAAATCAGTTCATACCGGGGCTGGAATCCTAAAGACTCCATCTTTTCTTCCACTTTATTCGCCCAGCTGTATAGTTCTTCTTCAATGACTGGCCATTGTTCGCTTAAATGATTGATTACGACCCGGGAGTCACCCATAATTTCAATGGGTAGGTGGTGTGCTCCAAGAGTCTCAAGTTCTTGCAAGCACAGATGAAGTGCTGCATATTCCGCTTCGTTATTTGAGGATAAGTGAGTAGCCATGGCATTTTTTCGTAGTCTATAGGATTTACCATTTTGGTTATAATAGAGTACGCAACCGAGACCAGCCAACTTGGTATTCCAGTCAAATCCGCCATCGAAATATACAGTGATATTATGTGGCTCTGTCTCGATTCCTTTCAAATAGCCTTTTAATTCCTTAATAGTCCAGGAACTATCAAACTGATCTGTGAATAGTATTTGTTTTGTACGACCTGTTCTCTCTAAATCCTCAGCAATCAACAGCGCTTGTTCTGCAGGTAATTCCTCAGACTTGAAAACGGTTTGTACTCCTTTTTTTGATTTATAGATCCATTCAATTAGTACATTCAAAGTAATCCCTCCCATATTCAGTCTAACCAATAAAACTTTATAGAAACCTGTTATAAGTAAAATATATTTACATAAAGGAGATCACGAACATGACCCTATATAGCTGTTCGGAATGTAAGCAAGTATATCCTATTAAAGCAACGCGCTGGAAATGTGAATGTGGCGGTCTACTAAATTTATTACAAACAGAATCTGACACCCCATATGATAATTGGACGAGTCAACGATCCATTTGGAGATATGTTTCTTCGATGGCAGGTAAAGAGTATTTAAGTGGTTGGCGCTCTATTACGCTTGGGGAAGGCCAAACACCATTACTAGAATTAGATGAATCGGACCCAAACACTTTGGTCAAGGTAGACTTTATGATGCCTACACTATCTTTTAAAGATCGAGGTGCAGCGATACTTGTAACACTGGCAAAACAGTTGGGCGTGAACAAGGTGATTGCAGATAGTAGTGGTAATGCGGGAACAGCTATCGCTGCATACAGTGCCAAAGCAGGAATAGAGTGTGATGTTTATGTAAGTGCGGATACATCACCCAATAAATTGGCGCAAATTAAAGCGCATGGAGCAACTATTAAAACAGTGAAAGGAACAAGGGAAGATGTAGCGACTGCGGCTCAATTTGCAGTGAAAGAAGAGCAAGTGTTTTATGCAAGCCATGTCTACAATCCGTATTTTTACGAAGGTACGAAGACGTATGCTTTTGAAGTTTATGAACAATTAGGCAAAGCACCTAATACTGTGTTAATTCCAGTAGGAAATGGAACCTTGTTATTAGGGGCCTACTATGGGTTTAGAGAGTTACTAGAAGCAAAGAAAATTGAGTATATGCCGAAGATTATCGCTATTCAAGCCGAGAATTGTTCACCGATTGCTAAAGCATTTGAAGGTCAAGATTTCAAAGAAAAGCCGGTCGTGAATGAAGGAACTCTTGCAGAAGGTATTGCCATTGGATCACCAGCCAGATCCAAACAAATCGTAGAAGCTATTAGAGAGACAGAAGGTACGTTCATTACTGTCTCGGAAGATGAAATTTTGGAAGCGCGTGAAATGCTTGCGGTAAAAGGTTTCTATGTAGAAATCACTTCGGCTGTTAATTATGCTGGATACATGAAATATGTGAATTCTAGAGATGAAGTCATCGTGATCCCGCTATGCGGAGCGGGAATCAAGTCTCCAACATGAAAAAACCTGCACGGAGAGCGGTCATGTTTAGTAAACACGATAGTTTTCCGTACAGGAATTATTGAAGTTTACGCGATTTCCGTTTTCCCTTGAATCTCTTCAACATCTGGCTCGCCTAAAACATTTTCTGTTTTCGCAACGACAACCGCACATGCAGCGTCACCGGTAATGTTGACGGCTGTACGTACCATATCAAGTAGACGATCTACTCCGAGAACGAGTGCGATTCCTTCAACTGGCAGACCGACTGACGTCAAAACCATAGCTAGCATAATTAGGCCAGCGCCTGGTACAGCAGCCGTTCCAATACTAGCCAGTACTGCAGTTAAAACAACAGTGAGTAACTGTCCAATAGTTAATTCGATACCATAAGCTTGTGCAATGAATATCACAGCTGCCCCTTGCATGATCGCGGTGCCGTCCATATTAATAGTGGCGCCAAGCGATTGAGTGAACGAACTGATAGACTCCGGTACTTTTAACTTCTCCTGTGCCGTTTTCATTGAAATAGGTAGTGTCGCAGCAGAACTGGCCGTACTGAATGCGACTACCTGAGCTGGAAAGAAGTTTTTGAAAAACCAAATGGGACTGCGCTTGCCGATCAATGCGACTGATCCACCATAGACGACAATCGTATGGATTAAAAGGGCTCCCAGAACAACTCCCATATACATACCCATTACCTTAAGTGCGTCCATACCCTGACTTCCTACAGCGGATGCAATCAAACCGAATGCTCCGTATGGCGCGAACTTCATCACAAATGTAATCAGATACATAATGAGTTCATTCGCTTGTTCGAATAACTCTTTCACTCTTTCAACTTTACTACCCATCATTGCCATTCCAAAGCCAACCAATGCTGCAAAGAAGATAATCTGAAGCATATTACCTTCTGCCATCGCACTAATCGGGTTTGTAGGAATAATGCCTAATAGAGTTTCTGCTACAGGTGGAGCTTCTTGTGCTTCATATGTGGCGTTAGCTGTTTCGAAGTTACCTCCTTCACCAGGCTTTAGCAATAGACCGAGAGAAAGTGCGATGACAAGCGCGATGGCTGTTGTAATTAAGAAAAATCCAATCGTCTTCCCACCAATTCTACCTAATTTCTTCGTATCACCCATTCCAACCGTTCCGAGGACGATTGAAATGAATACCACGGGCACAACTAGCATCTTCATCAGGTTCAAGAAGATGGTACCGAGTGGTTTAAAAAGAAATGCGTCAGCTTGTGTAAAAATACTAGGTGTGAAAATATTCAATACTAAACCGACAACTACCCCTGCAATAAGTGCAATAATAATATTTCTGGCCAACTTCATACAGATCCCTCCTTAACATAATGTATTCGATTATAAACATAAATATGAAAGCGCTTACTTACTATTATTCGATATATTTTGCAAAATGTCAACCTGTCTTGATACCTGCTTAGTACATTATTAACTAGTAAAAGAGAAAAAAGGTTAAACAAACAGATTAACTGCTTTTAAAATTCAATGTATTGTTTGGTTTTTTTAATATCTCGCTGTACAATTAGTTTATCTATTGATAATTCTTTATATTAAGATAGGAAGTGTTTTAACTGAAGAAAAGAGGTCGTCAAGTAGGAGCAGATGGCGAAAAAAGTCGTAAATTACTTTTAGAAATCTCAGCAATGCAATTCGCTATTCATGGTTTTCATAAAACGAAGATTAGTGAAATTGTGAAAGAAGCAAATGTCACGCAGCCAACGTTCTATTTATATTTTAAAAGCAAAGAAGCTGTATTCCAGGAATTAGTCGATGTATTCAAAGAGAAATTGTATCATCATGTAGCACAAAGCAAACTACCTGCAGATGTGGCTGAAGAAGGATTAATGGAACGAATTGCTTATGGCTTGCGTGCCGTTTTTGAACTCTTCCAGCAAAATGAAGAAGTTGCCCGGATTGGTTTCGTCGTTTCGGAAGAAGCAACTACTATTAAAGCGCAAATGACTGCTCAAATAGAAAGTAATCTTACAGAAGAAGCTAGACTTGGATACTTTCATACTAATGTAGATTTCAGTTTGGTCGCTGCTGCCATGGTTGGAGCGATCGAATATCTGGCGATCACTAAACTTTGGACAGGCTCTCATACACCAGATGAGCTGGCCGAAGAGATCACACAATTGTTTTTACATGGGTTGAAAATATAAGTATGATATACACAAGCGTAAGCTCACATATAGAGTTTATGCTTTTTACTTCTACAAGCCCTATCAAGATGTATGCTTAGGTACACCATAGACAATACCTTGGTTTTACACACACACTGATGTTTGAAATAGTAGAAGTTCAAAAGATGTATTAAAACTGTTTAGTTGGAAGTGACGGGCAATGCTGAAATCAAAACTGCAAAAGAAAATACTGTTAATGGTTACTTCGCTTATTTTATTTTTAATGACTCTAATGCTAATCGTTTTTATCTTCACAGACTATTTGAACTTACTTGATCGTAGTCATACAGTAGGCTTACAAACTGCAAAGATGCTTTCTCATATGGACACAGTTAAAGATGGTCTTGAGGAAACAGGGGATGTGGAAAAGGTCGGCGATTTGGAAGCGGTAATTGAACGTTATTCCAATCAAGTGGATGCTACTTTTATTGTAATTCAAGACAAAACGGGGCATATTCTCGCTTCACCGGATGAAAGTCAAGTAGGCAAAGTGATACCATTTGAAGATGGATATAAAGCGATTGTGTTTGGAGCGAATTATTCTATGCTGTCTAGCGAAATTATCGGTCCATCAGTCAGCAGTAAAGCACCAATTTATAATGAAGAAGAAAATCAAATTATTGGTGTCGTAACAGTAGGATATCTAATTTCAGATTTACGGGAGAATGTGCATAATCGTGTAGAAAAACTGATCTATATATCATTGCTGATCCTTGCCCTCGGAATATACATCAGTTTTCGATTGGCAAAATCCATTAGGAAAGATACATTTGGGCTGGAGCCAGAACAAATAGCAAACTTTTATATGGAAAGAAGAGCGATATTGGCATCAATCGATGAAGGAATTATTGCAGTAAATCAATCAGGTAAGATTACACTGATTAATACTGCGGCCCGTTCTATTCTAGGCATTCGGACGAATCGTAAAGGAGACGACATAGAGACAATCTTTCCTAACTTGCCCTCGGTCGCAGAATTAAATGGGTCGGTCACTCAATCATTCGAAATGGTCTATTCTGCAAAGAGACTGGTTGTCAGTGGGATGCCGCTTCAACTAGAAGGAGTACAAAAAGGCGCACTAATTACTTTCCGTGATACGACAGAGATGGTGGAAGTTGTGAACACACTCTATGAAGTTAGGAAGTATTCGGATGACTTGAGAGCGCAAACGCATGAATTTACAAATAAACTCTATTTAATTTCAGGCTTATTGCAACTCGGCAAATATGAGGAAGCAGTTCGCACGATTCAAACCGAAATCAATGTTAGTGATAACACCAATCAATTTATCCTCGAAAACATTAAAGACGCACATGTACAGGCTATTCTGTTTGGAAAATTGGGGAAGGCGTCTGAAATGAAAGTCGGATTTGAAATCGATGACAATAGCAGTTTGGAATCGTTGCCGAAATGGTTGGGAACGGGTGCATTGACTGTAATTCTAGGGAATTTGATTGATAATGCGCTGGAAGTGACCGCAAACCATTCGGAAGGACATGTTTCATTTTTTGCTTTAGATTTTGGAGAAGATGTTATTTTTGAAGTGTCAGATAACGGACATGGTATTCAGACAGACCAAATTGATACGTTATTCCAAAAAGGTTACTCTACAAAATCGAAGACAGGAAGAGGTTTTGGCTTAGCGAATGTTCAGCAAGCTGTACGTTCGCTGGGTGGAACAATTCAAGTGTCCAGTACAGAAGAAGGCACAATCATTTCTGTCTATATTCCAAAACATGCAGAACATGAGGAGCGTGAAGTGAAATGATTCATGTTGGAATTGTAGAAGATGACTTTCGTATTGCCTCCATACATCAGCAGTTTTTAGAAAGTGTAGATGGCGTGAAAGTAGTCTGGCAAGCGTTACGTGCAAAAGACACATGGGAAATGCTCGAAAAACAGCCGGTGGATTTGCTGTTGGTGGATGTTTACATGCCTGACCAATCAGGTATTGATTTGGTACGGGAGTTGAAAGTTAACTTCCCTTCATTGGATTTCATCATTATTACGGCAGCTACAGATCGTGAATTGGTCGCACAAAGTTTGTCGGCAGGTGCATTTCACTATTTAGTGAAACCTGTAGAATTAACCAAGTTACAAGAAGTCATTGAGCGCTATCAACAGCGACGGTTATTTCTTCAGGAAAGCCTTTACGCAGATCAAGAAGAGATTGATAAACTCTTCGTGCATGCCGCGGCAGTAAAAGAAGATGAAACAAATCTTCCTAAGGGTATTCATCCTTTAACTTTGCAGAAAGTAATAGATATCGTCAATTCTTTGACCGAAGGAACGACAGCAGAAGAAGTAGGTGAAAGACTAGGTGCTTCACGTACGACGGCTCGAAGGTATTTAGAATATCTAATTGCAGAGGGGAAGATGAGGGCAGAGCTCGAATATGGAATTGTCGGCAGGCCAGAACGGAAATACTTTGGATTATAGGTATATAAATTGAGTAATAGAGTATTTACTAAATAACCACTCTTTAGCATCCTTTCATAGGATGCTTTTCTTGTGAACATAATGAACAAAAAGTTGTTAAAGTCTTTTGAATTGTTAAAATTGTAAACGGTTACAATTTAGAATTGTTAAAGTACACTACATATAGATGATAAATCAGAAAGAAAAGGGGAGAACAGTATGAAAAAAATAGTAGGCGTAGCAGCACTTTCATTTGCACTTATTTTAGGCGCTTGTTCATCAGATAGTGCAGGTGAAAAAGACGATTCAGATTTCCCAAAGAAGAATCTTGAGTTCATTGCACCAGCAACACCAGGAGGCGGTTGGGATGCTACAGCCCGTGCCATACAAAAGATTTTGAAAGAAGAAGATATTGTAGATCAGAGTATGACTGTCATCAACAAACCGGGTGGTAACGGTGAAGTAGGTTGGCAATATCTTTCTAAGAAAGATGCACATACAATGGCGATTGACTCTAGTCTATTGATTACAAATAACTTGCTTGGACAAAGTGATCTCACATATGAGGAGTTCACGCCACTTGCTACATTAACAACAGAGTGGATTTCGGTAGCAGTCAAAAACGGTTCACCTTATGAAACAGCAACGGACTTAATGGAGCAGCTAAAAAAAGATCCAGCTTCCATAAAGATCGGTATTGCGCCTGGCCTTGGAAACAACGATCACTTGTCTTTCGTAAAAGCAGCTAAAACATTCGGAGTCGATGTTACAAAATTAAACTTCCTCGTATATGAGAGCGGCGGCGACGTTATGACCAGTTTGCTTGGCGGTCACGTAGACGTAGCAACGATGGCAGTGTCCGAATCCTCAGAACAGCACCTTGCAGGAAAATTTAAGATTGTTGCAATTTCTGCTGACGAGCGTCTTGAAGAATTGCCTGACGTACCGACATGGAAAGAAGAAGGCGTAGATATGGTCTTTCCTCACTGGCGCGGTATTCTCGGACCACCGGATATGACTGAAGATGAAATCGCGTATTGGAATGAAGCGTTCGGGGAAATGGTTGAGACGGACTCTTGGAAAGAATTGCTAGAGAACAATGGTTGGGAAGATTTCTATCAAGACAGTGCTGAAACAACTGAGTTCTTGAAAGAGCAAAAAGAAATGTATACAGAACTGATTGACGAGTCTGGTTTACAGAAGTAAGTACACATAAAAAGATTGAGTCCCGCTCAAGCGGGCTCGCTTTTTTAATTTTTCAACTAGAAGGAGGAACACTGTATGGTTCGTTACATAACCCCAATCCTGGCAACTGTCGTTGGTATCATTATGCTAATCAGTGCTATCAACTTACCTAAATCAAATCTCGGAAACCCGAACGGTCCGATGTATTTCCCACTTTTAATCGCTAGTATATTAATTATTTCAGGGATTGTCTATTTCTATCAAGAATTCAAGGCGCGAGGTAATGAATTCGCTGATTTCCGTGCCTTGCGGATCGGCAAGTCACCATTATATTTGCTTGTATCGCTTATTTTGATGCTAATTTATACAGTATTGTTTGAACGGATTGGTTTCTTGTATTCGACTATCCTGTTCCTTGCTGGATTATTGTTCTTATTGAATGGACGCAAGAAGTGGATGTCCAACATCATTATTGCGGTCGTATTTTCGTTTGTAACTTGGTATGCATTTGGAACACTGTTGCAGGTTAGTTTACCTTAAAGGAGGAACCGATATGGGAATAGATGTACAAGCCATCTTAGATGGATTTTTGACTACAATTCAACCAATGAATTTATTTTGGATCGCACTCGGCGGGTTCCTCGGAACAGTTGTAGGAATGCTGCCTGGTCTTGGACCTGCAACCGCAATTGCTTTGCTGATTCCAATTACATTTGGAATGGAGCCTACTAGTGCACTAATTTTAATGGCTGCTATTTACTACGGTGCGATGTATGGAGGTTCAAGAAGTTCGATCTTACTGAATACACCGGGTGACGGATCGGCAATTGCTGCTACGTTTGACGGCTATCCGATGGCACAGAAAGGTCAAGCAGGCCAAGCGCTTGCAATATCTGCTATTGCTTCGTTAATCGGTGGAATAATCGCGGTTGTCGGTTTTATTGTACTGGCTAAGCCACTCGCCAGTTTTGCTTTGCGATTCGGCCCTGCTGAGTACTTCTTATTGATGGTTTTCACACTATCAGCAATTGTTGCATTGGCAAAAGGGCAGATGGTCAAAGGATTCATTTCGATGTGTATTGGATTAATGATCAGTACAGTAGGAATTGATTTGCAGACGGGAGTCTACCGTTTTACAATGGGCAATGTTCATCTGAGTGAAGGTATTGATTTCCTTGTCGTCATTATCGGTATTTATGCGGTAGGAGAAGTATTATACAACTTCTTATCCATCAATAAACCGGTTGGAGAGAAAAAATCTGTCGGCAAAATTTGGATTACAAAAGAACAGTGGAAGCGTTCGAAGTGGCCAATTATTCGTAATGGTCCTATTGGTTTCCTAATCGGTGTACTTCCTGGGGCAGGCGGTGCAATTGCATCGATGCTAAGTTATTCCTTAGAGAAACAAGTTTCTAAGCACCCAGAAGAATTCGGAGAAGGTGCGATTGAAGGATTGGCAGCACCAGAGTCTTCTAACAACGCAGCAGCTGTCGGAGCATTTATTCCGATGCTCGCTATGGGTATTCCAGGATCAGGAACAACTGCCGTGATCCTTGGTGCAATTGTCATGCTCGGTTTAAAGCCTGGCCCACTATTGTTTGAGAATAACCCCGATATGGTATGGACGTTCATCAATAGTATGTTTATCGGTAACTTGTTCCTAGTTATCTTGAATATTGCACTTGTCGGAATCCTTGTAAAGATTTTAGACACTCCGCCTCGCGTATTATATCCTGTTATTATGATGCTGGCGTTTATCGGTACCTATACACTTGGGTACAGCACAGTAGACTTCTTGATTTTGATCATCTTCGGTTTCGTTGGCCTGTTCATGAAGATGCTGAACTTCCCGGTAGCTCCATTGATTCTGGCGGTAATTGTCGGGTCAGATATGGAACAAAACTTCCGAATGAGTTTGATTTCGTATCCGAACGCTATTGGTATTCTTACGGCTTCGCCAATTACTATTGCACTTGTTATTATGACACTTGTTTCGCTCGGATTACCGTTCTTGTCTTCTTGGTTAAAGAAGCGTAAAGCGCAAAAAAATAATAGCGAAGCAATTTAAGTGATTGTATGACAGCGATGACAAAACAGAAAAAACTATTATTCTCTTTTAGTGTGTTGCTATATATCATGACGTTGTCTCCTCTAGTGGAGACAACAGAAGTATTACGTGCCATCGCATGCCTCATCATTATCCAAGTTCTTTGGATTGGTGGGGTCTTTCCTTTAGCATTCAGCTCCTTGTTGCTGATGTTATTGCTCTCAGTGCACTTCTTTACGTATGAAGAAACATTGAGTTATTTTGCTTCAGAGATTGTCTGGTTGCTATTTTCGACGTTCATTTTAGCAGGTGCATTCATCGAATCGGGACTCGCCAGCCGCTTGTCATTGAAACTACTTTCCTTATCGAAAGGCTCGAGCCGTTTGCTAGTGTTTTTCTCATTCATCCTAATGTTCATCTTATCTCTGTTCATTCCGTCCAATGTAGGAAAAGCGAGTCTAGTATCATCAGTACTAGATAGCATCGTCAAGCATTTACAGACGTTGGGTACCGTGGAAAGGTTAGCAAAGTCTTTATTCGTCGGCTTAACGCTCATTGTACCGATATCAGGGGCGATAGTGGCAACGGGTGCTAGCTCGACGCTATATGCTTATGGGTTGCTGGGCGATATGACGGAAGGGCTCGATTACGTGAGCTGGATTTTATATATGGGACCTCCTATCACCGTGTTTTTATTGTTATTATTTCTGCTCTTTCTTTTAGTATTCCCACCTGAACAGATTGACGGTGCAGAACTTGAAAGAGTAATTGGTGATAAAATACATGCGCTCGGGCATATGTCACGTAACGAATGGAAAGTTCTTGCGATTCTTGGATTGACCGTAATATTGTGGATGACGGGAAGTCTACATGGCTTTTCGGTCTCGCTAGTTGCACTGTTTGGTGCGATATTGACAATACTTCCGGTTACGGGGATCTGGCAATGGGAGACGGCAAAGAAAAAGATTGGCTGGGATTTATTACTGTTCTTTGCAGCGACGTTGATGTTATCGAGCATGTTGATTAAGACAGGTGCAGTGAAATGGTTTGCTTCCCAGTTAATCAATTTGCTATCGATGGATTCGTATTTCTTGGTGGTTTTATCACTGTTGCTAGTTACGGCTTTACTAAGACTATTTTTCGTCAATGTACTTGGTTTTTTAACAATTATGCTACCTGTAACGTTAGCGATAGGCGAAGCATTCCCCGCGCATGACCCACTATACTTATCAATGGGCGTATTCTTAATGGGGATCCCAGGCTTTGTTTTAATAACGCAATCACCAATACATTTAATCAGTTATGAATACGGTTATTTCACGAAGCGTGATTTACTGCGACTGGGATCAGGTGCATTTATCATTTGGCTGCTCGTCGTTCTCGCTTCAATTTATGGATATTGGATGGTATTTTATTCTTAAAAGAAAAGGGGAATTGTGGATGACTTGGTTAGTTCAAGAACAGAAAACACAGAAGGAACTGGCAGGAGAGTTTTCAACTGCTATTCGTAAAACAGAAATTTTGAAAATCATGGGTGCGCATGACGGGATGGCAGCCTTGACTGCAAAAAAAGTAGGCTTTGAGGCATTGTATTTATCCGGTGCGGCATTTACTGCAAGCCGAGGTTTACCCGATCTTGGGATTTTGCATTCGCAGGAAGTGGCGGAACGTGCAAGAGAATTAGTGCGTGCAACGAATTTACCTATTTTAGTAGATATCGATACTGGGTTCGGCGGTGTGCTGAATGTTGCGCGAACAGCTAAAGAAATGGTCGAAGCAAATGTAGCGGCCGTACAAATTGAGGACCAAGATTTGCCGAAAAAGTGTGGGCATTTAAATGGCAAGAAGTTAATTCCTGCCGATGAGATGGCAGCGAAGATTCGTGCAATTAAAGAAGTGGCTCCTTCATTAGTGGTGGTGGCAAGAACGGATGCACTGTCAGTTGAAGGACTCGATGCTGCTATTGAACGGATGAAATTATATGTTGAAGCAGGAGCAGATGCGTTATTCCCGGAAGCGTTGACAACAAAAGAAGAATTCGAAAAAGTGGGAGCTGCATTTGATGTGCCGCTGCTGGCTAATATGACAGAGTTTGGACGGACGGAATACCATACAGCGGAAGAATTTCAGAATTTTGGTTTCTCAATGGTTATTTATCCTGTTACTTCTTTACGTGCAGCTGCGAAAGCATTTGAAATAGTATTTCAGGAAATTTTTGATAAAGGGACGCAAGTGGATGTGCTCGATCAAATGCAGACACGTCGTGAATTATACGAAACGATAGAGTTGGAAAAATACGAGTCATTAGATGGGAAAATCGCCAAAACAATCATTCCAGAGTGAAGGAGGAACTCGCTATGAAACAAAAAGCTGTGCCGTGTACAGTCTATCGCGGCGGTACGAGTAGAGGTGTGTTCTTTAAGGAAAGTGACTTACCGAAATCGAAGAGTGCGCAAGAACATATATTTATGTCTGCGATCGATGCGTATAATCCGTCCCAAGTAAACGGTCTTGGGAGCGGTACCTCTCATACGAGCAAAGTAATTGTTATTCATGAAACTGACAGTGAACAAGCGTGTCTTGCGTACACATTCTACCAAGTAGGAATTGGAGAGGCTATTGTAGATTCAGCAGGAACGTGTGGGAACTTAATGGCAGCGGTTGGAGCTTATGCGATAGATGAAGGATTGGCGATACTTCCTTTAACTGACGGAATGTGTGATGTGACAGTCCTGAATCATAATATTAACCGTTTGGTGCGGATTGAAGTTCCAATAGTAGATGGAGCAGTTCAAGTGGATGGAGATTATTTAATGGCCGGAATTGTGCATACGGGTGCAAAAATCAGCGTCTCGATTTTGTCTCCGGGCGGTGGTAAAACGGGCACTACATTTCCTGCTGAAATGCGTTCAGAGTTAGTGGCGGATGAACAAAAATTTTCGGTGACTATTAGTGATATTGTTAATCCGTTTATTTTTGTAAACGCACAAGATTTTGGATTGGATGGTTCAGAGTCGAACGATATACTCAGTCAAAACCAACACTTGCTCACGCAGCTTGAAACATTACGTGTCCAAGGTGCCGTTTCTGCAGGCATGGCTGAAACTATCGAGGCGGCCAAGGAAGTACCTTCGATACCGAAGATCGCACTAGTTGCACCGCCACGCGATTATTTTACTACGTCAGGTGTTGAGGTCAAAGCAGAGGAAATTGACATCATAGCTAGAATGATTTCCATGGGGAAATTTCATCGGACGTTTGCCGGTAGTGGTCTATACAACTTAGCCTCCACATTATTGATAGATGGCACGATTCCGAATGATTGTTACACGTCGAGCGAGCAGAAGCAGCTCCAAAACATACGAATAGGTCATCCCGATGGTATAGCAGAAGTGACTGTGGAATTAACGGAAGATGGTAAAGATGTCGCTGCAGTTGGCTTAGATCGTACAGCCAGAAGAATACTAGAGGGACAATGTTATGTACCAAGTTGGCTGTAATTTTGACTGACTCATAATAGAAGACGAAGGGGGACTACGGTATGAAAAGGCACTGCGAATGGCATCGTGATACACTGCGCGAAGAGTTAACGATTGATGGGCAGCAATACAGCTATGTTTCATTAAAGAAGTTGAAAAGGTTTGGTTTTGATACAATAAATAGCTTGCCTTATACAATTAGGTTGCTACTTGAATCTGCAGTTCGTCATGCTGACGGACTATACATAACAGATGAACATATCGCTGTACTGGCAAATTGGTCAGGTGGGACTGAGGGCCAAGAAGTACCTTTTAAACCAGCACGTATTGTTTTTCAGGATTTCACAGGGATTCCGGCTATTGTGGATCTGGCTTCTATGCGGGATGCGGTAGCCGCACGTGGTGGCAATCCTCTAGTAGTCAATCCTCAAATTCCTGTTGATTTGGTAATCGATCATTCAGTTATTATCGAACACTCAGGTGATCAGGAGGCGTTTGAACAAAATCTGTCCATTGAATATGAACGAAATGCAGAACGATATTCGTTTGTGCGTTGGGCACAGAAAAGCTTTGAAAACTTCCATGTCGTACCGCCGGCAAACGGTATTGTTCATCAAGTGAATTTGGAGTACTTAGCTACAGGAGTTAGAATGGAAACATACAATGATAGAAGATGGTTGTACCCCGATTCTTTAGTTGGCACGGATTCGCATACACCGATGATTAATGGAGTTGGAATAGTAGGTTGGGGTGTAGGTGGAATCGAAGCTGAGTCTGCCATGCTAGGACAGCCATTATACTTTACGATTCCAGATGTAGTAGGAGTGGAGCTGACGGGTTCATTAGCTGATGGTGTAACGGCAACGGACCTTGCGTTAACGGTTACGAATACCTTACGAAAAAAAGGGGTCGTTGGGAAGTTTGTGGAGTTTTACGGTGAAGGCCTACGTCAGATACCTGTAACTGATCGTGCAACAATAGCTAATATGGCGCCTGAATATGGCGCTACTATGAGCTTCTTTCCGACTGATGAGCGAACAATGGAATATTTTCGTCAAACAGGACGTGAGGATGCTGTTCCTTTAGTGGAAGGATACCTACGTGCTCAAGGCTTATTTATGGATGAAGCATCTATAACTCCACGGTTTTCAGAAACAGTGGAGCTAGATTTGGCTACTATTGTACCGACGGTCAGTGGACCGAAAAGGCCCCAAGATACAGTGGCACTAATTGATATGAAGCAGTCGTTTGAAACTGTTTTGGTGAAATCAGTTGCTGACGGTGGATACGACAAGCAACGTGTGAAAACTGCGAAGGGTATACAGGACGGGTCTATTGTGCTGGCTTCTATTACGAGTTGCACTAATACATCCAATCCATCAGTCATGGTGGCAGCAGGCTTATTAGCTGCATGTGCTGTGGAAAAGGGCTTACACGTACCTTCGTATGTCAAAACGACGTTGACACCTGGCTCTCGAGTCGTCACACGTTATTTAGAGAAGGCAGAATTACTAACATCGCTAGAGCAACTTGGATTTTTCGTAGATGGCTATGGTTGCGCTACATGCTGTGGCAATAGCGGCTCTCTGATGCCAGAAGCAGAAGAAGCTATAGCAGAAAATGATTTGGTAGCGGCGTCTATTTTAAGTGGGAACCGAAATTTTGAAGGGCGTGTACATCCACTGATCCGTGCAAATTATTTAGCTTCACCTCCACTAGTTGTTGCCTATGCACTGGCAGGGCGTATCGATATCGACTTTTATAGCGAACCAATCGGCATAGGAACAGAAGGACAACCAGTTTATTTAGCGGACGTATGGCCTTCTACGGAAATAGTGCAAGAAGTGATTGCGGAAACTGTTGACGCTTCACTGTTTCGTGAAGAATACGCAGGTATTTATTCGAATGAAACTTGGGAATCGATAACGGCTACGGAGGGTATGCTTTATAACTGGGATCCAGACTCAACGTATATTCAACGTGCACCTTATTTTGATAAGGTTCATAACGTATCCATTACAAAAAACACCGAGAAGATGATTCCACTGCTGATGCTGGGTGATTCTATCACAACAGATCACATTTCACCGGCAGGGCAAATTCCGATAAATAGTGAGGCGGGAAAATTTTTATCAAATAAGGGAATCAGTCCGCGTTCTTACAATAACTATGGTGCCCGCAGAGGAAATCATCATGTGATGATGCGCGGTACGTTTGCGAATATACGTCTTCGCAACCAACTCATCCCCGGTGTAGAAGGTGGCTATACAATACACAGGGGTACAGGAGAACAAGTTACAGTATTTGAAGCGGCACAGCGATACGAAGAAGAACAGCGTAATTTAATTGTATTGGCAGGGAAAGAGTACGGAACGGGAAGTTCGCGGGACTGGGCGGCAAAGGGTACTTCGCTGCTTGGTGTGAAAGTGGTGCTTGCTGAAAGCTTTGAGCGCATTCACCGTAGTAATCTATCGGGCATGGGAGTGCTGCCTCTTCAATTTGTAGAAGGAGAATCTGTGTCTGTGCTCGGCTTGGATGGAACAGAAACATATACGCTCGATGTGGAAGATCGTACATTCGTTCCTGGGCAGCGCTGCAAAATGACAGCAGTCCGGCTGAACGGGGAAGCCGTTCAATTTACTGTATTACTTAGAATTGATAACATGATGGAAAAAGATGCATATCTGCAAGGTGGCTTATTACCTGCAGTAGCTGAAAGCATGATGGATGTATAAAAACTCTGAAACATAGTAATTGATTACGCTACCCTTTGAGTAAACAAGCTACTAAAAAGCATTGACACAACTATTTTTATACTATAAAATCAATGTCAACGCTACTTTCATAACGGTTTACTTAAAGGGGATTAGAGAAATGATGGATTCGAGAAATAATTTGAAAATGATGATTGTAACTGCGTTATTTGCAGCCATTATTGGTATTATGGCACAGCTGACAATTCCACTACCACTCGTTCCGATTACAGGACAAACACTTGCAGTCGGTTTAGCAGCGACGATTTTAGGTTCACGTTATGGAACGATCTCTGTACTAGTATATTTAGCGATGGGAGCGGTAGGTATGCCAGTATTCTCAGGTATGTCTTCGGGGTTAGGTGTAATCTTTGGACCTACTGGTGGATTTCTTATTGGTTTTATTCCAACGGCATTCATTACGGGTTATTATATGGAGCGCACAAGTTTCAAACTACCCAATGCGATCATCGCCAATATACTTGGAATGTTCGTTGCGTTAGCGTTTGGTACAGTTTGGCTAAAGTTTATCGCGGAACTTTCGTGGACAGCCGCGATCATGGCAGGCTTTGTTCCATTTTTAATTGGTGGCTTCATCAAAGCGTTTCTGGCAGCGTGGGCTGGTATTATAGTTCGAGGCAGATTGCTTGCCAACCGCTTATTGCTCGCATAATTTCATTTTAAATCATGTCAAAACGTTAATTCATATACTATGAGTTAACGTTTTTTGTAGATATATTCATTCTTTGCAAATTCAAATTAACCGGATAAGAAAAGCAGTTAGAACACTGAATACTCTAGAGTTCTGATATATACTAATAATAGTAAGTATTCTAAATGCTAGGGAGGCTGTTAGTATGAAAATTGCTGTAGCTGTAGATGGTTCAGAACATGCTTTTCGTGCAGCGAAATATGCACTGACACTTTTAAAGAACGCACAAGACGCAGAGCTTGAAGTGATTTCTGTAACGGACTATAACAAAGTAGAAGATGAACAACTCCTATTGCAAAACCTTAAAAGTTTATCCTTGTATCAAGATCGAATGGTAAGACCCGTAGTAGAGTTGGCGGAAAAAGCCGGAGTGAAGACGACTATCACGTTTTTACGAGGGAACCCGGATCAAGAAATTATCAATTATCTGCATATGGGAAATGTTGAACAATTAGTGCTTGGTAGCCGTGGAATGAACATAATGCAAGAAGTGATACTGGGTAGTGTAAGCCGAAGTGTTATGGAGAAAGCAAATTGTCCAGTAACTATCGTCAAATAAAAGACGTCGTCATATAGTCTGTATAGTAGACTTTTTGACGATTTTTAATGTAGATAGGAATTTTTGTTTTTTAAGAAGCAGATAGTTGGATTTTTGTTAAGTAATTGGTAGAATGGTTTTGGATTGTTAGAGCAGATATTTAGTACTGGACTACATGATCCGTTAAAAGGGTATAGAACATGAGAATGGAATGTTATGTCGGTGACAGAAGCTGAAAGAAGATCTCAATTGAAAAATTGAAGAAAGTAGTAGTAGGAGGTTTTATCATGAAGATTGCTGTGGCGGTAGATGGCTCAGATAATGCATTGCGGGCAACAGATTATGCGATTATGTTAATGGAACAATTTTCTGAAGCGAAACTAGAATTGATCCATGTCATCGACTTCAATAAAGAAGATGAGCGATTATTAAAACAAAGTCCTAATAGTCTTGATAAGTATCAAAAGAAGAAGTTGCAATCTGCGTTGAAGTTAGTAAAAGATAAGGGAATAGTAGCGGAAGTCACAGTACTTCAAGGAAATCCGCACCAGCAAATCATTAAGCATGTAAACAATAATGAAATTGATCACCTCATCCTTAGTAGTCGAGGCTTGCGATTACTTAAAAATTTAGTAATGGGTAGTGTCAGTCAAAAAGTAATTAAACATGTGAACAGCTCTGTCACGATAATTAAATAAATAATATAAAGCAAAACTGCCATAGCATATCCTACAGATATGCTATGGCAGTTTTTTTAGAGTCTTTTAGTATCTGCGTATACTGGTTCTGGGCTATGCACTTTCATATCGGTAATTGAAGAATTTCCTTCCCACTTATCTAGTATCACTGCATTGGCTGTATTACCAAATACGTTCAACAATGTGCGGAAGCCATCAGTCAAACGATCCACTCCAGCTACAAGCGCAATACCCGCAAGAGGTAAATTGGCGGCAGCAAGTACGGTAGACATCATAATGATACCTGCCCCTGGAACACCTGCTGTACTAAATGACACGACAAGTGCACTGACAATGATCGCTAGGATTTGTGCGCCACTAAGTTGGATGTTAAATAGCTGAGCAACGAATAATGCATTGAATGTCTGTAAAATACAAGCACCGTCACGCTTCAAGGCAGTTCCTAAGGGTATTGCAAAGCCTGCAATCTCTTCCCTCATTTTAAATTCTTTTTTGCTGTTTTCAATAGCAACCGGTAATGCTGCATTAGAGCTCGCGGTACCGAATGCGATGCCGAATGTCGGCTGGAAGCTCTTCCAAAAGTGCTTTGGAGAGACGTGTAGGAAGCTTAGAATAATGAAGTAAGCAATTGCCATCAGTGTCAAAGCTAAGATTAGTCCTAAGATATAAACAAATAATTTCTGTACAATATCAAAACCTTGTGTGGCAATGACGGAACTGATTAAGGCGAAAACACCTATTGGCGATAACTTCAGAACAAGCATCGTAACCTTTTCTACGATAGCGTGTACGCTCTCTACGAATGAAAGAAATGGTTTTGCGTGACTGCCAGCCATACGAATTCCGATGACAACAATAATTGCTGTGAAGATAATCTGTAACAAATTCCCTGTTGCAAATGCTTCGAATGGATTGGTAGGAACTATCGAAATCAACCATTCAAGAATACCTTGTCCTTCCTTTGCCTCTCCGGCTGCCACTTCAACTAAACCATCTACCATGTTCCCCGGTTTCAATACTGAAGCGGTGATGTAGCCAATGACAAGAGCAAGAATGCTTGTGCTGATGTAAAGGAATAATAGCTTTCCTGTTAACCGTCCAACTTTTTCAGAGTTGTCTATACTAGAGAAACCCACAATCAATGATGTGAATACAATGGGTACTACTACGAACTGGATTAAGTTCAGGAAAACTTTACCGATCGGGGAAAGTACGTATTCATTCAATTGCGGTACTGCTTGTGGGAGAAAGATATTTAGAATAATTCCGAAAATAATGCCGGACACGAGACCGACAGTGATTTTTGTTGAAAGTTTCATAGAGAACAACTCCTTTAATTCTTATTGTTATAGTAGGTTTAATATAATAAAATATATATGATTTGTCAATACTAAAAATTCTAACTATTAAAAATGTATACAGTTGCTAAATCCGTTGAGTCTGTCTCTGTAAGACGGAATGGGTCTCGTGATTAATCAAAACGATTACCCTAACTTTGAGCAATGACATACGCATCTAGTACTAAATAGAATATGATACCCCTGTAAGTATTTAAGGGGGCAAGATGAAAGAGCAATCCTATGAAAGCCATACACGCGTAACACCTTTGCAACACTATATTTGGTTGCCGTTAAGCATTCTATTGCTTTTGACAACAGCGATCTATGGAGCTTATCAATTTGTAAAACACGGTTCTCAATGTAGACTCTGTTATTATTCGCTATCATCGTTCTCGCTATTATTCCAGGAATGCTTGCACGTGTTTATGCGCTGTCTTTGCAAGATCGATTAATCGTCACAGAAGAACAGCTTCGTTACTTTATGTTGACGGGTAACCGTTTATCTACAAGATTGACGAAGTCACAATTGATTGCATTACGATTTGCTTCAGATGAAGAGTACGTGGAGCTTGTGGATCGGGCAGTGATTGAAGAGCTATCGCCTGATGAAATTAAGAAATCCGTAAAGTCTTGGAGAGCAGATCATCAGCGGGTGTAATGAAAAGAGAGCACAGGATCTGAACTAGATCTGTGCTCTCTTTTACTGTGGTTACATATTTTATGTGTGGCTTATCGAATAATTATTGATAAATTGATAGTAAATAGGCTGAAGATAAACTACTTATCATGACAAGTACAAAAACCATATCTATTCCATTATACCGTGTAGGATAATAATACGTCCTGGCAGCACCCATCTGATACTGTTTTGCTTCCATCGCAACTGCAATGCGTTGTGCGCGACGTATACTTTGGGCAAATAGAGGGACGGTATAGGATTGCAATCGCTCATACAACCCCTTTATCCCTTTTGAAAACTGGATATTCCGTACTTTCAACGCATTCCTGCGAATTTGCAGCTCTTCAGTTACAGCAGGAATTAAACGAAAAGCCGCAATAAAACTATATGCATATTTGGATGGTAGACGAAACTGCTGCATCATAGCATAAAAGAATAGTACGGGTTGGATCGTTAAGATAAACGTAAAGCCGACGAATCCGAATGAAAGGGACTTACTTCCGAGCAAAAGCGCATGTTGAATGCTCTCTTCGGAAATCTTGAACAGCCCCAATTGCCAAAGCACCGCTTCCCCCTTACCGAACAACAACATCGTCAATCCAGTAGATAGGAAAGAAATGACTAACGGAATCGAAAGTATTGAAAGTTTCTTCAATGAATAACCGCTGAATACATAAAACAATATTCCATATAAAACTGCTTGTGAGATAGCGAAAGGCAAACTTTGATTCACAAGCGTAATAATCAAGAACGCAAAAAATACGATGAATTTTAGTGCGGGATTGACTCGGAATAACCAGGTCTCGCGTTTAGGTGTGAACCAATTGAACATGCTTTGCACCTCCTGGTATATTAGCCGTATGCAGTACGCCGTCCACTATAGTCCAAACGGCAGTGGCGAAGCTCTCTACAATTTCCGTATCATGCGTAACCATCAAAATGGTCATGCCTTCAATGCGCAACTGTTCCAGCTTCTCAAGAATGGTGAATGTGTTTCGTGCGTCCTGTCCAAAAGTAGGTTCATCGAGCAATAAGATATCTGTATCAGGAGTGAGAGCAGTTGCTACACTCAAACGACGCTTTTGACCCGTAGATAGCTGATAAGGGTGGCGTGAAACAGAATCAGGTAAGTTAAATAAGCGTATCAATTCCTTCGCATAACGATCTGCATCAGCTTTTGGCATATCGTGCAAAGAGACTGTTAACTCTTCCGTAATTGAGTTCGTCACAAATTGCAGTTCGGGATTTTGAAAGACAAGTGAAAGACCTTTCGGCAGATGGCGCTTCTTCTTTTTCCACACAATGGATATGCCGTTCACCTCGTAAACACCGTCAGTCCGAAGTAATTGCATGAGTGATAAGAGCAATGTACTTTTACCAGAACCATTTTCTCCAACAATCGTAATCCAGTCACCAGCCTGTACGGTCGCCCGTTTGACAGAAATCTTCTCCACTTGACCACGATAGCCGTGAAAGTCCTGAATCTGAATTTTCTCCTCGGATGTAACTGCTTGACGATTGATCATCATCGATTGAAATGCTTCAGACGTTTTATATTCTTCCCATACCCCTGGATACCAAATACCATAACGTTTCAGTTCTTCCTGAAAGTGTGCGAAGATCTCTGCAGGCGAACCGTCTGCTATCATAACCCCATGATCATTAAACAGCACTACGCGATCAACCCAGTCCGCAATCAAATCAATTTTATGTTCCACGATAATCACGGTTTTATCAGCGGTTGCTTCTTTAATAGAAGACCAAATTTGTTGCGTGCCTTCTGGATCCAGTAATGCAGATGGTTCATCCAAAAATAGCACGTCAGGTTCCAGTAATAATACAGAAGCTAATGCTAACCGCTGCTTCATACCTTGCGACATTTCATTGATGGACGTATGTGGGTCTTTCAAATGCAAGTCTACACGTTTCAATACCTCTTCAATAAGAAGGGACATTTCTTCACGCGGAACTTGAAGATTCTCCAATACGAAAGCAAGTTCCTCATCGACATATGTCATACAGAACTGTGTATCCGGGTCTTGGAAAACGAATCCCCATGAGTTAGGCAACTGAATGTCTGTTGCTTTCATTGGCAGTTCGATAGAGTTTGGTATAATGCCGCTCAATACTTGGAGTAAAGTAGATTTCCCGCAACCACTAGGACCGAGCATGAGAACTTTTTCACCAGGCTGCACAGAGAAGGAGAGGTCTTTAAAGAGCAAAGCATCTTCTCCTGGAAACTTTAATCGTAAATCGGTAACGCTGATGTTTTTCATAGTTGGATCATTCCTCCGCGTTTACTGATCAAGCAACGTATATTCTTTCTTATCAACAGGTCGAATTAACGATGTCACGCCTGTTGCTTCTAGCGCTCTTACAATAAATACAGCGAAAATACCTGTGAAGATGAATGCGCTGATTGTACGCAATCCGTATTTCACAATGAGTGCCCATGTTTCGAGTGCTGCGTACCCGTAAATTAAATCGAGTCCGAAACTTGCAAGGCATGAAGCGATACCTGCTAACCCGGCGATTAAAATGGAATAGCGTCTATAACGGAATGCAGCAAACAGTAATTCCGCAGCAAGACCCTGTGCAAATCCATACATCAAAACCTCAATACCATGTCCGGCAAACGCAGACAAGGAAGCCCCTGCCAGACTTGCGATGAATGCAGTACCAGGCTTTCGCAATAATAAAAAGGCAAATGGTCCTACCATGAACCACATGCCGTAAAGCAGTTGACGTGCGACAGGCATGATCGGTTTGATGACAGTGTATAAATCATCCCAAAATTTCATCAGTACCCCAAACACTACGCCAATCATGATGGTGATCAACAAATCGGTAAACTTTAACTTCTTCAAACTCTTCCACTCCTAGTTATTTTTTATACAAAAAAGCCGTCTGAAGAGCAGACGGCCGAGGAAGGAAAGAGATTCCTGTATAGTTCCATCGAACACGCTCTCTACGCTGGCATTACCCAGATCAGATTAACGGTCAGCAGTGGATTAATCTGCTATCTCAGCCTGATTCTCTCAAGCACCCGTCTGGACAATTATGTAAGTAAACCTAGTATACAGCACGTTGAATTGTCTGGCAACTTAAGAAATTACTACACGTTTCAATGAACTGCTTACAGTTTAAATTGAACAAATACTAGTGAAATCCTGATATACTAAAAGGATAGAAATAATCTTAATTGTGTTCTTAATATAATGTAAATAGAGTGTAAAAGGAGTTTTTACATGACGAAACATATAGCATTTATTGACGTGGAAACGACAGGTATGAGTGCCGAGGCGAGTGAAGTGATCGAGTTAGGCGTTATGCTAGGAGAGTATGAGGATAATCGTATTATTCGGGTGGCTGATGAGTATTGCGAGTTTCAAGAACCGTTCTATTCCATCTCTCCGACCATTACGAATCTCACAGGCATTACCGATCAGATGGTAAGAGGGAAGTCATTGGATATGGATAGAATCTTGAAAATACTAGATCAAGCAGACGGTATAGTAGCGCATAACGCATCATTTGATAGGGGATTCGTTAGTCGACTATTGCCTGAAACGCTCGACATGGACTGGTATTGCTCCGTCCGACAAATCAAATGGAAGAATTACGGCTTTGAGAACGGTAAACTGCAACAATTGCTGAGAGCGCACCGAATTCAAGTGCATAATGCCCACAGAGCACTCGACGATGCAAAAAATCTTGCGGTTTTGCTGAACTCGTCCAATCCGCATCTGGAAGATGATACGTTTATCTCCTATTTGATGAACAAAGCGCCGATGAAGAAACCAACTAAAACAAGATTTTAATAGTAGTGAAAGATGTCTGGGAAGTACAAAGTGAATTCGTCTGATGAGAATTGTAATAAAGACATAAAAAGGAAGAAATTTATAATGAATAATGGTAGAAGAACCGCTATACGAAGATATGAAAATGTGGATAAGCGAAGGCGAAGTGGAAGAACAGAAATGGGCCATGGAAAGCAGGCTTTCTGGAACATTATAAATAAAGTGAATTACGTAAAAGCGTCTGCATAGTTACAGACGCTTTTTACCTGTTATAAGATGAATTTTCGTACAAGATTATTAAGTTCTTCAGCCAATTGAGCTAAATCATTGGAATTACTCGCTATTTCTTCCATTGCACTGCTTGCCTGTTGTGAGGATGCCGATGTTTGTTCCACACCGGCAGCAGACTCCTCAGTAATCGCCGCAATCTCTTCGATTGAACCGCTCATTTCCTGACTATTTTCCGATATATTTTGAAGGTCGGCCGAAATATTCTGTATCCGATTGACCATCTCCGTCACGGCTTCACTGATCTGATCAAAAGTTTCGCTTGTGCGCTCAATTTGGTTTGTACCTTCTTCTACTTGCTTATATCCTTCTTGCAATGAATTTGTAACCATACTGGACTCCGTTTGAATTCGGTTGACGATTTCGGTGATATTTGTAACGGATGCGGACGATTGTTCTGCCAGAGTCCGTACTTCATCTGCTACTACGGCAAATCCTTTACCATGTTCTCCAGCCCGAGCTGCTTCGATTGCAGCATTTAATGCTAACAAATTAGTTTGTGCGGCAATTCCTTGTATAACCAAAACAAGTTGGGAAATTTGTTGTGTATGTTTGTCTAAACCTTCTACATTTACAACTGCGTCATGGACGATTTGATCAATAATCTTCATCTGTTTTAATGAGAAATTCATGGCGTCACTTCCAGCACTTGTCATGTTCAGCACTTCATTGGATGATTGGTGAATATAGGTACCATTTTCATTGGCATCCATTACTTTTGAGACAAAGGCTTCCATTGTAGTAGATAAACTACTTGCGTTAGTAGCTTGGGATTCGGTACCATATGCCAAGTCTTCCATTGTAGTAGCGATCTGAGCAGTACCTGCTTTTATTTCCCCAGCAGATTGTGTCAGTTCTTCACTTTGAGATGAAACCGTTTGGGCCACAATATGTATCTCATCTAATAGATTGTGCGTATTAGTACTCATTTCATTTGTGGATACGATTAGTTGTCCAATTTCATCCTGTAACTTCGTTTCTAGAGGTGGACTACTTAAGTTCCCAGCTGCGATACGTTTCATTCGTTCCATGACTACGTGAAGAGGTTTGGAAATGGAGTTGGCAGTAATCACAGCATCTACCAAACTTAAAAAAATCACCAATGCTATCAAGCTAGTAACTAAAATTAATGTGTTATTTCCGCTTGAAAGTAAATTCTTTTCAATATCAATGATGGTCATTTCACGATTTGCAGCTGCTTCTTCGTACGAGTTCATTAAACTGCGTGCATCATCGTTCGATGCCAACAAATTACGCTCAGCTAACTCTTCGTTACCACGTTCATATTCAGCGAATACATTTTCTGTGATGTACTCTCGCCATTCGACGGTTCGTTGTATCAAGTCCAATGTTTCGTTAGAAGTCCCTATCCCTTTAACAGTTTCTTGATGCTTTACACTATCTTCTGTGTATGTATCAAATAAATCTTTATAGCTTGATTCTCCAGTCATAATATATCCTCTTGAGGTGGCGATTCGGTTCGCCATAGCGAGGGCCAACTGTTCATCTGCAATCAATAGTGGCAACTCTTTTTCTAGAATGTTTTTCGTTGCTGCATTGTTCGCTTGCAAAGTAGAGAAAATAAATATACCCAGTAGAACTATCAATACAAGTACAATAGAAAAGCCTGTCAGTAATTTTGCCCTAATACTATTGAATCTAATCATCCATCTCATCTCCCATATGTATTATTTAGTAGTTAACTTTATTATACATTCGAGTGAAGTTTATATCTATTGAATAGGTTAAAAGTCCAAATTTATATATAGTGTTATATAGGTATAGTTTCTCATTTTATAAAATGGTTATAATATAAGTTTTATCTTAGTTTTAGAAAATAATAAGATGAAAGAAGTAATACGTGATGTGGATAAGCTAGCCTATGTGGTGAAATCAAGAGGGGAGACTATAGCTGGAGGTCAGTCGCGATAACCAAAAGTGGTCGGATGTAAAAAGTTATTTACTATCCGACGTTGACACGGCCCGCTCGTCTAAATAGCGGTAAAGTGTTGATTTACTAATACCGGTTTCTTCTTTGATATCAAATAAAGTGAAATTCTTACTATCATACATTTCAAAAGCACGTTGTAAGTTCTCGTCAGACTTTCTTGGACGACCAATGGCTTTACCTTGTTGTTTCGCGGCTTGTAATAAAAATGTAGAAGAGTGTCTGAGAAAGATTGTTTGCAGTTTTGTGAAAAACTCTACATTTTGAAGCAATGTAGCCGATTGCAGTGTTTGACTAGTTAACTGTTCATCTACAAAATAAATAATGAGTTGATCGCGTTCTGCTAGCCGTAAAATATCCAACAATTGCTGAAGTGAATCAGCTAACACCTCAATGTTTTGTACGTACAATGTGTCTCCGCTTTGGGCATGCATGAGTAGTCGTTCAAGCTCCACTCGTTTTTTAGCCAGTCCATGTGATTCTAAATAAATCATATCTATGGTTAGATTTGCTAACTGCTCAGCAGCTTGCTGATCACCTACAATCGGACGGATATATCCATACTTCATTTTTTACTCCTTTCATCCCAAAACTGTTCACTTACGGGACTGTAAATGGTATGCTGTGTACATTCTAACATTGAGTTGATTTTTTTTACATCACGAGAGGGGAACAATATGCAAACTTTACAACAGCAATGGTTTGGGAATGTGCGTGCTGATGTATTGGCAGGTATAGTCGTCGGACTAGCGCTCATACCGGAAGCATTGGCTTTTGCGTTTATCGTCGGGGTTGATCCGCGTGTAGCGCTATATGCATCATTTACTATTGCCGTTATTACTGCATTTGTTGGGGGTCGACCCGGATTGATATCGGCTGCTACAGGTGCAATGGCACTAGTTCTTGTCAGTCTAATGGCTGATCATGGCCTAGAGTACGTACTGGCTGCGACTATATTAACAGGTATTATTCAATTGATTTTAGGGTCGCTAGGAGTCGCCAATCTAATGCGCTTCATACCAAATTCAGTCATGCTAGGATTCGTCAATGCGCTCGGAATTATGATCTTTATCACACAGCTACCTTACCTTGTAGGTTCAGGTACGATGACGTATGTATTCGCGATTGCTACATTGATTTTGGTATATGCGGTTCCGCGTTTCTTCACAGCGATACCCGCTCCGTTAATTGCAATTGTTGTTATGACCGCAATTGCGCTGTTCAGTGGAGTGAAGTTGCAGTCGATCGGTGATTTAGGGACGATGCCGAGTTCGTTACCAACATTCTTTTTCCCTGATATCCCATTGAACTTTGAAACGTTGAAAATTATTTTACCGTATTCATTGGCGCTGTCGATTGTTGGGTTACTCGAGTCATTGCTGACTTCACAAGTGCTCGATGATATGACAGATACACCGAGTAATAAAAATCGTGAAGCACGCGGACAAGGTATTGCCAATTTCATCACTGGTTTTTTTGGTGGAATGGCGGGGTGTGCGCTGATCGGTCAATCGGTGATCAATATCAAATCAGGTGGTAGAGGTCGTTTATCTACATTGACTGCTGGAGCATTTTTAATGTTTTTGATTATTGTATTAGGGGACTTGGTGGTTAAAATTCCAATGCCTGTTCTTGCGGGTGTCATGGTTATGGTGGCGGCAACGACTTTCAACTGGGGAACATTTAAATTTCTTCGATCTGCACCACGCTCAGAATCGATTGTTATGCTGATTACTGTAGTAATTATTTTATACACGCATAACTTAGCGATAGGTGTTGTAATCGGAGTTGTTCTAAGTGCATTATTCTTCGTTGCAAAGATCTCACGTGTCTCAGTAACGAGTGAAGAGGGTATCTATAAAATACAAGGTCCATTATTTTTTGCTTCTACGACGAAGTTTATTCAGGCATTTGATGATGTAAATGAAAAACAGATTGTCATTGATTTTGAAAACAGTCAGCTGTGGGATGAATCGGCAGTGGGTGCGATTTTAAAAGTGATAACTAAGCTCGAGAGTAAAGGGATGGCAGTCACGATTCGTGGGCTAAATTCATCAAGTGAACAATTATATGAAAAACTATTGTGAGGGAGTGAACGATATGAAAATTGCTGTAGCGATTGATGGTTCTGAAAATGCGATGCGTGCCGCAAAACATGCGATTATGCTAGCGGAATATTTGCCTAAAGTTACATTAGAGATTATTTATGTACAAGATCTTAGCAAGGCAAAAGATGAAAGACTGCTATCACAAAGCCCTGAAAGCCTAGCATTGAAACGCGAACAAAAGATGCATCCGATTTTAGCTATGGCAAAGGAAGCGGCTGTGGATGCGAAAGTAATCATGCTTAAAGGGAATCCTATCCAGGAAATAATCAACTATGTAAATGAAAAGAAAATTGACAAACTAGTCATCGGTAGCCGTGGTCTAAATTCATTTCAAGAAATGGTTTTAGGTAGCGTCAGTCATAAGGTAATGAAGCATGTAGGGTGTCCTGTGACCATAGTGAAATAAAAAAGGAGATTGTCACGCTATATCAGCGTAGACAATCTCCTTTTTGCAAAGATTAGAGGATACCTACTCGTAAATCACTACCATTCAATCTAGAGCAAGTAAAGACTTTGTGTTCCAATAGTTCATAACTCGATACGTGATTAGCATAAGCAGTAAAATGTTGGAGATGATCCACCAGGCACCATATCAAAAGGAGTTGGTCGGAAATACACCAGCAACCCGGTCGCAATCACCCAAATCCAATAAGGTCTGACTAAACTAACAAATAGTGATTTACGTGGAAGTCGATTCGCTTCCCGTGCTACTTTGTAATCAACAAGTAATTTTGGAATGATAATGTATGCACGATCTATAGGTAAGAAAGGGTTGAGTGTACTGATTTCCTCGTCATCATCTAATCCTTTTACGTTCCGTATGACACAACGTTTTAATCGACTAGACTTTTACAGGATAAAAAACACGACGAGTAAATTCTCGTCATGTTTTCATGAAAATTAGTTTACTACCTGATCTTCGAGGTTTTTCCACAGATGGTGGGCTTCTCTCGCAATATGTTCTAACAAATCAGGCGGGGCAGTCGTAACGGCGGCACATGCTTTAATCAGTTCACTTAATTCCAACTTAAAAGCTTCCAGTGCTTTTGCTTCTTTTATCACCATTTGATTGAATGTATTCAACACGGGTGAAACTTCATTGCGTGGTCTACGGATGATCGTTTTCAAAGCTTGAGCCTGTAACAGTAGGTTTTCAAACTTCCTTGTCATTGCGCGAACTTGATCATGTAATTCATAGTTAGAAGCATCTACGTAATGACTGATGAATAAGAGGTGGTCAAGCATTTGACGAAGCCAGAAGTTGTTCTCATGCAGTGTCGCATCAGCTGGCGTAATGTAAGAGTTCGTTTCAATCAATTTGAACACACGTTCTGCTTCTTCAGCTTCTCGAATCATGTGATCAAGAAGGGAAGTAGGAGTTGAAATAATAACGTCGCAATGCAATGCGCGGTCCATCGTGTGAATTAGTAGATCAGCGAATTCTTTTGTAGAGCTTTTTGCCTCATCGATAATTAATCCGATATCGCCAGTTTTGGATTCAGTCTTTTTAAAGATTTTCCCCATGCGGTCGATCATTTCTTGATTGGCGCGTGCTAATTCCAGCTCGTGGTGACTGATTTCTCGATCGAAAAACTCTCCATGTTCGAAGTTATTGCGCATCCAAAAATCGATAAGACCGTACGTATCTCGTTCGTAATTATCTGTATAACCAGCCATCCCTACATACCCCCTAGTTTAACTATCTAAATCCGTATCATCTTATTCCTTCCTTGTGTTGTTTATGTATGGGAAGGGTATGGTAATAGAAAGTCAGCTATTTCTTGGAATAGTATATATACTGATGAAAGAGGTGTTGTAAAAATGAAAATCGGTATAATTGGAACTGGCAATATTGCGCAGTATCTATTAGAAAGTATCAATAGGAATGGCAGAGTAGACGCTGAAATTGTCTCGATATTCGGACGTAATCAAGAAGTAGGACCTAGGCTAGAATCACAGTATAGCGCAAAGTTCTATACAGACTTTAAAAAATTCATTCAATCATCTATGGATGTAGTCGTGGAAGCTGCAACGATTAGAGTTGCGATGGAGCATATGGAAGAAGTGCTGGACAATAAGAAAGACCTGATAGTGAGTAGTATTGGGACATTTAAGAATATTGAGTATTTAAATGAAATGAAAGAAGTGGCGCGGAAGAATCAGCAACATATATATCTACCTTCAGGAGCGATTGGTGGACTGGATCTTCTGCAATCTGCAAATTCTCTTGGTGGATTACAGGAAGTACGCATTACGACTAGGAAGTCCTACCAATCACTGGGACTTGATGTGAAGCATGTAGAAGAATGCATTTTTGATGGTATGGCAATAGATGCCATTGAAAAATTCCCTAAAAACGTCAATGTTGCATTACTTCTATCAATTGCAGGATTGGGCGCAGATAAAACGGCAGTACGCGTAATAGCAGATCCGAATATTCAACGAAACACACATAGTATTGAAGCAAAAGGTGATTTTGGCAAAATGAATTTATTAATTGAAAATGAGCCAATGCCAAACAACCCTAAAACAAGCTATCTTGCAGCGTTGAGTATAGTATCTACTTTACAAAACAGAGGAAATGCGATTACCGTAGGAAGTTGACTAAAGAGAGGGTGTTTTATATGTTTGGAGACAAAAAGAAGAAAAAGAGAAGCGATTCTATGTGAAATCAACAGATGACATCCCGTCGCTTGCAAGAATAACGGTTTTAGTTGATTGGAATACGGGAGTAAACTATCTCCATTCGGGGGTTGTTCAAGAAGTGGGATTACTGCTTTACTAGATCAGAATGGGGATGTAGTAGTAGACCCGCTATAGTATTAAGATTCCTACAAAGAAAAGGCTGCCCATCATGGGTAGCCTTTTTATTATGACTGTATTTAACTAATCGAGATACCGGAATCATTGCCTTTTTTCCATGATCAGCGGTTGTCTCGAAGTACGTTAGCTGGTATCTAATCTTTGCATAGTATTATGAAAACATATTGATAAAAGTAATAATGAGATGAGTTAATAAGGGGTAAAAGGGGTAAGAGAAGTAAATAGGTTACTGTAAATAATTACTAATCACAGAACTCTAACTATATGTGAAAAGTTAGACAAGAATATAAAATGAATTATTGCATGATCAATGAAAGAATTACGGTGTAGGCGGTTAAAATCCTCATATTACAGTCACACTGTTACATAAAGAGAACAATGATTCGTTATTATGATTTGAGGGGATGTCTATATGGATATGAATATAAAAAAGTTACATGAAATAAAAAAAGCACTAAACGCAAAGTTTTTTGAACGTGAAAACGAAGTAGAGGGAATTTTAGTAGCTCTCCTTTCCAAACAGCATATGTTAATGATCGGGCCAGCAGGGACAGCGAAATCAGCATTATCAGTAGAGTTAGCAAAGATTGTGAATGGAACGTCTTATTTTCAATGGTTACTGACAAGATTCAGTACCCCGGAAGAGGTATTCGGACCGCTGTCGCTAAAAGACTTAGAAGAAGGTGTATATAAGCGCAATACTGCTACTAAAATGCCGGAAGCACATTTGGTGTTTTTGGATGAAATTTTTAAAGCAAACTCTGCAATATTAAACAGTCTATTGACTTTAATTAACGAAAGACTATTTTATAATGATGGACAACCGATTGAAGCACCATTAATATCGGTCATTGGCGCTTCCAACGAATATCCAGAGGATGGCGAAGGACTTGAAGCTTTATTTGACCGTTTCCTATTACGTTTCGAAATCAATTTCATCGCGGATGAATCTAACTTTGTATCGATGATGAAAGATGAAGGTGAACATGTCGAAATTCCGACGATGCATTTGGACGACCTAGTGCAACTTCAAAATATGACTAACAAGGTGCATATTCCAGATGAAGTATATGAGACATTGTCTACCATTCGAAGAGAACTTCAAGACGAAGGAATTCAGCCGTCTGATCGTCGATTCAAACAATCTTTGAGTATCTTGCAAGCGAGAGCTTTGATCCATCAAAGAGAATCTGTACAGACAGATGATATGGTGATTCTTGAGAATGCACTCTGGGAGACTTTGGATCAAAAAGAGACTGTTTGCAACATTGTTCGCAGACATTCACAAGATGGATTAGCACAAAAGCTTTCAGCCATTGAAAATGAAGCGAATGAAATCTATGATTCCGCAGTACGTGATCATTCAACTGAAGCGGGTATGGAAGCAATCCAGAAAATTTCTGCTTTATCAACGGAATTAAATGAGTTGAAAGAGCAAAATGCAAGCCGTGCGTCAGAAGTAGATCATTTACTAAAACAAATTACTTCGTTAAAAAACGAAGTGGAAAGTAGTCGTATGGATGCTGCTTATTATGGTGAAACGAATGGAAAGAATGATGAAAATGGCGAGCAATATGGAGTCTTCTTTAGAATGTAAAAGGAGTGATATTCTATGAAAAGAAGTAAAATAATTAGAGATCATCGCTCCGTACTGAATACAGATGCATTTGATAAAAGACGTTTTAAAGAACTGTTCGAGATGTCAGATGGTTTGCAAAAGGTCAGGGAAGAAGGACAATTACCTACTACAGAAGCATTGCTTGGTGATGTTTGGGCATCACTGTATAAAATGAAACCACGGATTTTACTAGAGGGAATGGATCCAGCACTGAAACCGAACAAGACCATTATAGAAAAGCTAATGAAAGATGAACATTTTGAAGAATATAGAAACTTCACCCGCCTGGACGATCTGGCCGCGACTGTCTGTACCGTGAAATTGGTTGGGATGATTAATTTATGGCTAGCGGAAGCAAAAGCTATGGATGAAGACTTACTGAAGAAAATGGAAGCCGTAGAAGCGCTACAAGATGACGTGCCGATTGAGCATTTGGATGAACAACAGGACGAAATAGAAGATGGACCTATTCAAGAACTAGCCGATGCTACGGATAAGTTAAATGATCAGCTCGAATTAACACTTGAAACGAATGGCAAACGATTTTGGCAAGCGATCGATGAAGCGGTTGAAGAGTCAATCAAAGTAAAAGACAGCCTGATTTCTCTGATGGGAGGTAGCAGTGCTGGCAAAGGGGATGCAGAGTTAAAGAAAGTGCCGTTGCGTGAACAACTTGTAGTGGCCGATCAAGTAGCGATGGATCCCAAAATGCAGGAAATTGCAGAGTGGGCTGGACGTTTTCAAGAAGTAGCGCGTGAAAAGCAGAAGACGAACTATGTGGAGGCGATCGAGAGGCGTGGCGTAACTAATGGGAATGAAATGGAACGTCTCTTGCCGATGGAATTAGGACTATATTCAAATGACTCGACGAAAAAAGATTTCTTGCGCCGCTTTGCAGAAGGTAACACGATGCAGTTTGAACAGAAGAAGCGAAAGAATCTTGGCAAAGGTCCAATTATTTTTTGTCTTGATCAATCGGGAAGTATGAAGTTGCTTGATAATCAGTCAAAAGGGTTCATCTTGGCACTTCTATCAATCGCCAAGAAACAACGCCGGGATTTATGCGTTTTATTATTTTCTACGACCATTCAAAAAGAAGTATTCACTAAAGGTAAGATCACGTCAAATGAACTTGCACGACTTGCCAGAACGTTTTTGGGCGGGGGAACAGACTTTACACTGTCACTGCAAGGTGCCCTTGAAGTAATAGAAGACAGTACATTCAAACATGCAGATGTCATTTTTGTTAGTGATGGAGAAGACGAGATTAGGGAAAGTTTTCTAATTGAATTTAACGATAAGAAAAAACAAAAGGAATTCAATGTACTGACTTTAGCAATAGGGAAAGATACAGCCGTCGCAGAATCATTCTCAGACCGTGTCCTCCATATAACCGATTTTGATGACGAAGGAAGCTTTATCGCTTTTGAAATCTGATCGATGCAAGTCCTAAAACCCTTCAGTATGCGGAGGGTCTTTTTTGTTTATCATAATATTAATTTTTCCGGGTATTCTAATCAAAACATACAAGCTAGTTGAGGTGATTGGAATGCTAATTGAACGATCGTCTTCTTGGAAAGAAGGATTTATTCAAAGACTTGAAAACCATGAACCATGGAATAATTCGGTGCTGTATAACTTGAGCTATACCATCACAAAAAATAACTTAATTACTGATTTTACTGGATTGCAGTCACTTGCCTACTTACCAAACGTAAAACCGTTACCCCATCAAATAGAGGCGGCTGAACGAGTGATTGAACAAATGAATGGCAAAGCGATTCTAGCAGATGAAGTAGGGCTCGGTAAAACCATTGAAGCAGGTCTCATCATTAAAGAATACTTGCTGCGAGGCCTTGTGAAAAAAGTGCTAATTCTAGTACCTGCTTCGCTCGTTAATCAATGGGTGGAAGAGTTGTATACAAAATTCCACATTCCTGCGCTGTTTTACAAAAAGAATTATGAGCTCGACTATGTGGATGTAGTAGTCATGAGTATGGACACAGCTAAACGCAGTCCGCATAAGGAGAAAATCTTTGCGCAAGACTATGATTTGATTATTGTAGATGAAGCGCATAAATTAAAAAATCATCAGACGATCAGTTATGAATTTGTACAAAGTTTAAAGAAGAAATTTTGTTTATTGCTGACAGCCACACCGATTCAAAATGATACGTTTGAATTGTTTTATCTAGTGACGTTACTTAAACAAGGTCATTTAGGAAACTATGACGAGTTTTCTTCAGTGTTCTCTGCTAAAAATCGCGATGAAGAACGAGATAGTTATTTAAAGGAACTAGTCAGCCAAGTCATGGTACGTAACAGGCGACAGGACACGGGTGTGGAATGGTCCACACGGAAAGTTCATACAGTTCCTATCACATTCACGGACCATGAAAGACAGGCCTACACAGCTATATCTAATCTGAAACAGATATCTCCGGTATTTTCAGGTGCATTTTCCACGATGACCTTACAAAGGGAAATGTGTAGCAGCCCCGAGGCGACAATCGGTACGTTGATGAGGTTATTGCCGGAATGTGAGCAAGTTGAAGAAATTACACATGTGGAAGAAGTCATTGGACAGTTGGAGAAATTGTCGATTCATTCAAAAGCTAAAAAGGCAACGGAATTGATTATACAAGCGAATGAAAAAGTGATTATTTTTACTGAGTATCGGATGACACAGCTTTATTTAAGTGATTATCTGTATGCGAATGGCATAACGAATGTTATTTTCAATGGCAAGCTAAGCAAAAGTAGCCGTGAATGGATAAAGCATTTGTTCAAGCAACAAGCACAAGTGCTGATCGCGACAGAGTCTGGAGCAGAGGGAATTAACTTGCAATTTTGCCATCACGTCATCAATTACGATCTCCCTTGGAATCCGATGAAGTTGGAACAGCGGATTGGTCGTGTTCATCGATTAGGACAGGAACACGATGTCCAGATTTATAATCTGGCTGTGAAAGAAACGATTGATGACCATGTGATGAAAGTGCTGCAAGGAAAGATTGAGACGTTTGAACAAGTAGTAGGCGAACTAGATGATATTTTGGAAATGAAAGAACGGTCTGTGTGAAGGAGGAGAATGTATGCATTCGACAGAAATCCATACGTATCTTCACAAATTCTTTACAGAGAATGACTGTGAAATACTTCATGGAAACGAACATTATCTAACTGTGCAACTAACAATCGATATGGATAAAAGAATTATGAACCGCCCTTTTTATTGGAGGTATATAGAAAGCGTCAATGAGATACCAAACCCGGCACAGCTCACGCTAATTACAAATATGCAACAGTTGCAAAACGGAATGAAGGGGGAAGTAATCCACCTTGGGTCACCGCGACTGCATCAATTATTTCAAGTAACTAAGGAAATGGGACAATATGTGAAAATGTATGAGCGTACAGAGGAGGATACTAGCGAGCAACTGATATTGACTCCCTGGATTGGTGTCAATTATAAAGTGTCATTTACCAGTCATCAAACAAAAGAGATGTTGTATTCAATAGGTATAAATTTGATGACAGGGGCAGTCATAAAAGAGTTCCAGGAGACTGTTAGTATGCGGAATTTGTCCGATCAGTCATCTGAACAAGTATTTCATTTGCCATATATCATCACACCTATTCGCGCGTTTGATCGATTGGATGCTGTAATTTCTAAAGTAATTGAAGACGAAGACCTAACGTGGGTGGAGGAAGCAGAAAAGCGATGGAGGAAAGACCAAGCGGTATTAGATTATTTCTACGAGGGACAAGAACCTAAACCTGAATGTTATGAGAGGGAGAAGCAGGCGATGGAAGAACGTTTTAAACCCCGGATTACGGTGGATGTTGTGAATGGTGGGTTATTTTATTTGAAATAAGAAATGCGCTGTTGAAAGTGTAAATAACTTTCAACAGCGCATTATTCTGTTTATTCATAAATAAGGGATATAAACAATCACCAAAATCACGATCCAAACAAGATCCACAAAGTGCCAGTAGTAAGAGAAAATCTTTTGCTTCTCTAAAAACAAGGTATATGGAATCTTTCTTTTGAAATGAATAAGTATGATCGTGAGCCAACCGCAACCGAATGCCACATGGGCTGCGTGGAGACCAACTAATACATAAAAAGCACCCATAAAAACGTTAGTTCTTGTGGTATAGCCTGCCTGAATATAAGACGCAAACTCATTGATTTCAACCCCAAGGAAAGCGAGGCCTAACAAAAGTGTGATGAGCAACCAAATGATTGTAGCTTTCCCATTGTCCTTCTTTAAATAACGATCCGCCATGAAAATCGTTCCACTACTCGAAAGTAAGAAGACTGAAGCCAATACAACAGTTTTCCAATTGAAAATATCGAAAGGTTGTGGGCCACTTGAAGCAGGGGTATAAATGAAATAGGTGATAAACAATACCATGAACATGATTGCTTCCACGCCTAGATAGATAAGGAAGCCTAACTGTTTATCTTTAAATAAAGCTGTCTCTGCATTATTCATTTTACATCCCCCCTTCCGTAAACCGATTCCCGTTCATCATTGAATGAGCGGACGATGAATAGAACGAATATGGTAGCGCCACTAATGGCGGAAATCCAATAAGATTGATAGATCAAACCGAATCCTGTTACGAATATCGCCAAAGCCATAAGGAATGGTAATACCGTATCTTTCGCAATCGGAGCGTGACGAGGATTTTCTGCTACTTTCATGTTTTCGTTATGTTTCTTTGCATACCAATAAGCATCTGTTCTTTCAACCAACGGCATAGGTGTGAAGGAGTCTTCAGGCGATGGAGAGGCGACACTCCACTCTAGAGTCCTACCATTCCATGGATCGTTTCCTGACGGCTGGGCGTGGCGATTGGTTCTTACGATATTGATTATGAAAACGATGATGCTGATCCCCATCAGGAATGCACCTATCGTACTTGTAAAGTTTAAAGCGGTTATACCTTCATCTGAACCATACGTGTAGACCCGACGAGGCATTCCTTGTAAACCCGTGATGTGCATTGGCAAGAATGTCATGTGATAACCTGCGAGGAATAACCAAAAATGCCATTTCCCTAATGTTTCGTTCAGCCTGAAGCCGGTGATTTTGGGATACCAATAATATAGCCCTGCAAAAATCCCTAAGATCGTAGAAGCCAAAATGACGTAATGAAAATGTGCTACAACGAAATGCGTGTCATGGAATTGAAAATCCGCTGCAGTCAGTGAGAGCATTACGCCTGTCACCCCACCCATAACGAACGATGGAATAAAACCAATGGCAAATAGCATAGGAACAGTAAACACAATTTTTCCACCACGCATAGTAAATAGCCAGTTGAATACTTTCAGACCTGTAGGAATCGCAATGGCCATTGTAGTCACAGCGAAAAACGTATTGATGATTGGCCCGAGACCGACAGTAAACATATGGTGTACCCAGACCATGAATCCTAACACACCAATCATCAGTAAAGAGACAACCATTGCTGGATAACCAAATACTTTCTTTCTTGAGAAGGTCGAGATAATATCCGAGAACAGTCCGAATGCCGGCAATGCCAGAATATAAACTTCGGGGTGTCCGAAGAACCAGAATAAATGTTGCCAGTAGACAGGATCACCATCTTCACCTGAGAAGAATGTCGTCCCGAAGAGTCGGTCGAACATTAGTAAATACAGTGCAATTGCAAGTACTGTAAATGCGATCAAGATCAAGAAAGAAGTGATTAAAGCAGCCCAAGGAAATAAAGGCATGCGCATTAATTTCATGCCGGGCGCACGGTTCCTAATGATAGTGACAATCATATTCAGCGCGGTTAATAAAGTACCGAAGCCTGCAATCTGGATACCAAAAACATAGAAGTTGGTGGCGGCTCCTGGTGTATACTGAACCGTTGAATAAGGTGCATAGCCTGTCCAGCCAACAGCAGGTGAGCTGTCGAGGAAAAAGGCTGAACCGAACATAACACCACCTGCTACAAACAGCCATAGGGACAATGCATTCAAGAATGGAAATGCTAGATCACGTGCCCCGATTTGTAATGGTACGGCTATGTTCATTAATCCAAGCAATAAAGGCATTGCTGCGAAAAAGATCATCATAGTACCGTGTGACGTGAAGGTTTCATTATATTTCTCTAACTGATAGACCATAAAGTTATTATTCGGTAAGGCTAGTTGCATTCTGATGAGTAAGGCGTCAAGACCTGCCCTCAGGAAAAATAGAAAACCGAATATCATATACAATCTACCGATTTTCCGATGATTGGTTGTTCGTATGTACTCCCAAATGACGGGATACTTATGTTTTCTGACTACATAAATGATAGCAGTAGCAAGCAAGATAATGAGCAAGCTCCAAGCGATGACCAGATCGATCGTCAGAAAGATCGATTTTCCGAAAAGTGGGATGTGCATAATAGTTTTCACTCCTAACAGTATGCGTAAATGGCAACATCGGGATGCTACCATTTACTTAATTATTAATATAGTTTTCATATTCTTCCTTGGAAACAACCTTAACAGTAAATGTCATATTCGCGTGCTGAATACCACAATACTCGGCGCATTTACCTTTGTAGACACCTATTTCAGGCTCTTTAATCTCATAGACAATAGGCTTGTTAGGGATTAAATCAACTTTTCCCGCAAGTTCCGGTACCCAGAATGAGTGAATCACATCTTCTGTGGACAGATGGAGAATGATTGATTCACCTTCAGGTAATATGAGTAAGTTTTCTTCTGTTTTATCCGTATCATAAGTGAATGTCCATTGAAATTGTTTGGCGGAAACATGAATATGTACACCTTCATGGCGGGATTCAGCTTCAGCCACTGGGGATTGATGATATGAAATCCAGAGAGCAGGAATAGATAATATGACGAGTAGTATAATGGGAATGATTGTCCAAGCTAGTTGAAGATGTCTTTTTTGCTTATCATTCAAATAGTGAGTGGGATCATGTTCCCGTTCTTTCTTATATCGATATGTAATGATGATCTTGATGAGTAAAAAAAACACAACTGCAAGCACTAGAAACATAATACCGAAACCGAGCCAAATTAGAAAAGCCTGATCTTTACCTGTAGTACTTTTAGGATTTAGTACAGTGATATTTGAACAGCCGGAAAGTAGTAGAAGCGGAAACAATAAACGGATTTTTTTCACTCACATAACTTCCTTCCTATATGTAATACTATTTACTTAAATGCCCTTCCCTGTCTACTTGGAATAAAACATAGAATTACTAAATTCATAAAGAGAGAAAGATATTTCATGGAAAATAAGGCTTAATAGAAGGCTTGGTGATACATAACTAAAGAAAAATATTTATTTTTTGAATAAAGTTGTTATATCAAATGTAGAAACGGGTACGTGATTACTAGAGCATGTAATGTAAGGGGTGATATATTGGTGTATATACGCAAATCAGTCGGCACAATGCTATTATTGTTACTGATAATCTTAAGTGCATGTGGCCAAGACAAAGGATATAGCGAAACAGATATCCGCGAAAACTTACAAAACCTAGACCCTGATGATCCAAAAACTACAAAAATCGAACGAGGGAAAGAACTTTTTGATGATACGAATGCATTACTTCCTGAAAACGTGGGTAATAGTCTGTCTTGTATCAGCTGTCATGGAGATGGCGGACTGTCAGCAAATTCACCGATGGTCGGAGTGACTTTGAAATATCCGCAAGAGCATCATGGAAAATGGACGACGATTGAAGATCGTGTCAATGGGTGTTTTATCCGCAGTATGAATGGAGCGGAACTTGAGCAAGGCAGTGAGGAAATGAAGGCGATGGTTGAATATTTGACGTTCATCTCAAAAGATGTAAAGACGGATGAGGATATTACATGGAGAATGAATAACAATAAAGATTCAATTCCTGAACCAGATGTCGAAAACGGTCAGCAACTGTTTACAGATAAAAACTGTATTTCTTGTCATGCAGGAGATGGTTCAGGTACAAGTGACCATACAGGTCCGGCACTTTGGGGTGATGGTTCATTTAATGAAGCAGCAGGTATTAACCGTATCAATAAAGCAACAGGTTTCATTCAAAACAATATGCCTAAAGGTCAGGCAGGTACGCTGACTGATCAAGAGGCGGCCGATTTAGCTGCGTTTGTGTTATCACATGATCGCCCGGAAGGTGATCCTAAAAAGGTTGGAGATTACCATAAAGATCCCGAGCGTGATTATATTACAAAGGAACGTCGTCAAAAGATTCGAAACGGTGAATTTGATTGGACGGAACTTGATGTCGTTGAAAAGAATTAATTAGAGTTTACTAGTAGCCCAGTTGAACAGATGTAGTATCTGTTCAACTGGGTTATTTTCATTATGTGTGAATATAAGATAAACTAATAACACATAAGAAAAGTGTGGTGAGTTCATTGTTTACAATTATGCTGATAGAAGATGATCAGACATTATTTGAGGAAATAAAAGAACGTTTAACACAATGGTCTTACTCAGTGGTGGGAATTCAAAACTTTGGAAATGTACTGCAAGAATTCACGGAAATCAAGCCGGATCTTGTCCTTATCGATATCCAATTGCCGAAGTTCGATGGCTTTCATTGGTGTCGGATGATCCGAACGCATTCGAATGTTCCAATTATTTTCTTGTCTTCACGAGATCATCCGACTGATATGGTGATGTCGATGCAACTCGGAGCCGACGATTTCGTTCAAAAACCCTTTCACTTTGATGTATTGATTGCAAAGATTCAAGCGATCTTACGCCGTGTGTATAACTATAGTGCTGATCAGACATTGGAAGTGAAAACGTGGTGTGATGCCGCAGTGGATTTTGTGAAAGGTACGCTCACCAATGAAAAAGGAACTATTGAGTTGACGAAAAATGAAATATACATCTTGAAAATATTGATAGAAAGAAAGAATGAAATTGTATCAAGGGAAGAAATCATCACGAGTCTTTGGGATGATGAACGATTTGTCAGCGATAATACGCTGACAGTCAACGTGAACCGTTTGCGTAAACGGATCGCGGAAATCGACTTGGTAGATGTGATCGAAACTAAAGTGGGGCAAGGGTATATGGCGAAGGAAGAACAAATATGATCCGGTTATTTCTTAAGGAACGTGGTAGTTGGATACTGTTCTTCATCTTCTCGCAACTGCTCGTTCTAGCAATGGGCTATTTGGACACGAGCATTCCATTTTTGTCTACTGTCTATATTGCATTCATTTCCTGTTTATCTTTCGTTATTTTTATAGTCATGCGTTATGAAAAAGAATCGAGATTCTATAAACGCTTAGAAACATTAGAACCATCATTTGATCTAACTGCAATACCTGAAGCTGACAGCCCTTTTGAAGCCATTACTTCTGAAAGGATGTCCGAACAAATTCAAGTGTTTAAACACCAGTTGGATGAATTGCAAATCAGTTTAGAGCAAGAGAAAGATGATATGTTGAATTGGATACATGAAGTGAAAACACCATTGACAACGCTGCAATTAATGATCGAACGAACGGAAGACCATGTGCTTCGATCACAGTTGATGTTCGAGTGGCTTCGCGTCCATTTGTTACTCGACCAGCAACTACATCAAAAGCGTATCCCATTTATCCAGAATGATTTATATATTGAAAAGGTCGATGTACAAAAGTTGTTATTTCAGGAGATAAAATCGTTAAAGCAATGGTGTATGCAAAAGCGGATTGGTTTTAATGTATCATTGGAAGCAGAAAAAGTATTGACCGATGCAAAATGGCTCGGCTTCATTCTAAGGCAATTGCTGACGAATGCGGTAAAATATAGTGAGGATTCGGACATACGTATCCGGTGTACTAGCAAGGGTGGTATCACCACGTTATCGATCGAAGATTTTGGGCAGGGTATTGCTCCGAGGGACTTATCTCGTATATTCGATAAGGGCTTCACTGGAACAGCAAACCATCAAAATCATGCGGCTACAGGAATGGGGCTGTACTTAGCAAAACAAGTAGCAGAATCTCTCTTGATTACGATTAAAGTAGAGTCAACAGTAGGAAAAGGTACGCGGTTCTCTTTGATCTTTACAAAAGAAAACGAAATGATACGTATAGCGCGTATGTAAAAGCATGTGACAGTATCGTCACATGCTTTTTCTAATTGTCATATCAAAGACAGGAGAAAAATTTGTACATTGATTATGATAGAATACACAAGGAGTGATGGACATGGTAATTTTACAAGCAACGAAAATCTATAAAATATATGGCAATAAATTCAATAAACAGGAAGTATTACGCGCGTTGGACCTTGAAGTACAAAAGGGTGAATTCGTCAGCATCATGGGGGCATCGGGATCGGGGAAAACAACTCTACTGAACGTCCTTTCATCCATTGATCGCGTTAGCCAGGGAACGATCAGCATAGAAGGGCAGAACCTCAACGATATGAAAGAAAAGCAAATGGCGGAATTCCGAAAACGTCATTTGGGCTTCATCTTTCAGGACTATAACTTACTCGATACGTTAACAGTAAAAGAAAACATACTGCTTCCACTATCGGTGCAGAAAGTATCAAGAAAACTAGCCAATGAAAAATTCCTTGCAGTGGCGGAGGAATTGGGTATTTCCGAAATCGCTACTAAATATCCAAATGAAATTTCAGGTGGTCAAAAGCAAAGAACGTCTGCCGCACGAGCATTTATCCATGATCCAAGCATCATTTTTGCGGATGAACCAACAGGCGCTCTTGACTCAAAAGCAGCATCCGATTTGTTGAACAAACTAAGTGATCTCAATATGAAGAGAAATGCTTCTATCGTCATGGTTACTCATGATCCTCTCGCCGCAAGTTTTAGTGAGCGCGTAGTGTTCATCAAAGACGGACAAATCTACACGCAACTGAATAAAGGAGACCAAACGCGTAACGAATTTTTTAATGACATCATCAAAACGCAAGGTGTGTTGGGTGGTGTGCAACATGACGCTTAATCAGCTGATTTTCCGCAATATCAAGAAAAACCTTAAACATTATTATGTGTATATCTTTGCTTTGGTTTTTAGCGTGGGCTTGTACTTTTCATTTGTAACGCTGCAATTTGATCCAGCATTGGACGATGCAACAGGAGGAGTGAAAGGTGCTGCAGCTATTAAAACAGGTTCAGTTTTTCTAATTGTTATCGTGTCTGTATTCTTGCTATATGCTAACAATCTATTTATTAAACGACGCAGTAAGGAGATTGGATTATTCCAATTGATCGGGATGACGAAAGTAACCGTTTTCCGTATTTTAAGTGTAGAGAATTTCGTGTTATATATCGGCTCTCTCGTTATAGGGATACTCTTAGGATTTTCGATGTCACGATTACTCATGCTCATTCTATTTAAGGTCACTGGTGTAACGGATGTTGCAACTTTACGTTTCTCTTCAGCAGCATTACTTCAAACGCTGATCGTATTTGCAGTAATCTTTGTATTGATTTTGATCATGAATGCGCTATTCATTAAACGACAAAGTATATTATCTTTGTTCCGTGTAACAACCGTAACGCAACAGCGGGTCAAAAAGATGACAGTATTTCAGGCGGTTGTCGGTGTGTTCGGTATTCTACTCATTGTATTCGGCTATTATTTATCATCCCGATTATTTAGTAGTGTGTTCCTAGGCGATCAGCTATTTCTGGTGATGATCATCATACTAGCTTCTGTCGTCATGGGAACGTATTTGTTCTATAAAGGCTCCGTTAGCTTTATCTTTAACCTGATTCGTAAACGTAAAGGAGGATATCTGAACGTTAACGACGTGCTGTCTCTCTCTTCAATTATGTTTCGAATGAAATCGAATTCTCTTCTATTAATGATTATTACATCCGTATCTGCGCTATCCATCGCATTACTCTCGTTAAGTTATATTTCGTATTACTCAGTAGAGAAGTCAGTAGAGCGAACTATTCCGGCCGACTTTACTATTCCTGATACTACGCGTGCAATGGAATTTACACAGGCACTTGAAAGTAAAGGCATCGCCTATACAGAGACAGCTATTGATCTATTGTCTACACCTGTTGGTTTATCAAGAGTTCTATCTATTCCGGGTGGGGATAGTCAAGATGTGAGTTATACCGATACAGAAATGATCGTCATTAGTGATGAAGCATTGCCAGAGTTAGACGTAGCAGAAAAGGAAGTGCTCTTCGTCAACTCTGATAATTTAACGGAAAACTTCATGAAATTCAAAGAAGATCAGCAAGTCGTTTTCCAAGGCAAAGAGCATGAGTATGATCTAACACTGAAAGGGACAGAAAGGGTAGTTGTTTTGCCCATACGTGTAACCTATGGTTTTGTAGTGGCGGTAGTGGATGATCAAGTGTTCCAGCAGATGAATGTAGATATAGATCCTTCCGTAGAATCCGAATTTACGGAATATCATGGAGTGGATATCGAGAATGAGAATGATCTAGAAAAAGCGAATGATATATTTAATGTGTTGGGAATAAACGACTGGGCAGGACATGAATCGAAGTTTGAGGAAAGAACGAAACAAATGCAAGGTGCTGGCATGATCATGTTCATCGTGGGATTCCTCGGCCTCGCTTTCCTTGTCACTTCTGGCTGCATCTTATACTTTAAACAAATGGACGAAAGTGAAGATGAAAAATCGAACTATACCATTCTTCGTAAACTGGGCTATACACAAACAGATTTGCTAAAAGGGGTTCAACGAAAGCAGCTATTTAATTTCGGTATTCCGTTAGTCGTTGGTCTCTTCCACAGCTATTTCGCGGTGAAATCTGGCTGGTTCTTATTCGGTACTGAAATGCTGGCGCCCACGATTATTGTGATGTTCATCTATACGGCACTATATTCTATATTTGGCTTACTTTCCGTATTGAATTACAAGCGTGTGATTAAAGATTCTTTATAACATAGTAACGCCCCTGACACATTAAGGTCAGGGGTGTTTTATTGCGATCTAGTTACTACCTACTAATTCAGCAACTACGATTTGATATGCTGTATCTAAATTAGCTAGTTGTTTACTTTTTTCTGCAGAGTCATTTGAAGTGTCTTCAGCAATTTGTTTCTTCACATTTTCCACTAGTATAGGAAGGGGGGTAGAGTGAGTGCTCACTCTATCCGACATCAATGTGTCCTTTAATAAGTTTGTAAAGTCATCGATTGTTTGATTGGGCATAATTCATTCTCCTCATCGTGTTTGTATGGGTTCGTTGACATAAAAAAACATCCGTCCGGTAAATACCTGGAAGGATGTTAAGTGGGAAGCCATGACGAATTAAACGGTTCGGCAGGAAATACACATATGTTGGATCGATAGAAACTATTTCGAAGCCACCTAATGAATGTCCTGATTCCGTTTTTTCGTACGTCGGCTTGTGTGTGATTTTTCATAAGCCGCACTTGACACCTCCTATCCGCGTAGGGTATTGGTGTGTACTGATCTAGGCAGGTCTCCTGGCTCGTCTTCAACGTATAATTCACCTTCCCATTTCCCTTGCGGTGAAACAGTGGTAACGAATTATACTCCAACTCACAGTTGCGGGACAGCATCGGTTTTTCACCGATTTCCCTTTTAAGCGTTTAAGAAAAAATAAACGCACCTATCTCTAACACGATATTCAGTTGCTCTTTCAGTATAGCACTCTTATTGATGAAAGGAACAAAAATAGTGCAACATTCTTTACTACAACACGTACTCACACTAATTCTATGGAACGCGCTGCTTAGAACAATGATTTATGTTTCCGTACTGTTCTATAGACCAATGCTTAGCCGATTAACGAATGTCGAGTAGCGTTCCTTTGATATAAATACACGCCAATAAATACGACAAGCTCAGAAGCGGGAATGGATAACCAAATACCATTCAATCCGAATATGCGTGGCAAGATCATCAAGAAAATCAACATGACGATGATTTCACGTGAAGCGGTAATCCAAGTGGCCATCCGTACATTGCCGACAGATTGATAATAAGTCATCATGACAAAGTTCGTACCTGTGAACAAATAGGCAATAAAGAATAGATTAATTCCGGTAGTAGCCAATTCTCTGACGGCTTGCGGGAAGTCTCCGAAAATCGATACGATAGGACCTGCTGCGAACTGTCCGACGAGGAAGAACACAGCACCCGCGATGACGACTGTGAGAGTGGCCTTTTTAACGGTTTCCTTCATCCTTATCCGGTTACCAGAGCCTTGATAATAACTGATCAGCGGCTGAATCGCACCACCCATCCCGAGGAATAGCATAAGCATGACACTGTGCACATAGTTCAAAATAGAGAATGCCGCAACACCTTCTGTACCGGCCATCCGTTCGAACGCAATATTATGTGTAATGGTAAAAAAGGAGATTCCCAACTCGGAAAGGAAGCTCGGGAATCCGATGAAAAGAATGGCTATGAACAGCTTTTTATTGAACTGTAAGCGAATCAATTTTAAGTTATTGTTTTTCTTAAAGAAGTGGGCGAGCAGTACTAACATGCCCATAAAGGAAGCGATAATTGTAGCGGTTGCAGCACCGGCAACACCGTAATCAAGAATAAATAAGAACACATAATTCAAAATGATGTTAATGACTGACGTCACAATTAGCCCTGCCATTGAGAGGTTCGGTGCTCCGTCGTTACGTACGAAAATACTAAATGTGTTTTCTACAGTAAAGATAAAGCCAAATAGTAAAATCACAAATAAGTATTGCGATACATAAGGGAATGTAGTGGTATTCGCACCAAGTGCGTATGCTAGCGAATCCCTAAAAATAAAGGCGGTTAAGCCTAATATAATGGTTAATAAGAAAATGGAAATGATTGCATGTGTGAAAATCGAACGAGCTTTAAGCACATCTTTAGCACCCATTGCCATCGAATATTTTGTGGCGGCACCTATACCAATCCATAAGGAAATAGCAAAAAAGATGGTATAAACGGGAGCCGAAATTCCGACTCCCGCCAATGCTTCTGCACCCAATCGATTACCGACCATGATACCATCCGCCACAATATTGATTGCCATCAGCAACATACCGACAGTTGACGGTATTAAATAACGTAAAAAGATACGTCCTACTGGCTCAGTATCCAATTTATTAAACTTGGGTGAAGAAGAACTCATTGCACAGGACTCCTTTGAAGATCAAGTTCCATGATGAGACAAGGGAATTCACCTACATCATCAATTTTACCATTTAACTTAAAACCGAATTTTTCATATAAATGCTGTGCGGCTTTATTACTTGGATAAATACTTAAATATATCTTGTTGCATTGATACTTTTCTTCCATTCTCGTAAGTAGAAGTTTAAGAAATCTACTAGCATAACCTTTACCTTGGTGATGCTGATCTATCATAAAGCGATCAAGCCATACGTTGCCATCTGCTTCACGTCCGTGCATAGCATAGCCGACTAATTCCTTTCCATCATATAATCCAATGGACTTCCATTCTGGTTCGAATTGAGATTGTGCTAGTGAAAATGAATTGCTTTCAATAAAGTTCTTTTGGTTTTCGTGTACGGATAAATAGGCAACATCCTGCCAATTTTCATTCGTTACCTCACATGCGTGGAGGCTCATAATTCCATCTCGCTTTCATTTTTTTGTAAAACAGTAAAACTTCTTTTGTTTTATTAGTTTATTTAGTCGTCACTTTTCTTAATAAATCCGAACAACAGGATATCAACAATGGAATCCAATGCTTCGGTTACCGTCATACGATTTTCATAGAAAAACTTTCGATCAAGTGTAGAGTTGGTCGCATCTATAATCAACTTCATAAGTAACTCTACGTTTTGATCTGCAATGATCCCCTCATGAATTCCTTGTTCAATTAATTCACGAAGTTCATCCCATTCATGAAGTGCAGCGTGTACTCGCTCCCATTGTTGGGGATGTGTTTTTCTCATTTGATCAAGTATTTGCCAGTTATAAAAGTCATTGTATTTCGGTATGACCGTAATGACTTTCTTAATCTTATCGACAAGATGTAGTTCATCGTCTTTCATAATGATATCGGTTTTTTCGTCGAACTCCTGTAATGTCGAGTCGATCATCGCATCTAAAATTTCCGTTTTCGAAGAAAAGTGTTCGTATAATGTCCGTTTGCTGATACCTAGTCTTTTGGCTAGATCATCCATCGTAAACTTCATACTTTTTTCATGAACTTCTTCGAGGAAAGCTTTCATAATACGTGCTTTCATTTATCGTACCCCTATCCTTATATACCGAATGAAAACTAAAAAAACATATACAGTTTTCATCGTTCTTATCTAGTATAAGTACTTTTAATATAAAAAGCAAAGACCGCTACTTAAAAACAATATTATTTAATTATATAGGCTTATAAACTCCTTATACAGGGTAGTTTTACTGTACACGTACGAGAGAGGGTGGGGGTTGTATGGGAGAAAGGAAATTGGTTGTAGCCGTTGCGGGTGCTAGTGGATATATAGGCAATAATCTATTGAAAAAGCTAAAAGGAAAAGCAAAAGTTATTGGTCTGTCGCGAAATGGAAATCGGCGGGAGAATACGGAAGACGTTGAGTGGCGGTCTTGTGATCTATTTTCTATGAAAGATGCTGAGAAGAGCTTGGCTGGTGCGGACATTGCGGTATACCTCGTACATTCTATGCTAAAATCAGCGAAATTATCTCAAGGTGCTTTTGAAGATATGGATGTCATTTTAGCGGATAACTTTGCGCAGGCAGCTAAAAAACAAGGAATTAAACAAATTGTCTATTTGGGCGGGATTAGCCCCGATGAAGATGAAAAAGATTTATCACGCCATTTGAAAAGCCGTTTAGAAGTAGAAAGGATTTTACGCTCATATAACGTTCCTGTTACCGCATTACGTGCATGGCTAATTGTCGGTTCAAAAGGTTCTTCTTTCCCGGTTTTATCGAAGCTAGTTAGAAGACTTCCAGTAATGATTTTACCTAAATGGACACGCTCCAATACACAGCCTGTAGCACTGGAGGCGGAATTGAAAGAAAAAGAAGTGTCAAAGAAGAAGCCGATAATCGGGCCGCTTAAGCAAGATGTTCGTTCAGTGCAGAGAATTGAATTACCTCATAGCTGGACTGCGGATGAAACTGCACGTTATTACGTAAAATGGCTTTCTACGTTCTTGAATCCTTGGGTGAAAACCGACGTAGACGACCAGTTAAATTGCCGAATCGGTTTCCTCGGAAATCGGACATTGCTCGAGTTAAGTTATTCTGCAGATCGTAGTACAAAAGATCGCTCACTTTACTATATAACGGGCGGTTTATTGATGGATCCTGATTCCAATGAACGCGGCAGAATGGAGTTCCGAAAGATTCCAGGATCGAATGAAGTAATCATTGCGATTCATGACTATTTACCATCTATACCATTGTTTGTCTATTACGTCACACAAGCCAATATGCACGCGTTTGTCATGTCTTGTTTCCGCCATCATATGTACAAGTTGAGTACTATTGAGCGTGATCGATTAGGCAATGTTGTTTCTAATGTGCGATAAAGAAAAGCTCGGATTGGCAGTGTTACACTGCCGATCCGAGCTTTTCTTTATCGTCTGGGATGGATGAGCCTTGCTATATACATTCAGATGGTTCTTACGTAAGTCTTCGACGGTAAGAGGTTTATGCAACAACCCCGTAAATTTATGAAATATACCAATTTTTATATACTGCGTAAACTATGGAAAGCGTAGAACAAAAGCAACGGCGTCTTTCGGACTGCCTGGCTCGTTATGCGTTTAATGTTTCCTGCTTGGCTTCTGCAAGCTGGCCGCCTTCTTTTAAATACCTCTCTACGCCTTCAGCTGCACGATATGCCAACGCGCCGATGGTTGAAGTGGGGTGATGTCCTCCGAATTGAGGGAATGCTGAACCGCCCACTACGAATAAGTTATCCATTTCCCACATTTGAAGGTAGTTATTCACTGCGGATGTTTCAGGGTCGGCCCCCATAATAATTCCGCCCGCATAGTGACCACCCGAATATATATGATCAAACTCTTCAGGCACTTCATCTTCATCGACGATATCAGCGCCCATTTCTTTCATGATTTCACTACACTTTTCAATTCCGAATTTGGCCATGTTCCGATCATGATCTGTGTAACGATTTGTAATACGTAATAGGGGATCTCCATATTCGTCTTTGTATGTTGGGTCTAAATCCACGTAATTATGCCACCATGACATAACAGCAGGAGTATACCATGCTACTAGCGAACGATTCGCATAATGGATCGAGTTTTTCTTGAACTCAGGTCCCCATTTCGGCGTGCCACTTGGGACGTGGTTTGATGCAATAGCCCCATCGCCATATTGACGTAATTCGATACCGCCACCATTGATGAAATCTACATTAGAGTGGTCAAAGTTATCACCGGCAAAGTCACTCATAGTACCACCAAGCGCACCTGCACCCATGTAGAGGTTAAACTTCTTCTTTTCAAAGTATCCTCTTGCCCCAAGGAATGTGATATTGAATTGCCCATTAAAGTTACGACCAATAGTTCCTTTACGTGTTGTTGGATCATACGGTGTCCCGATTTTTGACAGCATCAACAAGCGATTGTTGGTGAATGAAAATGCACCTAATACGACAACGTCCGCTGGTTGTTCATATTCAATTCCTGTCCGTGTATCAGTAAACATTACACCGGTTGCTTTACCGTCTTTATGCAGTACGCGACGCACTAAAGAATTGGTCCGAATTTCGCAGTTTCCAGATTTGCGTGCAGTCGGAATAACTGTAGCCAATGGATCCGATTTAGCCGTGAAATCACAGCCATACATCGTACAATAAGAGCAGAACATACAAGCATTTAATTTTTCACCGTCCGGATTGGTGTAGGCTTGTGATAAGTTACCGGAAGCGACTTGGAATGGATGATAACCCATTCTCTCCGTTGTTTCTTTAAACAGTTTCACGGCAGGTGATGCTAGCATAGGAGGGTTAGGATAATCATTTGAACGCTTGTCGCCAAGCGGATCAGGCTCACCTGAAATTCCGGCAGTTTTCTCCCATTTATCGTAATAAGGTTCCATCTCATCATACGTAATACCCCAGTCTTGAATCGTCATGCCCTCAGGAATTTTTTCCTTGCCATACCGTTCAATGGTCTTGGAACGTAATTCAAAGTCGATAGCTCTCCAGCGATATGTAGCGCCTGCCCAGTGCACACTACCCCCACCTAAATCAGTCCCAGCCATCATTTCTGCTCTTGTGCGGACGGGAAGAGCAGTGTCTTCCAGTTTCACCCGTGATGTAATCGTTTCAGGTGATAGATTTTGCATCATCTCGTAACGATCTGTATAACGTAATTCATCTTTAACACCTATATAATCTTGTCGGTCCTGCTTTTTACCCCGTTCCAGTGTTACTACCTGATAGCCAGCTTTCGCTAGCTCGGCAGAAACTACACCACCTGCCCAACCGCTTCCTACTACGACTACATCTACTTTTTTTAGTTTTTTCGCCATATGAGTTCCTCCTGTTATCAGTGTCCTTGGTAATTCCGTAAGCTTTCAGGCTTCATTACGATGAAGTCCTCTTTTTCGATATCTGCTGTATAGCTCATACGTGGACCAGGGAACTCCTTCATCCTCCAGCCTTCCATATTGCGGTTCCCACCATAGACCGGATCAGCATACGCACCTTCAATAGTTGTTTGTAATAGTAGATTAAAGAACGTCGTCGAAGCGACACCGTTCATCTTCGCTTTTCCATCGTCGAACATCTGCAAAATTTCATCTTGTTGCTCCGGCTCTAGCTTAGGGAAATTTGTTTCGAATTTCTCTTGTGCCGTTTTTTCTAATGCATGTACACCTTCTAGGAAGATATCTCCTCTTGTCATAGGAGTTTGATATCTAACGGCTGGTGTAGGTACTTGCGTATCGGCGTTTGGACCTGTGTCTTGGTTCGTGTCTGCTTGGTTTTCATATGCATCTACGGCACCTGTCTGTAAAAACGGCCCTCTCATATATTCTTTTCCGTTCATACCCCATTCGCCGGCAAGTTGTCGATCGATAAAGTAAGGTACACCCAGTTCGATAGCACCGGGGCCTAAATCGTCTTTCGGAAATATCCTTTCAGTAGCAGCGGATAGGATAAGAAAGTCCTCGCCATTACTGAAAAAAGTCCGAGCTTCGAGTAAATGGCCAACTTCTTTCCCTGAGTCTGTAGGTTCGCCTGGTTTTTGGAGCTGATTAGTCAATAAGCCACCGAATAATGATCCGCCAACTAAACCTCCAGCCAATAAGCCGGTATTCTTCATGAAATTTCTACGACTGATCCCTTTTTGTGTATCCTCAGGTTGTCTAGGTTCTGTCACTTTGTTCTCCTCCTTGTACATACGACTTTCAAATTTTACCAATGCACTACTACGTATCATATTGTGTTGAATGTGTAGAGTTTATACATAATAAAGAGTTTTTGTAGATTGAAATAATGTAGTTTATTAAATAATTGAATATTACGAATAAATATTGTGGAATAAAAAGCCCCTGAAATTACTTAAGCGATTTCAGGGGCTTCACGTTTTTACTATTGATTTATTTTAATTAGTTTTTCTCTTCAGCATCTTGTTCCATATCTACTTCTGGATCTACTTCTGGCTCATCTACATCTACGTCGTCGTTTGTAGTATCATCTGCTGGCTCATCCACATCTACGTCGTCGTTTGTAGTATCATCTGCTGGTTCATTCACATCTACATCTTCATTTGGAGTAACATCTGCTGGTTGATCTACTTCAACATCGTCATTCTCATCGATAACTGGATCATCGTCTCCACAAGCGCTAAGGACACCAACAGAAAGAATTGCAGCTGCTCCCACTTTTAATAAATTATTTTTCTTTAGCTTATTTAAATCCATTATAAATATCCTCCTCTAGATGTTTGATAATCGTTCATATACTAATAATATCCCTATTTATATTTTGTAAACATATAAAACTAGAAGTGATTCTTTAGTACTGATAACAAAATTAGCGAGAGAGATAGCAAACAGTTGTAAAGGTACATAAACTATAAGAAAACTATATAACAAGAGGAGAAAACTGAAGAATGGTGTTGAAAGTGCTATGATGGATATAGACATGCCTAACTCACATAGTGATGGACTAGATCTGTTACTCAAATGGGCTTATTTATAAAGGAGAGAATATTTCATGAAAAAAGAAGAACAACAAAATTTGTTCAAAGAAATTATGGGGAATTATCCAACTGGTGTAACAGTCGTTACTGCAGTAACTGAAGATGGCACACCAGTTGGACTGACAGTAAACTCGTTCGCCTCTGTATCCTTGGATCCAATGCTTCTTTTATGGTCTATTGATCATAGAGTTTCTTCTATTAAAGCATTCACGGAAGGCGGTAAATTTGCTGTACACGTACTTGCAGGAGATCAAAAAGAGCTTTGTAATACATTCGCGAGCCGTGTAGAAGATCGTTTCTCTACATGTGAATGGGAAATGTCGGATAATGGCGTACCAATTATTGAAGATGCATTTGGTGTGTTTGAGTGTAAGACTTTCCAAACGATTGAAGCAGGAGATCACACGATCATTATTGGTGAAGTAGTAGATCTGCAAGTGGAGAAAAATAAAGACCCTATGTTGTATCACCGTAGAGTGTTTGGGTCTGTGCCACCTGTTTTCTACCAACAAGATGACAAAGCGTAAATTTGAAGCATGTAGTCCTATATATAAAGCCGTCTCCTTAGCGAGACGGCTTTTTTCATATGTCACCTTTAGAAGATTTACTAGTATCTATAGCTACACGCTTTTGCTTACCAGCAGTGCTAGCATAGTTCATTTCTCTTTGCGTACAACTGGTATGTTGTTTTTTTACCTGAAATAAAAAACAGGACTTCTGTTCAGAAGTCCTGTTTTTAAGAGTAGCTCATTATTACCCTAATTTATCATCCGCTGTAATATCATTTGGTTCGCGTACTAAGTAATATTTACCTTTAGTATATATAGCGATTACTACTGTCAATATCGCGGCCAGTATGGAAGCGACAAATGCGGCTGTGGATTGTAGGAATACGCCAAGATAACCAGATGCCGCGATGGCACCAAATGTACTGGCTATCAGTAACGAAGCGACACCGACAGGATTCCATTTATACAAATATTCTTGCCTTGAAACATAATAAGTTGGACCTATCTTCAGCCACTTTTTGACAACCAATGCATCCGTCACAAGAATGGCAGCCCAGGAAAATAGAAACACACCTTGGAATGTCATGACAGTATCTAAATGATCCACAATTCCACCGAGCATCAGTAAGATCGCACTTGTAGCTGAGATTACTACCCAGAATCTGCGGCCAGGCGTGAATCGGAACACATTCTCAAAGAAATTCGATAGCGATAGGGAACTACTGTAGATATTGGTTACGTTAATTCGTAACTGAGTCAGCATTGTAAACAATGCGCCACCGATTCCTAGCAATAGGACGATGTATACGCCTGGATCTTTTTCCAAGAATCGCACACCGAACCAAATACCAAGTCCGCCCATTACTCCATAACAGAAAATCTGCGGAATGAAACCGATTGCAATTGAACCGAACTTTCGATCAGATGGTTTTAGGAAACGGGCATAGTCTGAAGCGAGTAGAGCGGTCAGTCCCATAATTCCATTGTGCATCCCGATACAGAACAATAATGCCGTTCCTCCAAACTGAACACCTTCGGGCATATAGGAGAAGACAGATCCTGTATAAACAGCCGGTTTAATGAACGATACGACAATGGCTGTAACTAGGAATATCATAAATACTGGCATGGACCATTTTTGAAGTTTGTCTAGCTGCTCAATTCCGAACCAGTTCAGTGGAATAACAAGCGTTCCGAAAATAACAATCAAAATCCACTTAGGAAAGTCAGGCGTAAAATAGTGAACTGCAGATACGAGAATTAACCCTTCAAACGCGCAATACATAATGAAGTTTGAGGCGTATATTAATGAAGTTAGCGATGAGCCAATATAGCCAAATCCGCCACTCCGTGATAAAAGGTTAACATTCATGCCTGATTTTGCGGATAAGTACGCAATCACGGTACCAAGCAAACCAGCTACTATGATGGCGTAAATAGCCGATACGATAGCGTTTGGTGCACCGAATTGCAAAGCCATGACGCTACCCATTTGGAAATAAAAGATGGCAGTTGCGATTCCGAATGTGATATTCGTAATGCTCAGCCAACTTTTATTACGGTCTTCTAAAGGTACACGATCTAAGGAGTAATCCTTTTCTATTTCATCATCTTCCATAGTACTCAGTACTTTTTCTTCTTCCGTTGTCATACACATCAGCTCCTTGTAGTAAGTAGTCAACCCCTTCTGCCAGCTTAGCTAGCACGTTCTTAATCATATAGGATGGTGAAATTGGCTCGTCCTTTGAATTGACACCTTATTAGTTTAACAAAAACATAATGAAAAAATCAAGTTTATGATGACTTGGTGATAGTAACAGAGTAAGTGCATGATTTTCTAAATGATTATAGTCTTTCTAGGAAAAAAACAAAAACAAGTCATCCCTAATAATGTAATTTATTTAGTGAAAATAGTAACAATAATACTATATTGTAGTTGTTCGTATGATGTTAATCTGGTAATTTATTACTCGGCTTTATTAGCACCGCGTCGCTTGGCGGATTCATTGTACGCGGCGGAACGAAAGTGTAATACGGGGTCATCACTGCATTCTATACCTTTTATAGTAACTGTTGGATCAAATACAATGGACTCTGCGTTATCTGTACGAAGTGAGTGCAATGTAAGAATTCCTGCTTCAATTAACTTTCGATCATCAGGCCAGGCGATGGTGGGATCAGCCGTTGCATCCCCTCGTTCAGCTAATTGCATAAGTAAGCGAAAACGTACAGGATGTCCTTTTTGCACTTTATGAATGAGTTCATTTTCCATACAATTGCTAGTAGCATCATCATTTTGTGTAAGAGGTTGCCATTCAAATCGAACAGCTTGCCTCTCTAGATCAGCGTTCTTCAAAAAATAAGCATGGATAGAATAGTAATGAAGGGTCTCAAAATTACGAAACGGTTTCAGTTCTTTCAAAATGGTACCAAATGTTTTGTACTCTGTATTATGCATAAGTGCATCTATTCGTTGTGACCACGTACTGTTTGAATCGAATGCCTGTATCAGACGAATAAAGGCTTCTGGAGTTTTACTGATGAATATCGGTACATTGACCATTGTCAAATTTGTGTATGTATTATTAGGTAATTGAAAGCGCACGGCCATACCTTTAACTGGGCTCAACCGTTCATTTGGATTTGGGTTTGTAGAACTGTGAGAAAAACGTACAACAGCAGGAACTTCCGTTTTCTGTAGATGAGCGGCTGTTGTCCAAGAAACAGCCGCTCCGGATGGTTGGAAAATCGCATCAAATGCGACTCCGGTCGAATGCGCACGTCGTAAATTGTTTTCTGTATGGAACGTTGATTCAATCGAATCAATTGCTTCGATAGCCGTTACTGGATTCTGATTGTTCATTTGATTTCACTCCTTTACTTACCAACATACCCTTCATGAAATGGAATTAACCGTTTAGAAAGTAGCAAAACAGGGAACCATTAAAAGTAATAACGACTTTTAGGAGGAATATTTTTATGAAACGTTTAGTAATAACAGGAGCATCAGTCATAGCGCTAGCATTGGCGGGATGTGGAACGAATGCGACAGATGATAAAATAGAAGAGAATTCTAATGCAGTTAATCCACCGGCGGAGCAACCGCTAGAGCCGGCTACTGATGATACGAATCAAAATACTGATGAAGCTGTACCGGATACTACTACAGATTCCTCGACTGACTCTACGACAGGAGATATGCAAGCTGAAATGGATAAGCTTTCATTTAAAGAAATCGAATTAGATGTTTCATACGGGAAAGACAAAGAGTATGAAGCGGAAATTGAACAAGATCAAAATGAACCAATTAAAGCCAAAGTAGAAGATGAACTAAATGAAATCTATTTGAAAGGTCAGGAAGCATTTGATGATGTCTATTCAAAAGTGAAAAATCTAGATGTGACAAAAGACAGTTCACAACAAGAGACCATTGATCGCATACTTAAAGCTTTTAACCTTCAAGCGGATTATGAAAAATTCGAAGTGAAAATCAAATTCAACGACGGTAGTAAGCTTGAAGTAGAAGATCGTAAATAATTACGACATATCAAAGATGGCAGATTGAAAGACCCAGGATCCTTGAATAAAATATATCAGTAAACTAAAAATCTCGGCATTTCCTTTAAAGGAAGTGCCGAGATTTTTTACAGATAGTATAAAACAAGTGCCACCAACATTAAAATGAAGGTTGGCATCCCTGCAAGAAACAACCAAGTGGGGCTCGCCGACAGTACTTCGGATGGTGCACGCATTGATTCGATTGCCTCTCTTTGATCTTTTCTAGCAAATACTTTGCGCGAACTCTTCATAAAAAAGTCAAAAAAGCCAGTACGTACTACAAACACGATCCCACCAATAAATAACAGGAACCCACTAACGAAAAAGGAAGCATTAATATAGCCGAGTAATGAGATTTTTTCGTATACTGAATAGGCAGAAATAACAATCACCAATTGAGATATGAGAAATACAATAATATTACGTTTCATAGAAATCCTTCTTTTCATATATAAAGTTTGAAACTACTGTCTATCATACAATATACGAGTCAGAATGTGTAGAATCTTCTATAATAGTTTAAAATTAAGATAATAACATTGTTAGCGTTTACATTTATAAGTTTTTCTTGTATAATGAAAAAGCTAGTACTTCAAAAACACCAAAGGGGAGATCAACAATTTGAAGAATAATAAGTGGCTTTTATTGATGGCACTAACATTAGTGCTAAGTATGTTCTTAGCTGCATGTGGCGGTTCGAAAGACGAAGAAAAGCCAGCAGACGGGGATGACAAGGATAAAGATGCGGCAACTGAAGAACCAGAAGAAAAACAGCATGCCAAAGACGAAGAAGGGGAGCCAGACGCTGAGCAAGTACTATACTTAGCTGAACGTGCTGCTATCCCATCTGTTGACTCATCAATCGTAGAAGATCAGGTTGGATTCAACGTATTAAATAACATTAATGAAGGTTTATATCGTTTAAACCAAGAAAATATTGCTGAACCTGCAATGGCTGCTGAAGAAGCAGAAGTTAGTGAAGATGGATTGATTTATACATTCAAACTTCGCGACGCAATGTGGGCTGATGAAACACCAGTTACAGCAGATGACTTCGTTTATGCTTGGCAGCGTGCAATTGATCCAGCGACTGGTTCACCTTACGGACCATTTATGATGTCTGGTGTAGTGAAAAACGCGACAGCAATCTCTGAAGAAAAAATGGAAGTATCTGAACTTGGAGTTAAAGCTATAGACGAGAAGACGTTTGAAGTAACGCTTGAGCGTCCAGTACCTTATTTCTTGTCACTTATGTCATTCGGAACTTTCTATCCACTTAAAGAAGAGTTCGTAACTTCTAAAGCAGATGCGTATGCTACAAACTCTGATAGCCTTCTTTCTAACGGTCCATTCGTTTTATCTAAATGGGATGGAACTGGCGATAGCTGGACTTATGTTAAGAACGAACATTACTGGGATGCAGAAAACGTGAAACTTGAAGAAATTCATGTCAACGTAGTAAAAGACCCTGCTACTGCAGTTAAGCTTTATCAAGACGGCAAGTTGGATCGTGCAGAAATGTCGGGTGATCTGGCTCAACAATATCGTGATGATGAAGAAGCTGTGGTTCAACCAGAAACATCTGTATTCTACTTCAAGTTCAACCAAGAGCGAGATGGAAAAGAAACTCCACTTGCGAACGAGAACATCCGTAAAGCCATTGCCAAATCATTCGAGAAGAAGGATATGGCTGACGTAGTACTAGCTAACGGTTCATTACCTGCAAACTTCTTAGTACCAACAAACTTTGCATTTGATGAAAATGAAAAAGATTTCCGCGAGTTAAGCGGCGATCACTTGGAATATAACGTGGAAGAAGCACAAGATCACTGGAAAAAAGGTCTAGAAGAACTAGGTGTTGAATCTCTTGATTTAGAAATCCTAGGTGGAGATACTGAAGCTTCTAAGAAGATGGACGAGTACTTTAAGTCCCAATTAGAAGGTAACCTAGAGGGACTTACAATTTCATTAAAAGAAGTACCATTCTCTGTACGTTTGGATTTAGATGGCAACCAGGATTATGATATTCAAGTATCAGGTTGGGGACCAGACTTCCAAGATCCGATTTCATTCTTGGACCTATTCGTAACAGATGGTACGAACAACTTAATGTCTTACTCTAACCCTGAGTACGATAAATTGATTGAAGATTCAAAAGGAGAATTAGCTCTTAAACCAGAAGAGCGTTATGAAGCATTCGCAAAAGCTGAAAAAATTCTACTCGATGAGGACGCTGCTATTGCACCAATTTATCAGCGTGGTTTGATCTTTTTACACAAGCCTCACTTTAAAGGCTTAGTAGATCATCCGTTTGGCGCAGACTATAGCTACAAGTGGGCATATATCTCAGGTAAATAATTGCAATGTTGTAAGGATTCAAGTTTAATAGGGGAGAGTATATGGGATCACTATCCATATACTCTCTTTTTAGTAACAGTGAATAGTTGGAATATTTAATTTCCTGTCGAAAAATGTCATGTGGTTACTTGCATAGCAAGTAAGAAACTTTTTTGGAGGTGTAACGTACCGTGGTTAAGTATATTGGAAAACGCATAGTATATATGTTCATAACGCTGTTTTTAATTGCAACGGCCTCTTTTTTCCTCATGCAAACTTTGCCAGGTTCACCGATCGCTTCTTACAACAAATTGAATGATACACAGAAAGCGATTGTTGAAAAGAAGTATGGAATCGATAAGCCTAAGCCTGTGCAATATGCAATCTATATGAAAAACTTGGCAAAAGGTGATTTGGGAACATCTTTCGTATTTAAAGGCAAAAGTGTCAACGATTTATTGGCTACGAGATTAAAACCTTCTTTAATCTTGGGAGCGCAAGCGATGGTCTTCGGGACTATTGTCGGAATCCTACTAGGTATGCTTGCCGCTTTAAAGCATAATACATTTTGGGATTACGGAAGCACCTTTTTAGCGATACTCGGTATTTCCATTCCATCCTTTGTATTTGCATCATTGCTACAGTATTGGATCGCTTCAGAATGGCATCTATTACCAGTCGGTTTATGGAATGACGGTTGGAAATCTAGTGTCCTGCCATCGCTTGCACTCGCTATGGGGCCGCTTGCGCTATCCGCGCGCTTCATACGGACTGAGATGATAGAAGTATTGAATTCAGATTACATTATTTTGGCTAAAGCAAAAGGTGCCAATGGTTTTGAAATTGCTTTCAAACATGCTTTCCGAAATGCATTAATACCTTTAATCACAGTTCTCGGACCACTCGCAGCTGGTTTGGTAACAGGTTCACTCGTTGTAGAACAAATTTTTGCTATTCCAGGAATAGGTGAGCAATTCGTTTCGTCGATCATGACGAATGACCATGCCACAATCATGGGTACGACATTATTGTTCTCTGCTTTCCTCATTTTGGTTATTTTTATAGTGGATATTTTATACGGAGTTATCGATCCGCGTATCCGTGTGTCTGGAGGTAAAGGATAATGCGCAATGAAATCGAACAAGAAAAATTAACCCCACAAGATTTTGAACGGATTACTATCGACGCGGATCAGGCAGAACGAATAGAGAAGCCAAGTTTAAGTTTCTGGCAAGATGCATGGTTAGGTCTACGTAAAAATAAAGCGGCTATTGTCAGTATGGTCGTACTTTTATTAGTTATACTCATGGCACTCATCGGTCCACTTTTAAATGGACATGCGGGTGACGCGCAAAACTTACGCCATGCAAACTTACCGCCGAAAATACCTGGTATTGAAGCTACAGGGCTTTTTGATGGAGATGGTAAGCTGGCAGGGAAGACAGTCAATTTATATGAAATGAAAAAAGTGGATGAATATTATTGGTTCGGTACGGATGGACTAGGTCGAGATTTGTTTACAAGACTTTGGGAAGGGACTCGTGTATCGCTATTCATTGCATTCGTAGCCGCAGCCATTGATATGGTTATAGGTGTTGCATACGGAGGGATTTCCGGGTACTTTGGTGGACGGACAGATGATATTATGCAACGGGTTGTTGAGATCTTAATCGGTATTCCTACGCTGATCGTTGTTATTTTGATGATTATGATTATGGACCCCGGGATAGCCGCTATCATTGTCGCGATCACCATAACTGGTTGGATCGGGATGTCGCGTATTGTACGTGCACAGACATTGAAATATAAATCGCAGGAATTCGTATTGGCTTCACGTACTTTAGGCGCCAAGGATGGAAAAATCATTACGAAACACTTATTGCCGAACATGCTTGGGATTATCATCATCAATACGATGTTCACGATTCCGAATGCGATTTTCTTTGAAGCGTTCTTAAGCTTTATCGGAATCGGACTCCAGCCACCAGCTGCTTCATTAGGTACATTGATCAATGACGGATACAAAGTGATGGAGAATCAACCATACGTACTATTGTTCCCGGCCATTGTCATCAGCGTTCTTATGATTGCATTTAACTTAATAGGTGACGGACTACGCGATGCACTAGATCCTAAAATGAAAGATTAAGAGGAGGAGAGCAAGTTGACAAAAATATTAGAAGTAAAAGACCTCGAGCTTTCCTTCCACACATTTGCAGGTGAAGTGAAAGCGATTCGTGGCGTAAACTTTGATTTGCATAAAGGAGAGACGCTCGCTATTGTAGGTGAGTCGGGATCGGGTAAATCTGTAACGACGAAATCAATCATGCGACTCCTGCCTAAATCAAGTGCTGAATATAAGAATGGTCAAATTCTATTTGAAGGAAAAGATCTAACGAAAATTCCTGAAAAAGGTATGCAAAAGATTCGTGGGAAAGATATTTCGATGATCTTCCAGGATCCGATGACTTCGTTAAATCCAACTATGACAATTGGAAGACAAATCATGGAGCCCATCTTGAAACACCAAAAGCTGAATAAATCACAAGCGCGTAAGCAGACGATTGAACTATTGAATTTGGTCGGTATACCGAATGCCGAAAATCGTTACAAGATGTACCCTCACCAATTTTCTGGTGGACAGCGTCAGCGAATCGTTATTGCGATTGCGCTTGCATGTAATCCGAAAGTATTGATTGCGGATGAGCCGACCACAGCGCTGGATGTCACGATACAAGCGCAGATCCTTGAGCTGATGAAAGATATCCAGAAGAAGACCGATACGTCTATCATATTTATCACGCATGACCTTGGTGTAGTAGCAAACGTCGCCGACCGAGTAGCGGTTATGTATGGCGGCCGAATCGTTGAAATAGGCACCGTAGATGAAATCTTCTATAATCCACAGCATCCTTATACATGGGGCTTACTAAGTTCAATGCCGTCTATGGATTTAGAAGATCAAAAGCTGTATGCAATTCCCGGTACACCGCCTGATTTATTAAATCCTCCAAAAGGGGATGCATTCGCTTTGCGTAGTGAATATGCAATGAAGATCGATATGGAGCGGCAACCGCCTTTCTTCCAAGTGAGTGATACACATTACGCGGCGACATGGTTATTGCATCCGCAAGCACCACAGGTTGAACCGCCTGCCCTTATTATTGACCGTATGAAAGCATTTAAAGGTAGCCGGTACTATGTTGATCAGACGGGAGGTACTGTGTGATGTCAGACAATTTAATTGAAGTACGTAACCTCAAACAATATTTTAATGCAGGGAAATCTACTGAAGTCCGTGCAATTGATGATATTAGCTTCACTATTAAGCGCGGAGAAACATTCGGTTTAGTAGGCGAGTCAGGTTGTGGTAAATCGACAACAGGGCGTACTATGATCCGATTATATGATGCGACAGCAGGTCAAGTTCTCTACAATGGTGTAGATGTACACGCGCCAAAAAGCAAAAAGGAAAATCATGAATTGAATAGAAAGATGCAAATGATTTTCCAAGACCCTTATGCTTCTTTGAATCCACGTATGAAAGTTTTGGATATTATTGCAGAAGGATTAGATATACATGGTCTAGTAAAAGGTAAAACGGAGCGTAAACAAAGAGTAATTGACTTGCTTGAAACTGTTGGTTTAAACCGTGAGCATGCTGAGCGTTATCCGCATGAGTTCTCAGGTGGACAGCGTCAGCGTATTGGAATTGCACGTGCATTAGCAGTAGAGCCTGAGTTCATCATTGCGGATGAACCGATCTCTGCGCTGGACGTTTCAATTCAAGCGCAAGTCGTCAACTTGTTGAAAGAACTACAGGAAGAAAAAGGGCTGACGTATTTATTCATCGCTCATGATCTATCGATGGTTAAATACATTTCCGATCGTATTGGCGTGATGTATTTCGGTAAATTGGTGGAGATGGCTCCAGCGGATGAGTTATATCGAAATCCCATGCACGCTTATACAAAATCTTTGCTGTCAGCGATTCCGTTACCCGATCCTATTTATGAACGTTCTCGTGTGCGCCATCCGTATAATCCGAAGGACCATCAATATGGACCAGACGAAAAAGTGGAATTTCGTGAAGTTGCTCCTGAACATTTTGTATTATGTTCAGAGAAAGAACTCGCCGAGATGCAAGCTACACGTGTATAAGATATGATCCTTCTGACTATATAGTTGTCAGGGGGATTTTCTTTTTATCTAATTCAATCCAACAGTTTACCTGATAATTTGTACGTTTCATCGAACATTGTGCTAGTATTGAAATAATAAATACCATTTGAATCGATAGGGTGTGTTTTAAATAAATAAATTAACGGAGACAGTTCAAAGACAATTGATGGAAGCGGTCATCGATGGTAGTAGAGTTGGAGCTCTGGTAACAGATGCTTCGCAAGAGGATAATCCGATAATTTTTGCTAACAAAACATTCGAAACGATGACGGGGTATACTCAAGAAGAAACACTTGGGCGTAATTGTAGATTTCTCCAAGGCAAAGATACAGATTTAACTACAGTATCGAAGATCAGAAAAGCTGTTTCAGAAAGAGTGCCTATAACAGTCGTTTTGAAAAACTATAAAAAAGACGGTACATTATTTTGGAATCGACTTAGTATTCGTCCAATTATAATTGACGGAGTACCCTATTATATTGGTACGCAAACTGATGTTTCAGTACAATACAGACAAATAGAAGAGCTACATACGAAAGACCATGAAATAGAACAGCTAATGTTACCTATCATGAGAATTTACGATAATTTGGCGGCCGTGTCATTAATTGGTCAAATGACGGAAGAACGTTTTAATCTATTAATTACAAAATTGAGTGACTATGTTCACTCGAATGAAGTGGATCATGTAATGATTGATATAACAGGTTTATACTGGCAACAAGGGACTTCAATTGATCGGTTGTTGGAAATACAGCAAGTACTGACGCTTATAGGGTGTCAACTTTATATTACAGGCATCTCGCCAGAACTTGCACATAAATTAGCGGCAGCTAAAGATCCTCAGCAAAAATTAAAAACCTTTTCAAGTGTTCAGCAAGCAATTTACTATATTCAGCGATAGAGAAAAGACCTCTACCCTAACGAAAAGTTAGAGTAGAGGTCTTTATCAGATACCGAGTTGTTCTTTTACTTCTTTAATTTGTTCGATATGGCGCAGTTCATGGTAGCCTACAAATGGAATCCACTGCGTAAGGCTCATTTCGCCAAAAACAGGGTGCGGATAAGACTTCACTGCTAATTGATCTTCTAGTGCGTTTTTAGCTACATCATGTAAAGTTAAATGAGTAGTAGAGAGCTTGATTTTCAAGTCATGGAGAGTAGAAAATTCTGAAGTCGGTGTCACGAATTTAGGTGCATCTACTTTTTTAGAACGATGAACAGTAAGTTGAATCGGCTTAACTGTAGTGATGCTTTGGCCGTCGTTAGCAAGCTGGGTCTGAATAGATTTAGCGACACTACCTTCCATTAAGTACAGGTGCTGTAAAATTTGTTTAATGGACCATTTGTCTTCAGCTGGTTTTCGATTAATCACTTCATCTGACAGGTGTTCTACTTGTGCAAAAAGCTCTTTACGTGCTTGATCATTAATTTCCATAGTCGTCACCCCTTTTTATCATAGTATCACTGACTAGACAATTAATCTTTTTTAAAAGCTTGAAGAATAGGAGTTCAAATGATGAAACCAAATCAACCTAAAATCCCTGGTCGTTTAACGCCGGTACAGTTACAAGACTTACTACACGAGGAAGACCCATTCCTGCAAAATGCAAGTATTATCGATTCACGAATAGATGGGCAAACAATAGAACGTGCCCAATTAACAAGTATGCTCATTAAAAATTCCAGTTTCCAAGGAGCTATTCTACCAGATCTATTCGCTACAGATATTCAATTTGAAAACTGTGATTTTTCCAATGCAGACTTGACGGGTATAAGTATTCATCGAGTGAGTTTTCATAATTGCAAAATGCTTGGTGTCAACTTTACAAACGCCCGATTTACGGATGTGTTATTTGAGGAGTGTATTTGCAATCTTTCTGCGTTTGTCCATACAAGGTGGGAGAGAGTGCGGTTCGATCACTGCCAAGTGAAGGATGCAGATTTCTTCGATTGTAAACTAAAAAATACATATTTTATGAAGTGCAATCTGGATTCTGCAAGCTTTGACGAGACACCCCTAAAAGGCGTAGAAATTAAAACTTCAAAATTCGAGAGCATGACAGTGTCTATGAAAGATTTGGATGGTTGTGTCGTATCATCATTACAAGCGATTCAATTCGCTGCCATGTTGGGGTTAGATATTCAAGATGAATAAAGCGACACAATGAGGTACTAAAAATACTTGTGGAAAATAAGATATCGTATACTTATAATCAGGAATTACTTTCTTTCTCTTCAACAGCCTTAAAGTAGGAGTGTTAGTGAATGTTCATGGAATAAAATAATGACTATTAAAGGGGCTATGCTATGTTTATACATCAAGTAACAGAGGATATTTCATTGAAATTAGTAGGACAGAAAGATGCAGTAGAATTATTCACTCTCGTGGATGAATCAAGGGAACACTTGCGTGAGTGGTTACCCTGGGTTGATTCCATGACGAACGCGGAACAGTATGGATCAATCATAAATGCATGGTTACAACAATTCGCTGAAGAAGATGGGTTCCAAGCAGGTATTATGTATAAAGGAGACTTGGCAGGTTTTGCTGGCTTCCATTCAGTTAACTATACAAATAGGCAAACGAGTATTGGCTATTGGCTGGCACAAGATTATCAGGGAAAAGGAATTATGACTGCGGTAGTGTCCGCGCTAGTCAACTATGCATTTGACGAATATAATCTACACCGCGTAGAAATCCGATGTGCTGCGGAGAATAAAAGAAGTCAGGCAGTTCCTGAGCGATTAGGATTTAAGAAAGAGGGAGTCATTCGTGACGGAGAGTTTCTATATGATCATTATCATGATTTAATCGTATACGGTATGCTAGAAGATGAGTGGAAAAAGTGAAAAAATCATAATACGTTTCATGCAGGGTCCTTCTCAAACTGGACTCTGTTTTTTATAATTTCATTTCGGGTATAGTACAATTAACATAAAGGGATGGAGCGCCTTGCTAACTACTACTGAAATGGATAGAGAAATGACGAAGAATAGAAAGTTAGAAACTGCAACATTTGGAATGGGATGTTTTTGGGGGCCTGAAGCACGCTTTGGTAGCTTGCAAGGCGTCATAAGAACACGAGTAGGTTACACAGGTGGGACTACAGTGGCGCCAACCTATAAGACGATAGAAGATCATACTGAAACGGTGGAAATCGATTATGACCCTACAAGTATTTCTTATGAAGAAATACTTCTTCATTTTTGGCGTAATCACTATCCGAATCGTGATCAATACAGAGGACAACAGTATGTCTCATCATTGCGCTTTCATAACCAACAACAAAAACGGATAATCGATTTAGTAAAAAGTGAAATGGAGAAAGAGCTTGGTGAACCAATTGAAACGGAAATTACCCCTGTAGGTCATTTTACTTTAGCTGAAGACCGCCATCAGAAATACTATTTGAAGCGTTATCCGAATGTCTTGGATAAGTTATATTGGCTATATCCTTCTGAGGAGTCGCTTATCAATTCAACGTTTGCGGCAAGATTGAATGGATTTGTCAAAGGTTTTGGCACGCGTGATCAAATTGTGACTGAAATTGAAAGCTGGCCATTACCTGAAAATGCACGTCAGCAACTCATTCAGCAGTTCATGATATTAAAGTGGTGAAATCAGTGAAATACTGGAACTTTTCTTCTTGTAACTTCAATCGGTGGTTGCTATGATATTCCAATATTAACTTAGAATGAGCGTAGGAGAGAGTACATGAAAAAGGAATCCATCACGTTAGGTCTGCTACTAACCAATTTACTAATCGCATTTTTAGGAATTGGATTAGTCATACCTGTCATGCCAAGATTAATGAATGAATTACATATATCGGGTACGGTGGTTGGTTATATGGTCGCGACTTTTGCGATGGCCCAACTGCTTATTTCACCACTATCAGGAAGATGGGTAGATACCTTTGGTCGAAAAAAGATGATTGTCGTAGGTTTGATCATTTTTAGTTCTTCCGAATTCTTGTTTGGGATTGGACAGACATTGCCAGTACTATTTGCATCCCGGATTTTAGGCGGGATTAGTGCGGCTTTCATTATGCCGGCTGTTACTGCCTTTATTGCAGATATCACAACGATGGAAACTCGTTCTAAGGCATTAGGTTTTATGTCTGCTGCCATATCTACTGGATTTATATTAGGTCCAGGAGTTGGCGGATTTTTAGCGACATATGGTACTCGGGTTCCTTTCTTCTTTGCTGGAGGATTAGCTTTGTTTGCGGCGATTTTTTCCTTTATTGCATTACGTGAACCAGAACGTTATCAAGAAGCGGTAGCGGAGGATGTAACTAGACCTGGGTTGAAGCGGATTTTTGCACGTCATTATTTTATCGTCTTTATTATTATATTGATTTTATCTTTTGGCCTCGCTTCATTTGAATCGATTTTCAGTTTATTCGTTGATCATAAGTTTGGATTTACGCCGAAAGACATTGCAATCATCATTACAGGAGGCGGTCTGGTCGGAGCAGTCGCGCAAGTAGTGTTATTTGACAAGCTTGCGAGAACGATAGGAGAGAAACGTCTGATCTTTTTTTGTTTAATCTTTTCATCCATTTTAGTTTTTCTGACAACGTTCGTGCAAAGCTACTTTTCCGTACTGGCTGTTACAATGATTATTTTTGTAGGGTTTGACTTGATACGACCGGCAGCAACTTCTTATTTGTCGAAAATCGCGGGAAATGAACAAGGATTTGTTGGTGGCATGAACTCGATGTTCACGAGTATCGGAAATGTCTTCGGTCCAATCATCGGTGGAGCGTTATTTGATGTAGATGTCGATTATCCGTTTTATTTCGGAGCATTTGTATTATTACTTGGCGCAGTATTGAATTATCTATGGATTAAACGAACGCCATCTTTCAGGCCTAATATCTAGGGGGAATTGAATTGACGATTATTGGTTTTGTCCGGCATGGTGTGACTGCATGGAATAAAGAAGGGCGTGCACAAGGGAGTTCGAATATTCCGTTGGACGAAGAAGGTATGGAGACTGTAAAGAAGCTGGCATTGCGCTTGGCGGATGAGGATTGGGACCTCATATTCACTAGCCCTATGACACGTGCTAGACAGACCGCAGATTTAATTGCCGCTCAGTCGGGAATTGAAGTTATGGAAGACGATCGACTGCGCGAGCGAAGTGGCGGTTTGATCGAAGGAACGACGGAGCAAGAACGACAGCAGAAGTGGGGGCCTCAGTGGAGAGAACTAGATTTGCAGTTCGAGACGGGAGAAAATGTTGTGGCCCGAGGTCTTGAATTTGTGAATGAACAGGTCCAAAAGAATCCCAATCAACGTCTACTCGTCGTAAGTCATGGTAGTTTTATAAAACGGGTGATTGTGGCTTTGATGGAAGATGAAAAATATACAGTCAAGATCGATAACGCTTCATTGACTATAATCAATATAGAAAAGAAAAGTTGCTTGCTGTTAAATGACACACTACATGTAACGGGAGGACTAAATGGAAATCCACTATGAATTAACGGAACAAGATGTGATAGCGTTTAATTTATATCATGTGAAGAATTCTAAAGTCGGTAAAAATTCATTGCAATGGCAACGGTATATATCACCGCTAATATTTTTACTGTTTGCATATTTTTTAACTATTTTTACGGATATGGCGAAAGGTCCGTTATTTGTTACGTTTGGGCTAACTGCGATTTTATGGGTGATTTTTTATCCTAAATATTTTTACTTTCATATTACACGACAAGTGAGCAAGATGCTCAAAGGCGGTAAGAATGAAGGGCTTGTTGGAGAACATTTTATGAAGCTGAATAAGACAGGCATAGCAGATCAGACAGCAGTTGATGAAACAAAGGTACAATGGGCTGGTGTGAAGCAGCTAATAGAAGACCCGGATTATTTCTATATATATACGAGTACGGTGAGTGCATATATTATTCCAAAGCGAGATGTATACTCCGTTGATGGGCTAAAGACTTACGTTCAACAGCGGATTAAAGCGTAAATAAAAAATCAGAGGCTACGGAGCCCCTGATTTTTTATTTTCCTAAGTGACGATATCTCTAAAATAAAATAAGCAGTATAATACCTGACCCAATCGCCAGTTCGGTATAGGAATCTATCAAGCTATAGGCTAGTGTTGCGGAAGATCCAACCGCGATAATTACAGCGAATAGACGGTTTTGCATCTTCACTTGAAATGTACCTTGATCCAAAAACGAAGAGATTTTTGGTCGGAAACTGCGAATCTGTCCCAGGCTATTTAATATTATGCGTTGGTACTCTTTTCTATTCGTGAAAGGATTCTTCTCTATACTTTTTTTCTTGGCCCATTCAACTAAACGGGGGCGTGTAATAGCGAGCAGATCTATTTCGGGATCTAGTATATATAGCACACCGACAAAAACAGAGACTGCACGACCTAAAAATGCAAATTCAGCAGGCATTTGCACAGGTTGTGTTCGGACAATGACTTGCAGATCTTGTAGAAGATTTTCTACAACCATACTATTCATGTCATATAAGTCTGTCGTTTCATATGCTTTAACAACACTTTACGGTTTGCATTAGGGTGTCATTTCTTGATAAAGTACATTCAAATCGATTTGTTTACTTAATGAAGACCACTTTTTCGCAAGCCAAATCACAATTCGTACCGCTTGAAAATCCGCGCGCAAAATCCGTTCAATGTCAAAGCGCTGGATTTTAATAGCAACTTCTAATCCATTATGTAGTACTGCCTTGTATACTTCGCCGATAGACGCGGATGCGACAGGCTTTGACGTGATATCTCGTAAGTACTCGTTATGCGGTTTACCCCATTCATCATCTAGTAATTGTAATGCCAATTCAGAAGGGACCGGTGTTACTTGATCAGTCAGACCCTCTAACTCCTCAATGAATGATGCAGGCATGATATCTGCACGTGTAGAAAGGAACTGCCCTAGTTTGACGAGTAATCCACCTAATTCAAGAGCTGTCTTTTTATAGATTTTTGCTTGATTCGTAACAAGCTTGTTCCATTTTTCGGCGACAGCAGGTGTGAAATTGCCTCGATGACGTTTCTGGAATAAAAGTACTTGAATAAAAAACACGACCGCCATCCAGACGATACGTATAATACGATAGCCAGCAGAACGCTTCATAGGCAGTCCTTCTTTCTGCAAGATACATATTTATTTTTTACTAGGTTTCATCTCATTTAAGCCAATTCTCATCGCAGCTATCGCGCACGTAACATTTAATATGATTGCGATCGCTAAAAATAACCACTTCAATTTCTCAGGTAAATCGAGAAAAATCGCTAAAAATAAAAATGTAAAGCCGATTACAAGCATGGACAAATACATAGCCAATTTCTTCGACACAAGTAGTCCACCTTTCTTAAGTTCTACCCTCATTGTATCATGAAAAAACGAGGAATTTAAAATGCGTGTTTTTATTTCGTAGTTCTTGGGAATAATAAAGTTACATAAATTAGACGGGAGTGTGGAAAATGACAAAGAGTTATGCAGATACACCTAAAGATGATCATGATAAGAGTTCAGCAAAAGTAGCTAACGATGCAGCAAAAAAAGCTGAAGAACAGGTAGAAGAAATAAAGAAAGATGCAAGGGAACAAGTGAAAAAGGAAAATAAATAAAGTTTAAAAGCGATTATTTCCGCGGAAATAATCGCTTTTTCATCCTATTCATTTATTTTAGCAAATAATGTAACATACGGTCCTTATCATCAAAAAACTGCTTCATAATTTGGTAATGACTTGTTTCTTCCAGCGTCGTTTCTTGCGCACCTTCATCAGTAAACTCGATGATTTTTGCACCTGGATAAGATAGTAGAAGTGGGGAGTGTGTTGCAATCATGAACTGTGAGCCTTCACCAACTAAATCGTGGATCCTGCTTAACATGGATAGTTGACGCATAGGTGATAAAGCTGCTTCTGGCTCATCCAGTAAGTAAATACCATTCCCTCTAAAGCGATGAATGAAAGTCGCCCAAAATGATTCGCCATGGGACTGTTCATGCAATGAAGTCCCCCCGTAGCCATCTATAATTCTAGGGTTAGGACCTTCTGCATTATCTAACTCTTCAATTGTCGTTGCTAAATTGTAGAAAGTTTCAGCACGCAAAAAGAATCCATCGGTCGGTCGGATGACGCCTTTGATGAGCGTGATATATTCATCCAATACGGAATGGGAATCATAAGTAGAAAAGTTGAAGTTCAGTGAACCACCTTCAGGATTGAAACCAAAGGAAACGGCAATAGCCTCAAGTAATGTCGACTTTCCCATACCATTCTCTCCGACAAAAAATGTCACGTTCGGATGCAAAACTAGCTCAGTTAGCGTGTTGATACTTGGCAAATGAAAAGGATACTCTTCAAATGAAGGAACTTGATCACGCTTTAAACGTATTCCACGAATGAATGTATCTGAGTACATACGATTCTCCTCTCTCTACGGTATACAATGATTGTTAACGTACGGAAATCAATTCAAAAGGTCGGGCTCTTCACTTACGATTTTTCCCATTGTGGGTGGAGATTTTCCTAACGGTCAATATCCCTACCTACTTGTTTTGCAATGCTTGCGGCATGCTCTGGAGGAATAGGACTTACCATACCGGCGGCTTCCGCGAGTAAATGAACCTGGCATGAACGTTCGAGCCTAATAAACCAAAGTGCAGTAGCATTAACCGTTTGTCCAACCGTTAATGGGCCGTGGTTGTTCATGGATACCGCTTTACTGTCCACTAATGCATTTGCGACTTTTACTCCTTCATCCTCTTCATACACAACACCGAAAAACTCATCCAATACAGAGTGATTAGTGTAAAATGCACAAGCATCTTGTGTTAATGGATCGATCAATCTACCTGTCGATGCCCATCTTCAAAGATATGTATTAAATAACCCTCCGTCTACTTTTAATAAAAAATACGTTCTACAAAAAAGAATAACGTGCCATTACGAAAATATCAAATACAGTTTGTTGTTTTTAGTGATCGTATATTGAAGTTTCAAGCAACTTCACAGCATATGTGATGGGTAATTGATAGACTACATGGTAGACAACGAGTAATGAAAGGAGTATGTAAAATGAATCAAGATCAAAAGATCGTGTTCTTTGATTTAGATGGAACATTAATGAATCATGACAAAACAATTTTAGACTCGACGAAACAATCTCTCGCGGCATTGCGGGACAAAGGCATATACACCGTTATTTGTACTGGTAGGGCACCACTTATGTTCAAATGGTTACTAGAAGAACTATCGTTTGATTCCTATATTTCCATGAATGGACAGCATGTGGTATTGGATGGGGAGATAATTTACTCGAATCCTATGAAGCCTGAGGTTATACAACAACTTACTGATTATGCACATAAACAGGGGCATGGATTGACATACTCCACGTTTGAGTCATTCGTGACGAACGCAAAAGAACATCCACTTGTTCAAGAGGGAACCGCACGTTTAAAAATACCTTATCCCCCTGTAGATCCTGAAGTATATTCTCACTCTGACGTGAATCAAGTACAAATTTACTCCACTCCTAAAGAAACGGAAAAGTACATGGAGTTATTCAAGGATTATTCCTTTATAAGATGGGATGAAAACTCGGTGGATATGTTGCCGGAAGGGGCTTCCAAGGCGATTGGTATTCAAAAAATGCTAGAACACATGAATATACCTATTGAAAATAGCTATGCATTTGGAGATGGTGCGAATGACATGCAAATGATCGAGACGGTAGGTATCGGAGTAGCGATGGAGAATGCCATACCGGAATTAAAAGAAGTAGCAGATTTCATCACTGCATCTTGTTCAGATGATGGTATTATGAAAGGCTTAATCAAGGTAGGTTTACTAAAGGAAAAAGATATTCCATTACTGCATGATAGTATTAAGCAGTGAGTCAAAAGGCGTGAATTAGATTTCATTGTTGACAGTTATGTGAACGAAGAGTATATTTAGATGATATACAAAAAGGGAATATTTTAATATTTCAAATTACTTATAGAGTAATTTGGTTCACATCTTGGAGGAGGCCATATTTACAATGAAACTAGAAAAGCAGTGTCGGGAATCTAGGGTCGTACGAACGAGCAGGGTATTTCCAAATGATGTAAACAACCATAATACATTGTTTGGCGGACGTTTAATGAGCGATATTGATCAAATTGCATCGATTTCAGCAGCTCGGCACAGCAGAGCAGATTGTGTTACGGCATCTATGGATTCCGTTGACTTTCTGTATCCAATCCGTCCTTCCGATTCAGTCTGCTTTGAGTCATACGTGACATGGACTGGAAAATCTTCCATGGAAATCTTTGTGAAAGTTATTGCGGAGGATTTGGCAACTGGTAGTTGTAAAATTGCGGCCACCTCATTGTTAACATTTGTTGCATTGGATGAAAATAAAAAGCCACTAACGGTTCCACGTGTTATTCCTGAAACAGAAGAAGAAATATATTTACATGAAACTGCGCCACAGCGGGCGGAAATTCGTCTCATGCGTAAACAGCAAAGTAAAGATTTGGCCTCAGTATTAACGAATAACTATCCGTGGCATGATCCGGCACAAGTTCATGCATAAAATACTCAGTCAACTACGTTTGACTGAGTATTTTTATAAAAAGATGTATAAAACTTAATACTTTGTTACATACTACGAATAGATAGGACGTTCTCTAATTAATTTTCTTGGAGGATACCTATCTTTTTATTGTTATAAAATATAATCAACTACATAAACAGCTTCACGTATCAAAATATAGTTAGTTACAGCTATAATGAGAGGTACCATAGTAGAAGTAAGGAGATGATTCGTTTATGGTTAAAACGATTACTGCAGAGGAATTGTTCAGGAAAATAAAAGCCGAGGAAGCACTTGTACTTGTAGATGTACGTGCTGAGGATAAATATAGCCATTTTCATATCGAAGCGAATACGGTAGAAGATATAAATATGCCGAAAACAGAGATTTTTTCGTTAAAAGATGAAATGGAGAAAGTAATTTCACAGTTACCGAAAAATAGAGAAATGATTATTACCTGCACAACAGGAAATTCTGCAACTACATGTGCAAATATCCTTTCTAGTAGAGATTACGATGTTACTGTATTAGAGGGCGGAATAACCGCATGGAAAGAATACGTTAGTCAGGAATCAATTGAACGAATCTGGAAAGAATTTAAGGAAATTCATCCCGATGCACCTGAACAGTATGAAGCCTGGTCATTCGGTAATTCGAAACAAATGGCGGATGAACTTGCAGAATTGGTAGTGAAGGGAACTAAAACAGCGACTTCATCTAACTATAGACTCTATGAATTAGAAGATGAACCACTACCGATGGTAGGTCTTCATAATATCATTCTTGACGGCAAGGGAATGGCAGTCGCAGTCGTGGAGACTATTTCAGTAAAAGTAGTGCCTTTTAATAAAGTGACAGAAGAACATGCGTATTTGGAAGGTGAAGGTGATCGTTCATTGCGTTATTGGCAAGAAGTTCACGAAGATTTTTTCACGAATGAATTAAAAGAAGTAAATCTAGATTTTCATTATGAAATGCCAGTAGTTTGTGAGACTTTTAAATTATTATATAAGAATTAAGCTAGTCATGGGGAGTTATTGAGCTAACAGTAAATATCCATAGCAAAAATTGAGTGCAAAAAAATCCTTCTGTTTGTAGGGGTAGGGGATGCCGAGGCCGGTTTGTTACGGCATTCAGCATCTCTTTTTGTTCATAATTTTTTTTGCTGAATAGGTTCAACTACCTCTATTTCTTCTACTGTTACATTATCTCTACTTTTATACACCCAGCTCTGAAGTAGTGGCTGAAAACGTGGCATGATATTACCGAGAATTTTCCCAATAAAGTATGCAGCTAGAATGGTTCCGATCCCGATGGCTCCAAGTGATTGAATAAATACTAAGCAAACAATACCCGCAAGTGCGACGTTTACTAAATCACTGGAGACTTTCGCCTTGCCAAATATCATATTAAAACGGTCACTCACAACGTAGGTTAATGCATCATAAGGCATTAAGGGTAATTTGGCTGAAAAATAGGCTAACAAACCAGCTGATATAATATAAAAACTTATCAATAAAAATAAATACTTACCTACTAATGTTTCAGGAGCAGGAAGTAATTGTACGATGGCCAATGTCAAATCCATAAAAACACCAAATAGGAATACGATAACTAATTGAACAACAAATTCACGTAATCCAACACGTTTTGTATTCAAAAGAATCTGCATGAAAACAAATAAGATATTTGCAAGTATTGTCGTGATCCCTATCGTTAATCCGGATGTGAGGGAGATAGCGTAAGCTAATGATGAAACAGGAGAAACTCCAAGGTTAGCCTGTATGGAGAAGCTAACGCCTAGTGATAATAAAAATAACCCTATTACATACAGGGTAAGTCGTTTGGAAATAGTATTCATATGTAAGAAAAACCTCTGCTTTCGTTATCTAACACAATTAATTTTATCATGTAAAGTGAGATATAAATAATATATAATAGTGAAAGATGACATATGAAATAGTGTATAACGGAGTGAAAATCATGGATATTAAACAGCTTCATTATTTCAAGGAAATTGTAGATCAGGAAAGTATTTCGAAAGCTGCCCTCAATCTGCACATAGCTCAGCCACCACTCAGTCAACAATTGAAAAAGCTAGAGATGGAGCTTGGCACAACGTTGATTCATCGCTATCGACAAAAATGGGAGCTAACAGAAACAGGGCATATTCTGTATCAATATGCAAAAAAATTACTTCTTAGCTTGGATGATGTTAAGAGACAAATCGAAGAAATTGAAAAAGGGAGTGCAGGAACATTGCGTATTGGTGTTTCGTCTGCCTGTTTAAATCTGCTCGTCGACTACGTCAGCATATATCGTAAACAGTTTCCGGATGTCAAAATCAGTATTGAAAAAGGGAATTCCGAGGAATTGCTGAGGAAGCTGGATCATAAAGAAGTTGAAGTCGCTTTGTTATTGCGACTGGAACATAGTGCACACTGCGATGTATTGGCGTTAAAACAACAGGAGTATGTGGTAGTGTGTCCGCGGAGCTGGGGAGATATTTTTTCATCCGAGCATGTTACATTTCAAGATCTTGCCGAGCATCCTTTTATTATGCTTGCTGCAATGGAAGGCCATTCGTATTATGAAAACATCCTAAAAGCTTTTCAAGAAGCACATACTATTCCAGACATTGTAATGGAGAGCAAGGATCTGACCACCGTAATCGCAATGGTTAGTAAAGGTTTAGGCTATTCTATTATTCCACGAGTAGCTTATGCGGTACCAATGGAACAATTAAAGATCTATGAATTAAAGCAATTTGATTTCCGTGTTGAGCCAGTCATGATTAAGACGAAGGGTGAACGAGTTTCTAAAGCGACATCTCATTTTTGGGAGTTAGTAGATTCTATACGTACCGACATTACCCATGACTGGCAGTAATCCATATGGTGCGATTATGACTGTAGGTAAAGACCATAATACGTAAAAATCCAATCACATACGTGATTGGATTTTTTGTGTAAATTTTTATTTCACTTGTTCTTTTGTTTCTACTTTTTGCACTTCTATTTTCTTGGGCTCATCATCATCGTCATCCATAATGTCCTTTGCCGATTTCTTGAATTCAGACAACGTTTTTCCTACTGCTGAACCAATTTCGGGTAATTTACGGGGGCCGAACAAAATTAAAATAATCACTAAAATAATAATTAAGCCAGGTACTCCAATTGCGGCTAAGTTCATAGCGATTCCTCCTCTCGTAACTTTAAAAAATGTAGTCCTCTTTACATCATAACCTATATTTGATCTCATAAAACACTATTTAAGGATTTAATTGAAGAAGAGCATTTCTATACTCTTATGATTAAATTTCCAACGATTGGACAAACTAACAAATAACTTGTTTGATCAGAAAGTAGTGATGAGTATGGATGAAGCAACATGTCATATAGAACCACCTGCATACTTTACACGTTTGGCTACACGACTGGAACCAACCGCGGATATAGTGAAAAAAACCTTAAAAAGTAGAGATCGAGTAGTGCACCTTTTATATTTGAAAAGTGTAGTGGATATGATGCAACTACAAGAAATTGTGGTGAAACCTTTCTATGAGATGTCAGCCGAACAGAATTTTGCGGAGTATATTCAGTCATTACCTTATGAAACCAAGATGCCAACTGGGGATGAAGAGGTTCTTATAGAAATAACGAAGGGTAATGTATTTGTCATGATCGACAAGCAAATAACGTTACTTGAGTTAAAATTAGTAGCAGCCAATGCGGTGCAAGAAGCCATTATGGAACCTACCATTCATGGTCCCCAACTTGGACTGAGTGAGAGTATTGAGACGAATATTAACGTAATGCGGCAACGTTATCATAAGCCGTCCTTAATTATTGAACCAATGCAATTGGAAGATGCTTCGAATCGTGATATTGCATTAATTTATGATGGAGAAAGAGTAAAACCCCAGCTATTGAAGATAATCAGAAAACGTATTCTCACCTTGGAGGTAGAACTAGTTCAGGGAAGCTCAGACTTACAGTATTACATGAACAATAAAAAATACAGCTTGTTTCCAACCAGTCTTCTGACTGAGCGGCCGGATCGTATACTTCATAATATGGCGGTTGGAAAAGTTATTATTTTAGTAGATGGTAGCCCTCATGCAATTATTGCACCTACAACGTTTTTTGATTTTATGCTTTCGATGGAAGATGCGTATTACTCCTTTTGGGTAGTATCGTTAATACGGTTTCTTCGATATGCAGGATTGTTTACATGTATTATGCTGCCATCTATATATGTTGGTGTTACTTCCTATACACCGGAAGTCCTCAGGACAGAGCTTGCCTTGACGGTGGCTGCGAGCAGGATTGGCGTTCCGTATCCCTCGTTTATTGAAGTATTTTTCATGTTGATCTTTATTGAACTGCTGACGGAAGCTAGTATGCGGTTGCCAAATAGTATCAGCGCTACGGCTACAACAGTTGGGGGGCTTATACTTGGAACTGCAGCAGTAGAGGCTGCATTGACATCAAACATCATGGTCATCGTCGTCTCCCTTGTAGCGATTTCCACCTTTGTTATCCCAATAAGTGAAATGAATTATGCTGTCCGGGTCTGCCGTTTTTTACTATTGTTATATACGACGGCATTTGGTCTAGCAGGTATGGTACTCGGAATGCTGGGTTTGTTGTTGTATTTGGTGAACAAAGACAGTTTCAGTGAGCCGTATTTACGGATGTTTTGGAAAAACAGACAAGAAGAATTGAAGGCGGATGATTCATGAGCCGCTTTGTTTATTTTTTACTCATATCCAATATGATCGCCAACCTCATTGCTGCTAGTCCAAGAATCTTTTTTGCTAAAAGTGAAGAAGGGGCAATTATCACGATGATCATTGCGTTGTTTTTTGGCGTATTTATGAACTGGGCATTGATCACTTCTTTTAAAGCGTTTCCAGGAAAGAGCTTACCGCAAATTTTATCTTTATATCTATCGAAATGGATTTCTATTCCAGCATTAATTATCTTAGGAGTAATTTGGTATGTATCAGGTCTTCAGACGCTGATTACTTATATAGATATTCTATTGCGATTTTTAACCCCAGAGATGTCTGTTTATTTAGTCATTGCGATGTTCATTCCAGTGATCACTTTTGGAGTAATCATGCAGAGTCGAAATATATTATTTACACTTGAATTGGTGTTTGTTTTGGCGTTTCCTGCTGCAGCATATTACGTAGTAAAACTCTTTTTTGCTGAACAGGTCAGCTGGGATCATGTGGCAATTGCAATGACTTTTATTGATAATCCGCCAGACTATACAGTGTTTTCTACTACGACTTATTTATTCGCAGGAACTTTTGATATCATTATTTTCAATTCGCTCCTGAAGAAAAAAATGACTTTCGGTATTAAACAGGCTTTAATTGTGTTCATTCTGGGCGCTTTTGCACTTTTTACTACCTATTTTATTCCGATTGGAGTATTAGGATTTGATCAAGTAGAAAGTATTCTGTACCCATGGATTCTGACTAGTGATTCTATTCGAATGAAGTTCGGGGTAATTGAGCGTGTGATATTTATCTTTTTGCTACTATTCTTGGCGATTGCCTTTTTAAATATTACGATTCATTGGCATGTTGCTTGTAAGTTATTTCAAAGTGCATTTGGTATAGAACAATTGAAAATAAAGTGGCGTGAAAAAATCAGTCTTGTAATAATGGTTGTAGTATTTTGGTCCATAGCGATCTATACAACATTAAAAGTGACCGAGTACGATCTGTTTCTTTTTAGTGGGTATTACTTTAATTCTATTCCAATTGTGTTGACTGCTCTGATAACTCTAATGCTTGTAGTAAATAGGAGGGCGAAGTTTTGAAATTCCTCTCAGTGAGTAAATGGTTTATGGTGGTTTTATGCATGAGTGGTGTTTTGCTTCAATATGGCTGTGCGTTCAAAGATATTGATAAACGCCTTTTTGTGTCTGCGATTGGGATTGATCCTGCCGAAAATGTAGAGAACGGATACAAAGTAACATTGAAAGTCGCTTTACCGTTTGGGGCTATTAAGGATTCTGAGAGGCCGAGTTTTGCTTATCTATCACGCGAAGGACAATCAATAGGCGAAGCGATTCGCATGCTGGAAACACATGTAGACAAAGTATTGGAACTGGGTCATATGAAAACAATTATTGTTCATGAAAAACTTCTTAGTGATGATATGCAGTCATTCATGGATTATTTTATTCGACGCGGTGATATCCAATTAATCGCGTATGTTGCAGGGGCCAGGCCTTCAGCCGAAACGATTTTAAAAGTAGAGCCAAATACTGAAGCACCGGCATCGGTTGCTTTAATCAACTTTTTTGGAGCAACGGCGAATGATAATCCATATGTTGTGACGACTTATCTGTTTCAATTGCGTAGAGACATCCTTGCAGATGGTATAAATCCCGTTTTGCCTTTGATTGAGACAATTGCAGGAGGCGATGAACTAATAGTAAATAATTCCGTAGTAGTTGATAAGAGAGAGGATCCGGCTGTTCTATCTGCTATTGATACGAAGTATTTTAATTCTTTATTGAAAGATTCAACTGGATTTACCTATCTAGTCAAAGAAGGAAGCCTCAAATTATTATTGAACATTAGCCAAAGTAAAATGACGTATCAATTTGTACCGAGTAAAGGAAGTGGAGTGCCGCGTGCGATAGATATGCACATTATGATGAAAGGAACGATAGGCGAAGCCAATAAAGATTTATCTATTGCTAAATTGGATGACTATAATAGATTAGCCTCAAAAGAAGTGAAACAAAAAGTCATGCACTTTCTAACTAAAATGCAAGAGGAAAACCTGGATCCTTTTGGTTTTGGCTTACGTTACCGAGCTACACGGTTGCATACAGAAGATATATTTACTACGTGGCAAAAAGCATACCCTGATATCGAATTCAAAGTAACTGTCGATGTCAAATTACAGGGGACAGGATCGATAGAATAATGAGTAGAAAAACGTCATCCATCACAGTATCGGATGACGTTTTTCTATTAGTTTTTATGAACGTTCTTTTTACTTTCTATGATTACGTCGCTCTTGATTGTCTAAGTTAGTTGGTTGCTGGCGTTTCTGATCGAAGGTAAACTCCTCACCGAACTCCATGTTATCCAGCCGCTGTGGTTGTTCAAGCTGTACAGGTCTTTCTTGTTGTGTTCTTTCAGGCTTTCGTTTCTTCATGAGATTCTGCATCCTTCCTACCTTTTAGATGAATTACTTTGGCCAAGTTAGGATGAGCACAACTACAGATTCTATTCATGATAAGAAAAAACTTCACCAGCGATATACGCTTGGCGAAGTTTTGTGGTGATTATTGCAAATGCAATGGTGGTGGGAAAATCCAACCTTTTGATTTATTTAAGCTTAGTAATTTGGCACCGAATGCTACTTTCTCCATATGACACTTTGCAAACATAGCTGCCACGTCTTCACGTAGACATTGTCCCATTGCCATACTACATGAAACGAGTCCTTGTCCAACATTAATGGACATAGCTCCACTAATTTCGGGGTCCATAAAGCGTGCGCCCGCAGGAATGTCCTCAGCATTTGCTTTTGGTCTTTCAGGAAGTGCAGGTGGCGGTGTGATGCCATTTGCTTTCAGCACTTTGCCGAAATCTTTGTTCTCCGCTTTCATAGTTTTAATTGCTTCTTCAAGCAGACTAATGAGATCGGTATCTTCCGCGTGATTAACGAATGCTTCATATCCGCTGATTAGACCGTTATTTGCACCCATGAACGCCCAGATAGCTGTGATTTCTCCGTAATGCATAGGCTGATCTTTTGGATTGCCATCTAAAATACCCATAAAAACACACTCCTCATCATTGTTTTCACTTCAAGAGTAGTCTTTACAGATATCGTTTTTTTATACTTATTTTTTATATGTCGTAACAAATGAAGGGCCTGAGAAAATGTTAGGTCGCTGATCGACGCCATCTTGAGTGCCGCGTTTCGCATGCGCTTTCCCGTAAGCCTGTGACTCTTGCCAGTTTTTGAAGGACTCTTCGTCTTCCCACATTGTCAAAATCACATATGTGCCAGAGTGTACTGGTCGCAATACACGAATCGCCACGAATCCTGGTTCTGCTTCTATTAGACGTGCACGGTTATTAAAGCGCTGTTCAAAAGTTTCTCTTCCTTCTTCAGTTACAGGAATATTGTTTAATACAGCAAAACGACCAGATGGTAAATCTCCGCTTTGATCCAAAATATCGTATTCGACGGCGTTGTTGAGAGTTGTCGTTTCGGCCTCTTGTAGCACAAGCACTTCTTCATCATTATTCATTAATGACGCACGCGCTTCTTCTGGTAAGTTACCTGCATCTTCTAGTGGGCCTGTCCATTTAAATAGTTTCATTTCAAACACCTCATCTTTTCTATTTTGTTGATTACAACATAGTATAACGGAGAAATGAAAATGCTTTCAATGAATAAGCAAACAGTTCTATTGGTTTAAGTTCAGAAATAGCAGGGAAGAGTAAGGAAAATGCTTTTGGAGGCGATCAAATGAATCAAAAATATGCAGATGTACTAGCGGTATTAGAGGATTGTATAAAGGCGTGTAATCATTGTTTTGACGCGTGTCTAAAAGAAGAAGATGTTCGTATGATGTCGGACTGTATTCGACTCGATCGAGAGTGTGCAGACATTTGTTCATATGCAATCCAGTCGATTACTCGACAAAGTCCATTTACCGATAAAATCTTGCAACTTTGTGCGGAAATTTGTGAGCAGTGTGCAGAAGAATGTGGCAAACACGATCATGATCACTGTAAGCAGTGCGCTGAAGCATGCCGCAAATGTGCAGAAGCTTGTCGCAATGTAGCTTAATTTCGTATATACAGTTAAAACACCTTCCGCTATTATGAGGGTGTTTTTTGTTTGCAATGAGTTGGCTTCTCCTTGTTTAATCATTTTACATACAAAACAAAAACCTTCCATACAAGTATGGAAGGTTTTTTCTCTGTTTATGTAAGCCGTGTTTGCCGTACTTAGTCATAGAAAGTTTTAAACCACCACTCCTCAAAGTGGGTGTTTGCGGAAAACGTTCCTGTATGTCTGGATTGCTATAAGGAATCCAGCATGCCATTTCCGTTTCGTAATAAACTCCCTTTTACAGCTTAAAGGTTAAAACTTAATGTCATACGAACAATACAGCTTGTAGATTTATATTACACCTGTAAAAGCGAAAATGCAATGGAAAGTTCTTCTGTTTATTGAAACTAAAACGTATGTTAGAACGTATAGAAATGAAAAGACAGGAGTGATCATGTATGGAACAGCATGAAAACAACTCGGAAAAACAACAATTGGTTACAAGACAGACACGGGAAATCAGTACACTGAATCAGGAAGTGGATGAACTTCGTAAAGAAGTAAAACAGCTTCGTGAAGATATTGAGCTAATTGATATATTTCAAAAGAAACCCATCGTTTCATCTGCAGTCATCGGTCAAATTGGTGGAATTATTATTGCTATACTAGTTATAGTCGGAATATTCTTTTAGTAAAAACCTCTGCGTGATGCTAAAAAAATGGTGGACATATAGTTTTTGCTGGTTATGTTAAAAAGCTAGTGATTTTGACATATATTACGCCTGTTTCAATTACGCTCGTACAGAGTTTATTGGGATGTACGATTCCCGTGAGAAACCTGTACGCGATATTGATTTGCGCAACAAGCGAGGGCAAGCTAGAGCCACAATTAATGTATTCGCAGTTTTGATTAAAAGCATCATAGAAGTGTCATTCAAAGTAAAATGGCAGAAAATCAGAATTTCATAATTCGCTTGTCAATGTCTATTAATTTCCCCGTTCTTCGATGATACGTACAGTAATTCCAGTTAATTCATCATGCTCAGTAAAACGTTCACTGAGCATATCTGTAAGTATATGTTTTAGAAAGTATTCTACACAGTTCATATCTTGATAAATCAGTATGGTTCTTAATGCTTCTTCATAGATTTCTATAAACAATGGCTCTGGGTTATCCTTTTGGATCTCGCCAAATGATTCATAAAGCAAATCAACTTTATCAGCAACGGATAAAATGCGCCCCTCCAATGTTTCATCCTTTCCTTCTTTTAACCGCTCCAAATATATAGCTTGAAACTCAGTAGGAAATTCTTTTTCTATAAAACTTCTTGTCATTTCTTCTTCTACTTCACCGAATAGTTTTTTCAATTCTTTCGAAGCGTATTTTACAGGTGTCTTAATATCCCCTGTAAATAGTTCTGCGTAATCATGGTTCAAAGCCTTTTCATATAGGCTTTTCCAATCCACATTCTGTCCAGATTCCTCTTCAACTGTCCCGAGGAACTGAGCAATTTTTGTTACTTTAAATGAATGGCTAGCGACAGAATGCTCCTGAAATTTGAACTTTCCAGGACAACGAATAATTAGTTCTAAATCAGATAAGCTTTTAAAGTATTGGTGTACTCCCACAGCATTCATCACCTTTATTTAGTATTTACAGCTTAAAAACATTCCTATTCATGTTTTTAAGAGGGGCTTGTCTACATGCAACACTATTATATAGTAACCCTAATGCAGACAGAATTATACGGATAGGGAAGAATTCCACTTAGCAACAAATATATCCAATAACTAATTATAGAATAACTAGATCACGGGTGATGATGTTTAGACTCTTTATAATGTGGAATAGTATTTACAGAACATCACATAAGGAGTGGTAAGCATTATGGCTAAAATTGCAACAGTACTTGGTGATATGTTTGAGGACTCAGAATATATGAAACCGGCTGCCGCGTATAAGGAAGCTGGACACGAAGTAGAAGTGATTGGCGCTGAAGCAGGAACAGAAGTAACGGGTATGAAAGAAAATACAAAAGTGGGAATTGATAAAGCAATTGCTGACGCTAAATCGTCAGATTATGACGCATTATTTATTCCGGGCGGGTTTTCACCGGACATTTTACGTGCAGATGATCGTTTTGTGAAATTTGTCAAAGAATTTATGGATGCAAAAAAACCTGTATTCGCAATTTGTCATGGTCCACAATTGCTCATTACAGCGAAAGCGCTTGAAGGGCGAGATGCAACAGGATATACGTCCATTCGTGTAGATATGGAATATGCAGGTGCAAAATACGCAGACAAAGAAGTAGTAGTCTGTCAGAACCAACTTGTAACAAGCCGTACACCTGACGATATTCCAGCTTTTAATCGCGAATCACTAAAAATTTTAGAAAAATAATAAATACTTCGATCGTCAAGGTGTAAAAGCCTTGACGTTTTTTTGTGTCTTCTGCACATTAAACCGCTGCTTACAACATACGATAACCATACATTTTAACATTCGTTGAAAAAGATTCTCAATTGTACTTGAAAAAGGTTCTCAATGAGAGTATGCTAAAAGCAACGAATAAATCGGAAAGACGATCGCGTCTTACAAATGAAAGGTCGGGGATCTAACATGTATAAGATTGTTGCGTTGGCGGTAGTAGCAGGGATTGCATTAGGTGCAGCAGCTGGATTTTCCTTTGGAAGTAAAGAACTGACAGGTATGTTCGCCGGATTGGCGGCACTTGCGTTTATCGCAGCACCGGCAGCGGTCGTCTATGCAAGTGAAAAGAAAAAATGGCATCAAGCTCACTAATACAAAAAAGCATCCAAAATTTTGGATGCTTTTTTGTATGAATGTAATCAAATATTTCCAAGTCTTATTTCTACGAGAGATTAAATCTCAATATGCAGACCATCCATTGTCAGCTTCCATGATGACACCGTTAACATAAGAGGATTCATCTGATGCAAGGAATAGTGCAATGTTTGCGATCTCTTCCTTTGTTCCAGGACGGCTCATCATATTTACGCCTCTTAGAGCTTGTTTCATGCCGAATTCATCTGGTTGAGTTAGGCTGTTTGTAATATTAGTTGGGATTTGTGCTGGTGCAATTGCGTTACAGCGGATGTTTAAGGGACCGTATTGAGAAGCGACACTTTTTGTCATCCCTGCCACCGCGTGTTTTGATGCGGTGTAAGCCAGACCACCTCGACCACCTGTCACCGCTGAGATAGAAGCCATGTTGACGATCACGCCTGCTTTTTTCTCTTCGAAAATAGTTAATGCTTTACGAGTTGCACGCATGACACCTGTTGTGTTGATCGCTAATACTTTGTCCCATATCTCATCCGTAACTGTAGCTGCAGCGTACATATTGTCCATAATACCGGCATTGTTCACTAGAATATCCAGTGTGCCGAATTGCTCCACTGCTGTATCAGTCATTCTTTGTACATCTTCTTCCACCGTGACATTGGTCTTAACTGCCAGCGCTTGACCGCCAGCATTTTTAATCGTCTGGACAGTTTCTTCTGCACCTTCCATATTCATATCTGCGATGATAAGCTTCGCACCTTCACGGGCATAGAGCTCAGCAATTTCTCGTCCAATTCCAGACCCGGCGCCAGTTACTACTGCTACTTTATTTTCTAAACGATTCAACAATCTCGCCTCCAATAATAAATGTATGTTCTTTTTCAGTATATACTTTAACATCTAACTATTGAAGGGTTTAGCATCTTTTCTTTAACTACAAAAAAACTCGAACTGCCATAGTGTAACTGACGGTTCGAGTTGTGCGGTTTATTATTATTGAATTTTTACGCCTTCTACTATTTCTTTTGCAGCATAAAGAGCTTGTTTTACATCAGCAATCAAATCATCTACATCTTCTACACCAACAGAGAAGCGTAGCAAACGATCATCCACTCCACGGCGATTACGTTCTTCTAATGGGATATCCATATGCGTCTGTGTAGTCGGATACGTGATGAAGCTTTCCACACCGCCCAAACTCTCGGCAAATGAAATGAGGTTCATGTTTTCAAGGAATGGTCCTACCCATTCACTATTCTGTACTCGGAATGACAACATACCACCGATTCCAGCGTAGAGCACGTCGACAATGAGAGGTTCTTGTTCTAAATAAGATACCATCGCTTTTGCATTTGCGTCATGCTGTTTCATGCGTAAATGTAATGTTTTCAGACCGCGTACGACAAGCCATGAATCAAGAGGGGACAATGTAGCCCCAATCGCATTATGGTTAGTAAATAGACGTTCGCATAATTCCTCACCCTTTGCGACGACTAAACCTGCTAGTACGTCATTATGTCCACCGATATATTTCGTTGCGCTATGAATGACGATATCTGCGCCTTCTTCAATAGGTCGCTGGAAATAGGGTGTTAGGAATGTATTATCGACAATTAGCAATAAGCCATGCTTTTTCGCCAATTCTGCATACGTCCTAATTGCTATGTTTTGCATTAATGGGTTTGTAGGCGTTTCTAAGAAAATCGCTTTTGTACGATCAGTAATCGCTTGCTCAACTTCTGAAACATCATCGAACGATAAGTATCGCGTCTTAACATTGTACGTCTCTTCATATTGATTAAATAAACGATAGGTGCCGCCATATAAGTCTTCAGGTGCCAGTAGTTCTGAACCTGTCTTAAATAAGGATAAAATTAGTTGAATGGCTGCCATTCCGGAACTACACGCAAATCCTTGATCACCGGATTCCAAGTTCGCGATACCATCCTCTAAGATAGAACGCGTAGGATTTTTTGTTCGTGTGTAATCATATCCCGTCGATTTCCCTAGACCTTCATGGTGGTACGCTGTAGACAAGTAAATAGGCGTATTGACTGCTCCGGTTTTCTCATCACTGTGGTTCCCGAGTTGTACTAATCTGGTTTCTAATCCATTGTTTGTCATGAATATCCATCCCCCCAGCAAAATAAAAAAGAACCTCTTCTTTTCGAATAGGCCCTCGAACATACAAGTGTATACAGTATTCTCATCTTCAAGGTGGTGTCACCCTTGGAATTAGCACCGTGCCTGAGGCTGGTTGCTGAGACATCGCTGGGCCTATCCCTCCGTCTCTCTCGATAAGAATATTCACAATATAGGAAAAACTGTTGACGGATTTATTCTATCATGCGGATATACTAGAAGCAAGCTTCCTTTTATCGTCATCGGCTGATTTTTTGTTATTGCAAAAGATTTGCTATACTTATAGAGCTATTCATGACAGAAAGGAGATATTTAATTTGGCTTGGAGTTATGTCGCCCTAGCGGCTGTTATAGAGATTTTCTGGGTAGTCGGTCTCCGTTACTCTGAAACGGCAATTCAATGGACTGGAACAGGTGTGGCCATTGTATTAAGCTTTTATTTCATTATCAAGGCATGCGAAAAATTACCTTCAGGCACGGTGTATGCAGTCTTTACCGGGTCGGGAGCCGCGGCAATCCTTTTGGTGGATATATTCGTCTTTCAAGCAGGTTTCACGTGGGTTACGCTGACTTTTATCGGATTAATTGTCATCGGGGTAGTTGGCATCAAGTTGACTACAGATGAACAAGTAGATACTGAAGGAGGTGGCTGACGATGGCTTGGGTGTACTTGGCTATTGCCAGTCTCGGTGAGATTTTTGGTGTGGTAAGCATCAATTACTATTTACAAAAACGTTCTATTAAAAGATTGTTACTCATTGTCGGGATATTTGGTTTCGGCTTTGTTTTCCTGTCTCTTGCTATGCGTGAAATTCAGATGAGTACAGCCTACGCAGTATGGACCGGTTTAGGAGCAGCTGGAGCTGTATTGATGGGGATTTTGATATTCAAAGAATCTGCTAGCGTCAAACGCCTTTTCTTTTTATCGCTCATTATTCTCGGTGCTGTTGGCTTAAAATTATTCGGATAAAGGGAGTGGACACACTGGTTTATTGGACACGATTTAATTTCGACGGGTGGTCAGTAATACTAGCTGCTACAGAAAAGGGACTTTGCTACGTGGGGCTAGCCGAAAATAGTTTAGAACAACCGAAGGATTGGGCTAAGCGATTTGATAATGAAGGATTAAAGGAAGACGAAACAAAGCTTGAAGTCTATAGCAATCAGCTCAAAGGGTATTTTTCGGGGAGGACTAACGATCTTTTAGCGCTGCCTCTTGATTTAAAGGGAACACCATTTCAACTGCAAGTATGGGAAACGCTACAACAGATACCCTATGGTGAAGTCGTAACCTATTCAGAAATTGCAGAACAAATAGGAAAAGCATCAGCTGTTCGCGCTGTAGCATCTGCAATAGGCAAGAATCCTGTATTGATCGTGGTGCCTTGTCACCGTGTGATTGCAAAGAGTGGAGGATTGTCAGGCTATCGAGATGGGAAAGAGCATAAAAGGAACCTGCTGCAACTGGAGAAATCGCGCTTGATAAGTGATAGGACGGAGTGAGCAACATGAAATATAAGCAGATTAAACCGAAGAAAATATATGAAGAAGTGGCGGATAGTTTATTGGGTTCTATTCAGTCTGGAGAGTTAAAGCCAGGTGATAAATTGGATTCTGTGCAGCAACTGGCTGAAAACTTTACTGTTGGCAGATCAACAATTCGCGAAGCCTTATCAACATTACGTGCTAGAGGGCTTATCGAAATGCGACAAGGAGAGGGGACATATGTCAAGGAATTCTCACCCGTCGATATGATCTTCCCGTTACAGAGTGCCATGCTCATGAATCAACAGGATATTCAATATTTATTAGCTGTGAGAAAAATAGTTGAGACCGGAGCCGCGGCGAATGCAGCAGAATCCCGTACAGTATACGATTTGGAAAAGATGGAAACAGCACTCAATGAAATGAAAAAGCATGCCGGGGATATTTTGCTAGGTGAAAAAGCGGATTTGGACTTTCATTTTGCAATCGCAGAAGCAACAAAAAATCCGTTGTTGGTAAACTTGTTGAGCCAAGTTGCGGGACTGATGAGTGAATCGATGAGAGAGACGCGTCGTATTTGTCTTTATTCGGAGACTGCGACAGTAGAACGTTTGCATGATGAGCATGAGGCCATCTTTTTAGCGATTAAATCACAGCAACCAGAAAATGCGTCAAGTACTATGCAAGCCCATCTTCTGAATGTGGAGTCTGTTCTAATAAATCATTGGAAGTCAGTAAAAGAATAACATTATTCACTCATTTTCTTTTGAGTGAATTTTTTTATAGCCAAATAAATGAATGCTCTGTCAATTGACAGAACTTTGTAGTATGCTATGTAAAATGTTAGTCATCTGATGACCTGTCGATTGCGCGGGGGTGTCCTAGTGAAGGAGTGAAGTGAGATGAAAGTAAGCTTATTTATCACGTGTCTTGTAGACATGTTCTATGCAGAAGCCGGTAAAGACATGGTTGAAGTATTAGAGAGACAAGGCTGTGAATTATCGTTTCCAAAAGGACAAGTATGCTGCGGACAGCCTGCTTATAACAGCGGTTACGTAGAAAATTCAAAATCAGCAATGAAGAATATGATTAAGACATTTGAAAATGCGGAGTATGTTGTCACACCTTCAGGATCTTGTGCGACCATGTTTAAATTGTATCCTGATGTTTTCAAAGATGATCACGATTGGTTACCAAGAGCACAGGAGCTGGCAGATAAAACATATGAGTTCACTCAGTTCCTTGTAAATGTATTGCAAGTGGAAAACGTAGGAGCAAAATTGATAGGAAAAGCGACGTATCATCCGTCTTGCCATATGACGAGATTACTAGGCGCTAGTGAAGAACCGAGAAAGCTTTTGAATCAAGTGGAAGGACTGGAAATGATCCCTTTACCCAATGCGCATAATTGCTGCGGATTTGGCGGAACATTCTCCGTTAAGATGGGAGATATCTCTGAACAGATGGTAGATGAGAAGGTCGATAGTGCCATGGCGACAGAGGCAGATTATTTAATTGGGGCGGACTGTGGCTGCCTCATGAATATTGGAGGGCGTGCAGAGCGTATGGGCAAGCCGATCAGGGTTATGCATATCGCGCAAGTATTGAATAATCACGAGTAAATTAAAAAAGTGAGGTGATAGCAATGGCGATGAAGTTCAGCAAGAAAAACTTTACAGATCGAACAAAGGATAATATTTCAGATGATTTCATGAGACAGGCAGTGGCGAGTGCACAGGAACGTTTGCATGGCAGAAGACTAGACGCTGCAGAAGAGTTAGGTAGTTGGGAAGAATGGCGTTCACACGGAGAAGAAATTCGTCAGCATGTTCTTGAAAACTTGGATTACTATTTATATCAGCTAAGTGAAAATGTTGCACAACGTGGTGGTCATGTGTTTTTTGCGAAGACAGCTGAAGAAGCGAGTGATTATGTTCGGGATGTCATCAAGAAAAAAGATGGCAAAAAAGTAGTGAAGTCGAAATCCATGGTAACAGAAGAAATTAATCTAAATGCCGTTCTAGAAGAAGCTGGATGCGAAGTCATAGAGACAGACTTAGGCGAGTATATCCTTCAAGTAGATGATCATGATCCACCCTCACATATTGTAGCACCAGCACTTCATAAAAACAGAGAACAAATTCGTGAAGTTTTTGAGCAGAAGTTAGATTATCAAAATACTTCTAAACCTGAAGAATTAGCTTTGCATGCACGTGAAAAACTGCGTCAAGAATTCTTGGATGCAGACATAGGTGTTACTGGCTGCAATTTTGCGATAGCTGAAACGGGCTCAATTAGCCTCGTGACGAATGAAGGGAATGCACGACTAGTCTCTGCGTTGCCTAAAACACAAATTACGGTAATGGGGATGGAGCGGGTAGTACCTTCCTTTGAAGAATTCGAAGTACTGGTCAGCTTATTGACACGAAGTGCAGTAGGTCAAAAATTGACGAGTTATGTGACGGCGTTAACAGGTCCTAGAGATGAAGGGGACGTAGATGGTCCTGAAGAATTTCATTTAGTTATCGTCGACAATGGTCGTTCTGAAATTTTAGGGACAGAATTTCAGTCGGTGTTGCAATGTATCCGATGTGCTGCGTGTGTCAACGTGTGTCCTGTTTATCGTCATATTGGCGGACACTCATATGGCTCCATTTATTCAGGCCCGATCGGTGCTGTGCTATCGCCATTGCTTGGAGGTTACGACGATTTCAAGGAGTTGCCTTTTGCTTCCACACTTTGCGGAGCGTGCACGGATGCTTGTCCGGTGAAAATCCCTCTTCACGAACTACTTCATACACATCGACGCATTATTGTGGAAGAAGAAGGTCGATCACCTATTTCCGAAAGACTGGCAATGAAAGCATTTGGGATCGGTGCTTCTTCCAATCCGTTGTACTCTATGGGATCAAAGGTAGCATCTACTGCGATGAAACCATTGACGAAAAATGACCGAATTTCAAAAGGTCCGGGACCACTGAAAGACTGGACAGATTTACGAGAGTTCCCGGCTGTCGGAAATACGCGTTTCCGTGACTGGTTCTATGATCAGAAAGGGGGCAAATAAGCATGGTAGGATCAATTCAAAACCGCGCCACATTTCTAGAAACCATCGCGACACAACTAGGTCGCGAACCCAAAAAGAAAGTAGAAAAACCGATCTGGAAACATCAGCCTCAACGCACAGTGTTAGCGGATGCTTCAATAGATGAATTACTCGAAGTATTACGTGTACAATGCGAGCAAATTCATACGGATATCGTGGAAACGACAAAAGAATCGTTGTCGGTTGTGCTGGATGAAGTCGTAAAAGCTTACGGTGGCGGACCGCTATCTCTATGGAGAGACGAACGCTTTGAGGAATATGAATTATCGGTCCTACTAGAGACAAAGTGGCCGTTAGAACAGATTGAAGTCAATAGCTGGGATCCTTCAATTAGAGTGAAGAATATCGAATTGGCTGAACAAGCGAATATCGGTATCACATTCAGCGACATGACCCTCGCAGAGTCCGGCACGGTCGTACTCTTCAGTAGTGCAGACAAAGGTCGTTCCGTCAGCTTGCTCCCGACGCATTATATTGCGTTAATTCCTAAAAGCACGCTAGTCCCAAGAATTACCCAAGCGTCAGATATGATTCGAGAAAAATTAAACAATGGCGAGCAAGTCCCGTCCTGCATCAACTTCATCACAGGTCCAAGCAACTCCGCCGACATCGAAATGAACCTCGTCATCGGGGTTCACGGCCCCGTCAAAGCAACATATATCGTTATAGAAGACTGCTGAAAAATGAAGTGGCGACTCACTTGTTTAAAAAGTGGGAAGCTTAAGCAGAATCAATTTCCATTCAAAAATAAATACGTTAGACAGAAGTCAAACTCCGAATTGAATCGGGTCTGCCTTCTGTCTTTTTTCTAATGAAGTAGAAAAAGCGAAGCGCTAAGAGCAGATATTTTCACCTAACCGCATTTGGAAAGCTAGGCCCTCGGGAAAGCATCCGCCGAGAACGTCGATCAACGTTGCCTCCACGTTCACATTTCTTTCGTGAGCTTTTCATTACTAGCGTCAAAAAGCTATATTTCTGAAATCGATTCACCAGTTAATGATTACTTTGCTGAGAAATAGGGGAAATAGTGTATAATGACAATATTATTGCAGCGGAAGAAGGAGACGACTATGACTTCATCATACAAAGACGACAGCTTAGCGTTACACACAGACCTATATCAAATCAATATGGCCGAATCGTATTGGGCGGACGGCATTCATGAACGGAAAGCCGTATTTGAAGTGTATTTCAGAAAAATTCCATTCGGTAACGGTTATGCGATATTTGCTGGCCTTGAACATGTACTGAAGTATCTTGAGGAGTTTTCATTCACAGAAAGCGATCTAGATTATTTACGAGAAGAGCTTGGGTTTGCGGATGACTTCCTCGATTATTTGAAAGGCATCCGTTTCACTGGAGACGTTTACTCCATGAAAGAAGGAGAACTCGTTTTCGCGAATGAACCAATCATTCGGATTGAAGCGAACCTGATTGAAGCGCAGTTGATCGAAACAGCATTGCTAAATATTGTTAACTACCAGACATTGATCAGCACAAAAGCTAGCCGTATCAAGCAAGTAGTAAAAGATGACATTGTGATGGAATTCGGGAGCCGACGCGCGCATGAAATGGATGCCGCAGTTTGGGGCGCGCGTGCAGCGGTCATTGGTGGCGTGGAGTCCACGAGTAACGTACGTGCAGGAAAACGTTTCGGACTAACTGTTTCTGGAACGCATGCACATTCGTTTGTTCAAGCCTATAAAGATGAGTACACTGCATTCAAAGTTTACGCACAACGTCATAAAGACTGCGTTTTCTTAGTGGATACGTATAATACATTGAAGATTGGCGTTCCGACAGCTATCAAAGTAGCAAAAGAGCTTGGAGACAGCATTAATTTCATCGGTGTACGCCTGGACAGTGGAGATATTGCGTTCTTGTCAAAAGAAACTCGCCGAATGCTAGACGAAGCAGGTTTCCCGGATGCGAAAATCGTTGTATCCAATGATTTGGATGAGTACACGATTTTAAACTTGAAAGCCCAAGGAGCTCAAGTCGACATTTGGGGTATTGGAACAAAGCTGATTACGGCATATGATCAACCGGCGCTTGGAGCGGTCTATAAAATTGTCTCCATTGAAAGCGATGATGGAGAAATGCAAGATACGATTAAAATTTCAGCTAACGTAGAGAAAGTAACGACACCTGGCCGTAAAAAGCTCTATCGAATTATTGACCTCGAAAATGGTAAAGCGGAAGGCGACTATATTACGATGCATGATGAGGATCCGACAAAGGAAGAACGCCTCAAAATGTTCCACCCTGTGCATACATTTATCTCAAAGTTTGTGACGAATTTTGAAGCAGTGAACTTACATGAGCATGTGATTCAGAATGGAACCGTTATTTATAAAAATCCTCCAGTGTATGAAATCCGTGAATTTGCACAACGAAATCTTTCTCTACTATGGGAGGAATATCAGCGTTCGTTAAATCCTGAAGAATATCCTGTTGATCTTAGTCAGAAGTGTTGGGACAATAAGAGACGTAATATAGAAGAAGTGCATGAGATGGTCGAGAACTATACCAAATAATGAAAAGGAAGTGGGAGCGTTGACATTGCAGCAAGAAATTATCCAAGCATTACGTACGAAGCCGGAAATCGACCCGCAGCAAGAGATCCGGACTTCCATTGACTTTATGAAAGCATATTTGAAAAAGAATACATTTTTACAAGGGTTCACATTAGGTATTTCCGGTGGTCAAGACTCTACATTAGTCGGCAAGTTGGCACAGATGGCAATTGACGAGTTGAATGAAGAAGAAGGGAAAGAAAAGTACCGCTTCTATGCTCTTCGTTTACCATACGGTGTGCAGTTTGACGAGGACGATTGCCAGGATGCATTGCGTTTTATTAAGCCGTCAATCGTTTATTCAGTCGATATTAAAGAAGCGGTGGATGCCAGTGAGCGAGCTATGAACAAAGCGGGTCTCCATATTTCTGATTTTGATAAAGGAAATGAAAAAGCGCGCGAACGTATGAAAGCACAATATTCCGTAGCGGCCATCCATCACTCTGTCGTTCTAGGTTCAGATCACGCAGCTGAAGCAATTACTGGATTTTATACAAAATTTGGTGATGGCGCAGCGGATCTTATGCCGATCTACCGATTGAATAAACGCCAAGGAAAACAACTATTAGAAGCGCTAGATTGCCCACCACATTTATACAATAAAATCCCTACGGCTGATTTGGAAGACAATAAACCTGCCATTCCGGATGAGGTAGCATTAGGTGTGACGTATGATGAAATTGATGACTACCTTGAAGGAAAAGAAGTATCGGATGAGGCGCGAAAGCAAATAGAAGGGCATTATTTGAAATCAGCGCATAAACGCCATTTGCCTATCACGGTATTTGATGAGTTTTGGAAATGAAATCTGCCGACCTTTTGTGCGACAAAGGGTCGGCAGTTTTTTTCTGTTTGTCGAGGTTATGCGTTTCAGGTATGATAGTTTCATATAATAAGACGGATTCAGTTCGTGACGGGAGAGAATAACTATGCATTCAGAATGGATCGAACGAGTATTGAACAATATTGAAAAAGTTATTGTTGGAAAACGAGATATAGCGGAGTTAAGTATGACAGCATTATTAGCTGGCGGTCACGTATTACTAGAAGACGTACCAGGTGTTGGCAAGACGATGCTAGTGAGAGCGTTGGCGACATCAATTGGTGCGAAGTTTAAGCGGATTCAATTCACACCTGACTTATTACCTTCTGATGTTTCAGGCGTGTCCATCTATAATCCACAGACAATGCAATTTGAATTTCGTCCGGGACCTTTGATTGGTAATATCGTATTGGCTGATGAAATTAACCGAACATCACCTAAAACACAGGCTGCATTATTGGAAGGAATGGAAGAGGCATCGATTACGGTAGATGGAACGACTATTCAATTGCCGGAACCATTTTTCGTAATGGCGACACAAAACCCTGTTGAATATGAAGGAACCTACCCTCTACCGGAAGCACAGCTTGATCGTTTTATTTTCAAGTTAAAAATGGGGTATCCGACAAAGCAGCAAGAAATGGAATTATTGAAAAGAGCGGAACGGCAAATACCGATTGAGAAAATCGACGCCATTCTGACAGTGGATGAATTATTGGAGTTACAGCGTCATGTGCGAGAAGTGACAGTAGACGATACGATTGTTTCTTATATTGTGGATTGTGCGGATGCAACCCGCCATCATGAGTCTGTTTCTTTAGGCGTAAGTCCACGAGGTTCAATGGCTTTAATGAAAGCTTGCCAAGCTTACGCGTTCATAAAAGGGCGCACGTTTGTCTTGCCGGATGATGTACAATATTTGGCGTCGTTTGCATTTTCGCATCGGATGATTTTGCGTCCTGAAGCGAAATACGAAGGAATTGATGCTGAGGAAATTGTTAGTCGGATCCTCGAGCGCCAGCCGGTTCCGGTAATGCGCAGGTCTACTACTCTATGAAGGCATTGCGATCATTTGGGCGATTCGCGAGTGTCGTAGCCATTGGTACAGTTGCTTACGTCTTCGCAAAATTTCAAGGGGGCTTCGTTAGCTGGTTCATTTTCTATACGTTGATTCCATTTGTGACATACTCCGTGCTTCTCTACTTGTATCCGTTACGAGATCTAACCGTTGCACGATATATTGAAGATCGACACGTATCTAGGAGTGGACAGGTCTCCATTCGGGTGATTTTAAAAAGGAACTTCCCTTTCCCTCTACTATATGTAATTCTAATGGATAGACGAGTTCATGCTAAGCGCGAAAAGATTGAACGGAAAATTATGCTCTTAGGATTTCGGAGAACATATGAGCACACCTATTTGCTGAAGGATGTTCAGCGTGGCGAATACACATTGCCGACAGTAGAAGTGGAAATAGTGGATTTTTTTAATTGGATTCGTAAAAGAAAAGTATTTGTTATACAAAATCATTTTTTAGTCTATCCGAGCGTAACCGATTTAGTGTATGAATCAGCATCTAATGGGACGAGCGAAGGGCAGCAACTCTCAGCCTTCATGCTAGCGAAGAATGCAACTACCCCATCTAGCATCAGGGAATATGCGCCAGGGGACCGGATGTCTTGGATTCATTGGAAATCATTTGCACGTACTTCGAAATTAATGACAAAAGAATTTGATGAACAGCGTTCGGAGCAACATACGTTGTTGCTGGATTGCGGAAAATCCGAAACATTTGAAGATGCAGTGGAGTTTGCTGCATCGATTGTTGTATCCGCCAGAGAGAATCATGCCAAGTTGACCCTGATCACAGCGAGTGACCAGCCGAAAGTGTTTCCATCGATACAATCCGCAGGTCAGACGAGGCAAGCATTAGTACATCTTGCGAAAATCCAACCTGAAGACACACAAAAGGTGAGGTTGCCGATAGAGAAAGAAATATCTGGAGATGCGTTATTGCTTATTACAGGAAATCTTCGCATGGAGTTTGTCCGTAGCGTGTTGACATGTACTCATGATGCATCCACAATGGTTTGTTTTGTGCTCATAACAGATGAAACGAACAAAAAATCTCTAGAAACTAATGTTAATCAAGTGAAATCGCTTGGTATTACGGTGAAAATGATTTATCCGTCTGATCGTTTATCAATGTCGAGAAAGACGGTGAATTTATGAAGAGATCAAAGTTGGATTGGAAAGTGCTGTTGTTTTTATATGCGCTCAGTTCCATTTTGCTATGGGAGTGGTTTATCCCGATTGTGGATTTGACGGATTTTGGACATCCATCTCTATTCATCATCTATCTAGTACTCTTTTTTGCATTGACTTTACTGCAACTGCCATGGTGGATCAGTGGAACGGTCCAGATTCTATATGTAGTGTGGGCTATTCATTATATGTATTTTAATAAACTATGGATCTCTATAGCTGTGACAGGCTATATTTTGCAAGATGTCCAACAGAATGTCCTGTTGCTATTCCAAGGTAATCTCGGGGAATTATCGAATTTATTCCGTACGTTATTGTTGTTTGTGCTAGTTTGGATGATCGCTTATTTACTTCGTCACTGGATTGAAGTGCGACGTAGTATGATGATGTTCTTTGGTTTTACAATAATATTTGTAGCACTTTTGGATACGTTCACTCCATATGACGCTACTTCGTCTATAGTGAGAATTATGATAGTAGGCTTAGTAATTGTAGGTTGCCTTACAATAATTAAATTATCGGGTGATGAAGGATTGTCATTTCGTCCAAAGAGATTGCTTTTGCTTTCATTGCCAGTGGTACTGATTGTTGTATCTATCGGATTGCTATCAAGAAATGCACCGGTATATCCTCCTGCATGGCCAGATCCTGTACCGTTCTTACTATCGTTGAGTGGAGCGGAGGATAACGTATCTGACAACGGACAAGCCAGAGCGGGTTATGACCCCGACGATACGCAACTGGGTGGAGCTTTCGACCAAAACAATCAATTGGTGTTTGAAGCATCCGTGGATGAACGGCAATATTGGCGTATTGAAACGAAGGATACATATACTTCAAAGGGCTGGATACAGGATAAAGAGTCAGATAAGGAGCTACTGGATACAGGCGAAGATCTATGGAATAATCCCGCAGAAGGGGAAGTCTTGCATGCTACACTGGATTTCGCTGAACCACTTCCATTTCTTGCCACTCCTTATGGCACGACGAAGATTTCCTCGCCTGAAGGTTTGAATCTTATGCACGAGATGACGACGAACCGACTATATTTGTTGATGGGGCTACAAGAAAAGATTGAACAGTATGAAATGGAATTTGTTGAACCTACATACATCCTGTCAGATTTGCAGAAAACAGAGATGGTGAACTATGAGACGGTTCCGGAGGATTTGAATAGCTATGTCCAACTTCCAGCAGAATTACCGGAACGCGTGAAGGAACTGGCTTTATCGATTACAGAAAATGAAACGGCCGTCTATGACAAAGTGAAAGCCATAGAGCAATACTTCAAAAAGAACGGTTTTGTTTATGAAACGCAAAATGTTCCGGTGCCTGATGAAGAACAGGATTATGTAGATCAGTTTCTATTCGACACGAAAAAGGGCTATTGTGATAACTTCTCCACTTCCATGGCGGTCATGCTCAGGTCCGTAGATATACCAACGCGCTGGGTGAAAGGATTTGCGCCAGGAGAAAAGGCATATAAAGCATCTGGGAAAAGTGTCTATCGCGTGACGAATGATGAGGCTCATTCGTGGGTAGAAGCATACATTCCCGAAATTGGATGGATGCCGTTTGAGCCGACACTAGGTTTTACACATCCAACAGAGATCGAATTCGATATTCCGAATGAAAGTTCTGAAGAAGAGGAAATAAAAAAAACTGTGAAACCGGAAGTGGAAAAAGAGAAAGAACTTCCTAAGAAAACAAAAGGTTCGCCTGCGTTCGACGCATTCAAACAAAAATTTGTATGGTTGTTCAGTCAATGGTGGATTTATGTATCATTGTTTGTGTTAATTGTAGGAGCAAGTTTAATTGTCTATAGTAAAAGAAGCAATTGGCTACCGAAATGGCGTATAAAACAACTCAGGAAACTACCAAATGGTCGCGCGAAATTTGAACAGCAATTCACACAGTTAATACAACAATTAGCTCGGACCGGACTGCCAAAAGATACCGCGATGACGCTTTCTAACTATGCGAAACTCGTAGACGAGCGGTACGGCGGAGATCGTATGGCCGTCTTAACCAATGCGTATGAAACAGGAATATACGGGAATGACTGGGAGACGCAAGAATGGGATAAGTTGAATGAAGTGTGGGAAGATTTAATTATTAGTACAACATGTTGATTTTTTAGCGAAATATGCGTAAAATATAGAGCGGATGATGCTTGAAATGTCCTCGACATATCTTGCACTAACGAACGTCAGCTATCATTGAATAGCAGTACCTGGATTCTTTGATGGAAAAGACGCGTGGAAAGTTGACTTTCTAACGCGTCTTTTGTAGTTGAGGCGTGAAATGGTATTAAAAAATTGGAAGAGGTGGATTAGTTGTCAAATGCTCCTGTGTTAGCCGGACAAGAAAAAGTTGTAGTTCTCGATTACGGCAGTAAGTATAATCAGCTCTTCACGCGTACAATCCGCGAATTTGGTGTGTATAGTGAGTTACACGCACATACAACGACAATTGAGGAAATTAAAAAAATGAATCCAGTCGGTATCGTACTTTCCGGCGGTGCAGCATCTGTTGGAGACGCGAAAGCGCATGATATCAATCCGGCAATATTTGAATTAGGTATTCCTGTATTGGGCATCAGTTACGGAGCTCAAGTAATCGTTGATCATTTAGGCGGTAAGGTAGAAAAGAATGCAGGCGGTGAAAGCAAAGAAGAAACGTTGACAGTGGATACGACGTCTACACTATTTGCTGGTCAGACTGACAATCAAAACGTCTGGGTTAGTCACAGCGCTGACATTGTCGAATTACCTGAAGGATTTACTGCATCTGCAAAAGATTCTGCTGGTAATATTGCAGCTATTTCAAACGATGAACAACAAATCTATGCGATTCAATTCCATCCAGAAGATTATCGTTCGGAAAACGGGAAAGACTTCTTGCGTAACTTTGTTTTTGAAATCTGTAAAGCTTCAGGCGATTGGACAATGGATCGTTTCATTGAGATAGAAGTAGAGAAGATCCGCTCAACAGTTGGCGATCGTAAAGTACTTTGCGCGCTAAGTGGCGGAGTTGACTCATCAGTCGTAGCTGCTTTGATTGACCGTGCAATAGGAGATCAGTTGACATGTATTTTTGTTGACCACGGATTGCTTCGTAAAGGCGAAGTTGAAAGTGTAGTTAAGACTTTCAGTGAACAGTTCAGCATGCACTTCATTAAAGTAGATGCACGCGAACGCTTCTTAAATAAGCTCGAAGGTGTTACAGATCCTGAACAAAAACGTAAGATTATCGGCAATGAATTTATTTACGTATTTGATGAAGAATCTGCTAAACTAGACGGCATCAAATATTTAGCACAAGGTACGATTTATGCAGATATCATTGAAAGTGGAACAGCAACTTCTGCAACTATTAAATCTCACCATAATGTGGGCGGTTTGCCTGAAGATATGGACTTCGAGTTAATAGAACCATTACGTGCATTATTTAAAGATGAAGTACGTGCGGTAGGTGCAGAACTTGGATTGCCTGAAGAAATTGTTAACCGTCAACCATTCCCAGGTCCGGGACTTGGAGTTCGTGTGCTTGGTGAAATTACGGAAGATAAGCTTGAAATCGTTCGCGATGCAGACTTTATTTTACGTGATGAAATCGCAAAAGCTGGACTCGATCGTTCAATCTGGCAATATTTCGCAGTATTACCGAATATCCGTAGTGTAGGTGTTCGTAACGAACAACGTTCTTACGACTATGCGATAGGTATAAGAGCGGTTCATTCAGTAGATGGTATGACGGCAGACTGGGCTCGTATACCTTTCGATGTACTAGAAAAAATTAGTACTCGAATTACAACTGAAGTGGATCAAGTCAATCGTGTTGTATATGATATTACAGCGAAACCACCCGGCACTATTGAGTGGGAATAAGTTAAACAACAGAATATGATCGTATAACGCTGGGAATAAGGCCTGGAAGTCTCTACCGAAACACCGTAAATGTTTCGACTACGATTCAAAATAGAAATGTATTTTCTATTGGATTAGAGAAGAGGCATGCGAATTTATTTCGCGTGCCTCTTTTTACATAATGAGAGTAAGGAAGGTCACAATGAAAAAATACTTTGAGTTTGATAAGCTTGGCACCAATTATCGTCGCGAAATCATCGGTGGAATTACTACGTTTTTAGCCATGGCCTATATTTTAGCGGTAAATCCAATCATGTTATCTTTAGATGTTGTACCTGACCTGCCTGATTCCATGCGTATGGATAAAGGTGCTGTATTTGTTGCCACTGCACTCGCAGCTGCTGTTGGAACACTGTTTATGGGTTTAATAGCCAGATATCCGATTGGCTTAGCGCCAGGCATGGGATTAAACGCATTCTTCGCTTTCACCGTAGTGCTTACGTATGGTATACCATGGCAAACAGGTTTGACTGGAGTGTTATTCTCAGGATTAATCTTTATTGTTCTTTCATTAACTGGGTTACGTGAAATGATCATTAATGCAATACCGGCACAACTGAAGTTTGCGGTAGGTGCAGGTATAGGTTTGTTCATTACATTCCTAGGTCTGCAAAATGCCAAGATTATTGTGGCGGATGAAAATACGTTAGTAGGTCTAGGTGATTTAACAGCTGGTCCTACATTGCTAACGATCTTTGGATTAGTCATCACGATTATCATGATGGTAAGGAAGATCAAAGGTGCTATTTTCTACGGAATGATTATGACCACGGCTTTAGGTATGGCGGTCAGTTTAATAGACGTGCCACACAAGGTAGTAGATAAAATTCCGTCAGTCGCTCCCACGTTTGGTGCAGCTTTTGATGCGATCCTTAACGACCCAGGGTCATTGATGACAACACAATTTCTCGTGATCGTCATCACATTCCTGTTCGTAGACTTCTTCGATACAGCTGGAACACTAGTTGCAGTAGCTACACAAGCAGGTCTAATGAAGGAAGAACGTCTGCCACGTGCTGGCAAAGCATTACTTGCGGATTCCTTGGCAACCGTAACAGGAGCAGTAATGGGGACATCCACTACCACTTCTTATATTGAATCCACTGCAGGTGTTGCGGCGGGTGCCAAAACAGGCTTTGCTTCTATTGTAACCGCTTTGCTGTTTTTACTCGCAATGTTCTTCTCTCCTTTACTACTAGTCATTACACCGGCAGTTACGGCTCCTGCTTTGATTATCGTAGGGGTATTAATGGTATCGACATTAGGAAACATAGAATGGACTCGTTTCGAGATCGCAGTTCCAGCATTCTTTACGATCATCGCCATGCCGTTGACGTACAGTATCGCAACAGGTATCGCAATCGGTTTCGTTTTCTATCCTATTACGATGCTAGTCAGCGGTAGAAGAAAAGAAATTCATCCAATTATGTACGGGCTCTTTGTGATCTTCATTTTGTATTTCATCTATATCAAATAACAACAAACCGCTTCCCAGGCCAATAGGGGAGCGGTTTTATCTATTCTATAAGCATCTCTTTAAAGGCGTTAATGGTATTGAATCTAAAAGAAAGGAAAAAGAAATTGAAAAAGGTTGTCTATAGTTGTTGACACTTTAAAATGCATCTGATATAGTAATAGAACAGTCAAGAAAGCGACTGCAACATGAACCTTGAAAACTGAACAGCAAAACGTTAACGAAATACAGTTTGTGCATCTAACGATGACATAAACAAAATGAGTATCTTAATTGATGCCAGCAAATGAAACTCGAGCTAATCGATTTTTCATCTACTGGGCGTCGAGTCGTAGTGAAGTGCTAGGAAGTGATCGAGCGAAGGAGGGAGCGTACTTAGGTACGTGACCGACTGAGTGAGTGAAACTGACGACGCAATTCGCTGCGAATCGGCGGTCAGTATTATGGAGAGTTTGATCCTGGCTCAGGACGAACGCTGGCGGCATGCCTAATACATGCAAGTCGAGCGAACTGTTGGAAGCTTGCTTCCTTCAGTTAGCGGCGGACGGGTGAGTAACACGTGGGCAACCT